>JAFAZN010000067.1 GCA_019239775.1 Chloroflexota bacterium
TTTGATGGCGTCGCCGGTTAGATGCGGCCTCAGGTCCACCATCTTGGCTTTGACGAATTACGGATATTGCGGGATCGCCACTGGAGCGTAATAGCGAATGTCCGGCCGGTCGTTACCACCGATGATGGTGGGCAGCTTGACGGTGGCATAATCCGCCTGCGCCTGGATGCTGATGGTCAAGTTCACGCCAAGCTCTTTGTTGACCGCCTGCTACAGCGCGTTGGACTCCATGGGTCGGAGGCGCGCTGGTCGTCCAGGTGACGACACTTACGTCGCCACCGCTACCGAGTGTTTCCTGGACGGTCTTTGGCGGGTTGGCCGGGTAGTTGACGAAGGCGGCATCGATCAGGCCATCAGCAGAGGCCGGCAGAGCCGCTGGCGCCGCCGCGCAACGCCTCGAAAACATATTCGTCAGCCTCGAAGGTAGTCAGGATCAGCACGCGCACACCTCCCAACCCGGGTTTCACCCGATGCGCCGCGTAGCCTCCAGGCCATCCATCTCAGGCATGCCGATGTCCATCAGCGCCACAGCAGGCTTGTATTCGAGGGCGAGCTGCACGACCTCACTGCCGGTCGCGGCTTCGCCAACCACGTCGATGTCGCCCGCGCCTCGAGCTCGCGGGTCTCTTCGGCGCGTCTGGCGCGTACATCGAGTCATTGAAGGTAGGCCCGGTGGACAGCCAGGGCGTATCCGGCAGGCGCCGTGCAAGTCGAGTTCATTCAGCGGCGGGCTGACGACCTGCAGTTGCCTGAAGCCGGCTTCGACCTGGTGCTGTGCCAGCAAGGGATCCAGTTCTTCCGGGGGCGCAGTAATTATCGGAAGTGCTCCAGGTAATACAGCCCTGCGAACGCGAGCACTGCCATGACAAATGCGGTGACCAGTGGAAGCAGGCTACGCCGCGGCTGGCGCCAGTCGGCCGTGCCGACGACAAGAACGGCGATCGGCAGGAGTCCCGCGATTGAAAGCTGAAAAACGTGCGCCTGAGTTCCTTCGTCGGCTTCTGGCGTTGACGGCGGCCAGATCAGCCCCGTCAGGACCGTAACCAGTGCAGTCACAGACAGAACAACGAGCACGACGCTGCTCATGCGATTGATGCGGTGCGCACGCATGGTTGTCCTCCAGCGTTACTTTCCAACGCTGCTGAAGCAATTCCCTGCAGACATCTCACGCAAGCTGGGCGACTGCTCGCAGCAGGCGGAAGCGGCAGTCCCACGTGCGTCGCCGCCAAGCAGATGTCGGGCGCAAACAGGGTTGCGTCAGAACGAGTTGTTGTCGGAGCTGTGCTGCTTCCCTACTGGAAGGTGGCCTCAATCTTTCGGCGAAGGGCCGATCCCTCCTGGTAGCGAAATGCGGACCCGTTCGATTCCAGGATCCTCTCCAGCGGCTGGAAGTTGCGGATGGTCGCTGTGTGCACCTGCGCAGACACAACTGGAGTGCGGCTCCAGTTTAGAGAAGCACGCCCGAACTGTCTGGCGTGCGCCGCAGCGGTTGTTGTGCAACATCGTTAAGTCGACTGGCATCGGGCTATCCCCTTACCTGTGCGTACCACTTCTGATTGTTCACGCCAAAGATCACAAACCACAGCAGAAGAGGGATTTCGGCCAGGGCGGAGACCGCCTCGATAGCCGGGTAGATGGCGATCGCGAATGGTGCCCAAAGGAACGTCATCCAGGCTACTCCATCGAGCACCAGCAGCGCCCCGAGGATGCGTGGCAGGAAGGTCGACTTGAATATGAGGTATCCGGTCAGTACGCACCACAGTCCGAAGAAGATCAAGTAGACCTGGAATGTCGCAGTGCTCAGGTTGGCGAACACCAGAGCCAGGCTCTGCAATTGCGACGTGTCGAAGTTGCTGAGGGAGCTTGCCGGTTGCAGGATAACCAACGGCGCGAGATACACCAACGCAGCCAAAGCCTGAATCGCACAGCCGACGAGCATAACGAACGTCGCAAGCAACGCAATGGTTCGGTTCACCGGCACAAACAGCTGATACATCAGCAGCGTCCACATAATGTGAAAACCGACCGCGGCGATTGGGATCAGGAATCCCAGCCGGTAGAGGGTCTCGTTCGCCAGGATGTTGTGAGCCGTGACCGCTGGGTCTCCGCTGCTTACGAGCGTCCCGATTACAACCACCTGCCCAAACGCGGCGGGGAAGCCCTCAAGCGCCTGGAACAGGCCCGCGAGCCGCGCTCTGGAACGCGGCGAGATTCCACTAGCACTTTCCACAGCGCATCCGCCCGTTGACCACCGGCTCCTCGGCCAGAATAGGGTCCAACCGAAGCTCCATGCTCTTACTCGAATACTCCATAACGTGCGCTCCTACCCGAGCAGGATGGCCCGGTCGCCCGCGGCGGCGCGGACTGTTGACGGTCAACTGCAGGAGCAACCCAAGCAGATCGTGTGAATCGGAAGACAAACCCAACCGCTCCATCAGGATCAGCTCGATGGTAAACGAATTCCGTTCGTTTTCGGTTCGCCGATTCTCCTGAAGATTTCATCCAGACGCCGCCGCCGCGTCTTGGCTAATACATTCGGCGTCCAGGATTGGTGGCGTCGCTTTGGCACGCGGCGATGTTTCAGCAGTGCTTTCTACGAAACGATCAAAAACCGCAAAGGAGTCGATCCATTGTCAGCACATCGTGAACCGGAACCGGGTGTACAAGCGGCCGTCGCTCCCGAATGAGTGATAGCGGACGCGATATGAGTCGCCCCCGCGATCACCGATCGCACTATTTCCCGACGTTAGAGTGTCGACCCGCCCAACGGTGACGCACATAAGGAGCAACAGCCGTCGAGCGGTTTGTGTAGATTGCCCAGGTTCGCACGGTAGCCCGAACGCCGTAATCTATGCCGGATCAGACGGCCCGAGTCGACAGTGTTTTCTGATGCATCAGGAACGTGCCGCGCGGCGAATTACCCGGATCTTCGATCGCGTCGACCTGTTCATTTCGCGGCTCGAAGTCCACGCGTCCAGCTGTGCGGTTGGGTACGGACCTGGTGTGCGCGGATGCATTTTCGATCTCTGCTGTGCGATTGAGGATCGGACACCATCAGTGTGACATTGCCACTTGATCATGCACCTTTCAGGTCGGGCGTTTGTCACCCGTTCGACCACGAGATCATTGCCAAACTGGTAACGGGATACTGCGGAAATCGCACCAGCGGCGGCGAGGACAAGCGCATTTCAATGTGGTTGCGATAGGTGGCTCTCCGACGCGCCGACCCGGGAATCCGGCTTCGTGTCGGCGCGCGGAATGCCATGCGCGACCAGATGTTGCTCGGCTTCTTCGATCAGCTCGCGCACGATGTCCCCCGCGGGCTGGCGGTGTGTAACGAAATTCACCGACTCGCCAGCCCACAGCGGCATGGCGGCAACATTTGCCAGTGACACGCACGGTCGGCGTGAGCACTTGCCACCGCCGGACCGGATCGCGGCGACGCGGATCGAAGTAATCACTTGTTTCGCCGATCACCTCATCGGTCGCGCGGCGTGCCGCATCGAGCGACGATCGCAGGACGCGGTGCGGCGCATCCGGCCAGCCAACGTTGAACGCCTCAGTGAGCTCGGTGTCTTCCGCGCGAGCGTTCACCAGCTGTTCGAGATACAGTGGATGAGCCGGCGACTCCTCCGCCGCCACGAAGCGGGTGCCGACGCGAACCGCGGCCGCGCCGCGCGCCAGTGCAGCAGCCATCGCGCGACCACTGCCGATGCCACCGGCGGCGATGACCGGCATCTCCACACTGCGCAGCACCTGGTCGAGCAACGGCAGCAGCCCGATCTGGCCGCGGATGTGCCCGCCGGCCTCAACACCCTGGGCCACGATCAGATCGCAGCCAGCCCCCTCAGCGGCTTGCGCTTCGTCGGCGGAGCCAACCTGCCAGCCAGCCAGCGCTCCAGCCCTGTGCACGCGCTCCACAAGCTGTCCGTCAGGAGCACCGTAGAAGAACTCCACCACACGCGCCACAGCCGCGGCAGCATCGACGCACGCGGTCTCGCGGAGGTACGGCATCAGGAAATTGACGCCAAACGGCCGGTCGGTGCCGGCGCGGACGTCGTCCAACAATCGCTGCATTGTCTCTGGTGAGGAGTGCGCTCCTGAAAGCATGCCGAGCCCGCCGGCGCGGCATACTGCAATTACGAGCGGCGGAATCGCGACTCCACCCATGCCCGCCATCTGGATCGGCAGCTCGCAGCCAACCAGCCGCGTGAATCGCGTTTGCATCATGATCGTTCCTCCTGCAGGGGTACGTGCGCGTTCCGATCGACGTGCAGTTGAAGGACGTCCGCTCGGGCGTAGTGGCCCGCCACGTCGAAGCTGCGCTTGGCCCGGATGACGTCCGTCAGATCCAGGTCGGCGTACAGTATTGATTCCTGCTCGTACACCGGCCCCGCCAGGTAGTCGCAGTCACCGGTGGGCGAGACGATCGCCGTACCGCCGCGCATCAGCCATTCGGCGTCCGCCGGGAATCCGCTCAAAGCTGGATCGTCGGTGCGCCGCAGCACCTGGCAACAGCTGACGACGAAGATACGGCCCTCATATGCGATGTGGCGTACAGTCGCCTGCCACGCCTTGCCCGTGTCGGCGGTTGGTGCAAGGTGCAGCTGCTCGCCCTGGGCATACATCGCCTGGCGAGCGAGCGGCATCAAGTTCTCCCAGCAGATCAGGCCTCCGACGCGGACCCCGTGTACGTCGGCAGTGACCAGGGAACTGGCGTCGCCCTGGCCCCAGACGGTCCGTTCCTTGTAAGTCGGCATCAGCTTGCGCCGGTGCAGAATCAACCTGCCATCCGGACCGAACAACAGCAGGGTGTTGTAGAGTGTGGCGCGGCTGTACGCGGCGTCGCGCTCGGTGATCCCGATCGCGATGCCGACACCTGCTCGGGTGGCCGCCTCAGCCAGACACGCCGTAGTCGCATCCGGCACCTGGACTGCATTGGCGTACAGGCGGACGTACGCATCCGGCTCCACGTCCGCCCGCTCTCCCCAGAGCCAGACGGGATAGCCGGGCACGAACGCTTCGGGGAAGACCACCAGCTCGGCTCCGCTGGCGGCTGCCGCCTCGATCAATTGAAGGGCTTTGTTGACCGTCGCCTCGCGATCAAGGAACACCGACTCTGCCTGGACTGCTGCGACACGGAGACGCTGGTTGGACACGGCTGGTGTCGCTACGCCCTGCGCCCGAGCAGCGCCAGTAGCCGCGTCTGAGGATCGGCGTCAGCATCCACCTGGAGGTCCTCGCCAAAAACGCCAGCCTGGCGAAACTGGCGCGTCAGCTCCTGGGCGATCGGCTCACATGCTGCCACCAACTCAGGGTCAAGCCGCGTGTCTCCGCCAGTACCCCTGGCAATGTCCCAGCCGTGGATGAACGTATCCATGAACAGCTGCGCGGCGTAATCGGCCCCCGAGTAATCGCCGAACGACAGGTGGCAAATCGACTGCATCGCACCTGGCGCCTCGACGGCCTCCTTGGCAACGTGCACTGAGCGGCGATACGCGGTCGCGGGATCGTTGCCTGTCAGGTCGCCGTCCAGCGTGTTGCCAACTTGCTCGATCGTTTTGCCGCGGAACAGCTCGGCCGCCCACAGATTCTCGCCAATGATGTGGTTGGTCACCTGTCGGGCGTTCCACTCCGTGCATGGCGTGGAGGCGCCCCACTGGTCAGCGGCAACCCCGTCAATGATCCGCTGCGTCGCGGCCATCGCTCGCACATACAGCTCACCGGTCGTGGCCTTGTTCGTCGTCGTCATGAACCTGAGTTTCGGGCGTACGAGGGCGGCCGACATGGGGAGAAGTTCCCGGTGATTTTGCGCATCCGGGGCAGGGGGCTCCGCCCCCCGGGGCCAGTCGCTCGTCGCGCTGCGCGCGGTCGCTCCTTCCCGCCCCGTCCCCCCGATGATGGGCCTATTCGGCGGCCACTGACGGTCGATCGCAACGAGCGGAGCAGCGGCAGCCCCTAAGGAGTCCACAGGCGGTATGCGGCGGCTCAGCACGTACCCAGGGGGACGGGGCGGGAAGGAGCGACCGCGCGCAGCGCGACGAGCGACTGGCCCCGGGGGGCGGAGCCCCCTGCACCGAAAACGCCGCTGCGCTTCATCCTGGAGGGTATAGTGCCGAACATGG
>JAFAZN010000316.1 GCA_019239775.1 Chloroflexota bacterium
ATGGTGTCGACGATGTAATTGCCAATCAGCACCACCGCGGTGCGGACCTCACCCGGTGCGAGCGTGACGCCGTAGTGCAACAAGTCCATTGGCGCGAAGTCCACCACGTCAAATTGTGCCAAGTCCAGGATGCCGGCGTCCATGTGCGCGCCAGACGGGGATTGTCGCACCAGAAGTCCACGCATGCGGGCCTCTGGTGCGGCCTGCGGTTCTGACATATGGGTTTCTGGTCATCATAGGCCTTGCCAGGCTCCGCGCCATGGCGTATGGTGAACGTACTACATCCCCACGGAGGTGCAACATGGCAACGCGCGTTGATCAGGCCTTCGTGGTGGCTGCGCTCCGCTGAGCCGGTTCGCGCTCTCCTCCGCAGGACCTGGCAGCATCAGGGTCCTCCTCTCTGAGGATTAGGCCCTGCCCCAATGTACCTTCGGGAACCGTTTACGCAGTCGAGAGCGCGATCTCTCGATTGCGCCAGGGCCTGTTTGGCTGGAGCGCGTTGTTTTGTTGCCGAATATTCCGCGTGGATTGCTCTCAACCTATCTGCGTCCGCAGTGGCCACGAGTTGTGGTGCTCGGGCTTCTCCTCTTCGCAGGCGTCAGCCTGCAACTCGCGAATCCGCAGGTCGCACGCCTGTTTATCGATCGCGCCCAGGCCGGCGAGCCGTTTACGCGGCTGGTCTGGATCGCGCTGCTGTTTATTGGCGTGGCGGCGTTGTCGCAAGTGGCAACGGTCGCCGAGACGTATGTCGCCGAGGACCTCGGCTGGCGAACAACCAACGCGTTACGCGCCGATTTGACGCGCCACGTGCTGGACCTCGATGCCAGCTTTCACACCGAGCACACCCCCGGTGAGCTGATCGAGCGCATCGACGGTGACGTCTCAGCCATTGCCGATTTCTTCGCCCGGTTCGTGGTGCAGGTCCTTGGCAGTGGGGTCTTCCTGATCGGTGTGCTCGGGCTCCTGTTCGTGGAGGACTGGCGCATCGGCGGATTGCTCAGCTGTTGTGTGCTGTCGGTGCTGGTGTTCATCGCCAGAGGTGGTGGATTCGTCGGCGTCCGTTCGCGCACTGCACGATCTGCCGCGGCGGACGTCAGCGCATTTCTCGAGGAACGCCTGGGCGGTTTGCCGGACCTCAAAGCCAACGGCGCGGACGCGTTCACGCTGGAAGGCATGGAAACTCGCCTCTGGAGTCGATTCCATGCGATGCAGCGTTCGGTTATGGCGGCTTCGATCTTCAATGCGGTGGTTGCCGTCCTATTCGTGCTGGGAAGCGCGGGTGCGTTGGGGCTCAGCGCCGCGCTGTACGGCGTGGGCGCTATCTCGCTAGGCAGCGTGTACGTGGTATTCCGCTATGCGGGGATGCTCCGCCAGCCTCTGGACCGCCTCACCCGCCAGATGAGTAATTTCCTCCAGGCCACCGGTGCGATGGTGCGCGTCGCCGAGCTGCTCGAGACGCGCCGTTCTCTGATCGATCATGGACGAATCGCATTGTCCGAGGGCGCACTTGCGCTGGAGGTGCGGAATATCTCCTTCGCGTACGGACAGGAGGCTGTCCTCCACGACGTGTCAATTCGACTCGAGCCTGGCGAGATCCTGGGTCTGCTGGGACGCACCGGATCCGGCAAGACCACACTCTCGCGGTTGCTCTTTCGCTTACACGATCCGGCGGAGGGCGAAGTACGACTCGGCGGAGTAGATGTCCGGCAGATCAACCTGGAGGAACTGCGTGCTCGAGTGGGCCTGGTTACGCAGGATGTGCAGGTGTTTGGTGGCACGTTGCGCGACAACGTTGTGCTGTTCGACGCAAGCGTGAGTGATGCGCGAGTCCGCGAGGTCTTTGCGCACCTGGAGCTCGGCGCCTGGTTGGCAAGTCTCCCGGAGGGACTGGATACGCTGGTCGGCCCGGGGGGTCGCGGACTCTCTGCCGGCGAAGCCCAGCTGGTGGCGCTGGCGCGCGTGTTTCTGAAATCGCCAGGTCTGGTGGTGTTCGACGAGGCCTCCTCACGCCTGGATCCAGCAACCGAGCAGATGCTGGAGCGTGCGGTCAGTCGGCTCCTGGAGCAACGCACCGGCGTCGTCATTGCGCACCGCTTGGCGACAGTGGAGCGTGCGGATCGCATCGTGATTCTCGACAACGGACGCGTTGTGGAGTCCGGGCGGCGGCACGACCTGAAACGTGATCCTCACTCGCATTTCTCGCATCTGCTGCGCGTTGGCCTGAGCGAGGCGCTGGCATGAGCCCAATGTTCGTCCTTGTCCGGCTGATCCAGTTCAGCCCGCGGTATTTCATCGCGTGCGTCGTGTTCGCGGTCGTCGAGATCGGTCTCGTGCCGATCCCAATCGGACTCGCCTCGCGTGCGCTGTTCGACGCACTCTCGGGTGACTCGGCGGGACTGAACGTCTGGAGTGCGATCGCCCTGCTGGTTGTGGCACAGCTGATGGAAGCTGTCACAGGTCCGGTGCTTGGGAATCCATGGAACGCGTTGCAGCAGAAAGCGCGGGTGCTGCTGCAGCGGAATCTGCTGGCGGGCGTTTTGCGCGGCTACGGCCGATACGGCTTGCGCGAGCCAGTCGGCCAGACCATCAGCCGCTTCCGCGACGATCCAGACAGCATGGCGGATGGACTCGACAGCGTGTGCGACCTGATCGGGCGGACCATCTTTGTGTTTGTCGCGGTCATCGTGATGTGGCGAATCAATCCCATGCTGACGCTGGTGCTGTGCGTGCCGCTGCTGTTGAGCGCGTGGTTGACAGAGGCGCTTGGCACGCGGACGATGGTGTATCGCGCGGCGTCGCGCGCTGCCACCAGCCGGTTGACCGGGTTTCTGGGCGAAGTGCTCGGCGCCCACCTCGCGCTGACGGTGGCCGGCGCCAGCAGGCACGCCGTCGAGCGACTCAATGCACTGGGCGATGCGCGGCGACGCATGGCGGTCCGCGACAGCGCGTTTGGCGTGCTGCTTGATTCCTCCAGCATTCATCTCGGCCACGTTGGTGCCGGGTTGGTGCTGCTGCTCGGAGCCCAACTGCTCGCCACCGGCCAGTTTAGCGTGGGCGACTTCGCGCTGTTCGTGGTGTACCTGGATCAGCTGGTGTGGTACCCGGCCGAGATCGCGCGGCTAATCAGCGACCTGAAGCGGATCGACGTGGCGTACGCGCGCATGCTGGCGGTGGTACCAGGCGAACCGCCGGGCGCACTGGTGTCACGTGCCGCGCCGCAACACCGCCGCCCCCCTCCCTCCACCCACAATTATGAGGGGTACCCCGTCACGGGAAGCGTCAGGCGTGACGGTGCATCCGAGGAAAACCGTCATGGGGACGTCACAAAGACCGTCACGTCGATGCGATATTCGTTGTTGGAAGTGGCACCCATTGGGCGCGCGGAGCGGCTCCAACGGTTGGAGCTGCGCGGACTCACCTGCACGTATGCAGATGGAACCCCGGGCATCAGTGAGGTGTCCTTTGCGTTGGAGCGCGGCTCGTTCACGGTGGTCACTGGCCGGATTGGCTCGGGTAAGTCCACGCTGTTGCAGGTGCTGCTCGGGCTGCTCCCACTGGATCACGGTGAAATCCTCTGGAACGGGGAACCGGTTGAGGAGCCGTCGCGCTTCTTCGTGCCGCCGCGCAGCGCGTACACGCCGCAGGTGCCGCGGTTGTTCAGCGAGAGCTTGCGCGACAACCTGTCCCTGGGCCGGAATCCCGATTCCAGAGCTGTGGAACGAGCGCTTCGCGCAGCGGTGCTCGAAAATGATGTCGCCGCGCTCGAGCGCGGTCTGGATACGCTGGTAGGTCCGCGCGGGGTCAAGCTCTCGGGCGGTCAGGTACAGCGAGCCGCGGCGGCGCGGATGTTTCTGGCTAATGCGGAGCTGCTCGTGCTGGACGAACTCTCATCAGCGCTGGATGCCGAAACCGAGGCCGAGCTCTGGCGGCGTCTATTCGAGCGGGGGCGCGATGTGACGTGCCTGGTCGTCTCGCATCGGCCCGCGGCCTTGCGGCATGCGGACCAGGTGTTGGTGCTCGGGGGCGGCCGTCTGGTCGAAGTTCGGCGTGCATCAGCGGCAGCGGCCCTGAACGTAGACCTGCCACTGCTGCCAGCCTTTGGTGCGGGCCAGCCAGATGGCGGCGTCGATGTTGGCGTGGGGCTCGAACGGTGACAGACCCTCCTCACCCTGCGGTGTGCTGGCCCAGGTCGACGGGAGGAACTGGGCCAGCCCGGCGGCGCGCGTGCGGGTGTTTTGTTGCGAGGGATCCCAGCCGCTTTCGCCGGCGATGATGCAGTCCAGGCGGTCGGCGAGGTCAGGTGCCTCGGCGTACAGGTACGCGTGCGGATCGAACGCGTCGGCGGTGGCCGCGAGACCGGTGGCGACACTCTGATCCCAGGTGGCATGCGCATCCCAGGCCAGAGCAGGCGCTGGTGCGACAAACGAACACACGGTGAGGACAGGCAGCGCGCGATAGAGCATCGGCAAGCCGATGGACCTCCGAAGTGCGAAGCTCGCCGACCGAGTGTCTGAACTCAGAGAGGCAGCGCGGGAGGCGGCCGGCGGCACGGGCCGACCAACGCGCTCCTGCGCGACAGGACGTCAGCCCGAATGGTTGAGCCAGAGAAGGTGCCGGGCGAGCATAAACAGCCTCAACTCGGCAGTCTCTGAATTGGCTCTATTGGGTTGAGTGCCTTTGCGGGTACGCAGGATGGTGGCGAGGCATACTCACCACGTAGCTCCTCCACAATACACGTTCTGGTTGACAGAGCTCAACCCTAAGGCTGTAATCTCCCGCGTCCGAGGCCCGCTGCATTGGTGATTGATCTGCGCGACCTGCCGGACGAAACGGTCCTGGATACCGATGTGTGCATCGTCGGCGCCGGGGCGGCAGGGATCGCCATGGCCCTGGCATTGAGCGGCTCGCGCCTCAGGGTTTGCCTGGTGGAGGCGGGCGGTCTGGCAGGGGACCCGGCCACGCAAGCGCTGACACGCGGCGAGAACATCGGTTTGCCATACTTCCGACTCGACGAAGTCCGCCAGACCGGATTTGGCGGTACTACCGCAGTCTGGGCCGGCGCATGCCGCCCACTGGAGTCGATCGACATGGAGCCGCGCGAGTGGGTGCCCTACTCTGGCTGGCCCATTCGGCGTGCGGAGCTAGACTCCTCTTATGCGCGGGCGCAGGAGGTCTGCCAGCTCGGCCCATATGCGTATCGGGTCTCCGATTGGGATCCGGACTGCCGTCGACGTCTACCACTTCCACCAGAGCAGTTACAGACGGATGTGTTCCAGATTGCGCCTACGCGTTTTGGTCGAGTGCACCGTCGCGCCATATTGGAGGCGCCGAACATCACCTCACTTTTTCACGCTAATGCACTGGAGGTGGAGACCAACGCCAGCGGCCAACAGGCAACTGGAGTACGCGTTGGCACACTTGAGGGAAAGCGTGGTCGCGTACGTGCCAGACAAGTGGTACTGGCTATGGGCGGGATTGAAAATGCGCGGCTGCTGCTGCTTTCGCGACAGGCCAAGGCGTGCGGACTGGGCAATGAGCAGGATCTGGTGGGACGCTTTTTCTCAGAGCACGTGTATGTCAACTCCGGCGAGCTGATCCTCAAAGATCCGCTCCGCCACAGCTCGTTCTATGGTGTGGCATCCGTCGGACGGGGTCCAGGATCGACGCATATCGAGGCGGTCGTTAGCCTGGCGGAGGAGACCGCGAAACGCGAAGGCTTGTTGCGCACCGCGGTGCATTTTCCAGCCCGGTGGCGGACACATCCTGCATTTGATTCGGATGGCGGTCGCGCATTGGCACACCTGTTCCGCGAGGTCCGGTTGGGACAGGTCCCGTACAACTGGTCCGGCCGGCTGCGCCGGATGGTGCGCGAAATGGACCAGGTGGTCGCACTTGGCCGTGCGTATCTGCAGGAGCCGCGCGGCACACGACACGTGATGGCCGCACGGTCCTTAAGCGAGCAAGCGCCAAACTTCGCGTCGCG
>JAFAZN010000338.1 GCA_019239775.1 Chloroflexota bacterium
CGTTGAACTGCTCGACATGGCCCGAGGCTTCCCAGACACGCGGATTGGTGATGATGGCTGCGTCGAGCAGGTCCACGTCATCGCGACGCTGAACGACCGCCCGGATCCACGCGTCCCGCACGTTGTTTTTGAGCAACACGCCGAGCGGCCCGTAGTCGTAGGTATTGGCGAAGCCGCCGTAGATCTCGGCGCTGGGAAAGACGAAGCCGCGCCGTTTGCACAGCGCAACCAGCTTTTGCAAATCGTCGAGCTCGCGCCTGGCCTGGGCAGGCTCCGCCGTGGTGGCCATCTAATCAGCCTTCCCGAGAGGGTAACAAACCAGAGTGGCGTTCCCGCAGGGTTTGGCTGGCTCCCATCGTGACCGCTACGGAGTCCAATTCAGGGGGTAATGCGGTCGAGGCCGCCCATGTACGGCCGCAGGACCTTCGGGATAAGGACCGAGCCATCAGGCTGCTGGTTATTCTCGAGGATCGCGATCAGCGGCCGAGCCAGCGCCAGGCCCGAGCCATTCAACGTGTGCGGGTACTCTGTTTTGCCGCCCGCCTCGCGGCGGAAGCGTATGTTTGCTCTGCGCGCCTGATAGTCGTTCGCGTTCGAGATCGAAGACACCTCGAGCCACTCTTCAGAACCCGCAGCCCACGCGTTGAGGTCGTACGTCTTGGTCATGGCGAAACCCAGGTCGCCGGTGCACAGCAGCATCACCTGGTACGGCAGCTCCAAACGTTGGAGCACGGCCTCGGCGTCAGACACCAGTTCATCGAGCGCGGCAGATGAGTCCTCGGGCGGAACAATGCGTACCATTTCCACCTTGTAGAACTGCTTCACGCGCTTGATTCCGCGCACATCGCGGCCTGCTGCCGCTCGTTCTTTGCGGAAACATGGTGAGGACGCCGTCAGTTTCAGCGGCACGACGCCGTTCGGGATGATCTGGTTCCAGTACAGGTTGACCAGCGGCACCTCGGATGTCGGGATCATCCACAAATCGTCCTCGGCATCGTGGTACAGGTTGTCGTAGAACTTCGGCAGTTGGCCCGAGCCATACATAATCTCCTCGCGGACCATATACGGCGTGTGGACCTCGGTGTAGCCCTGTTCGTTGACGTGCAGATCGAGCATGAAATTCACCAGCGCTCGTTGCAGCATGGCGCCGGCGCCCTTCAGCACGTAAAAGCGCGCCCCGGCCAGCCGCGCCCCCGCTTCCAGGTCGAGAATGCCCAACCGTTCTGCCAGATCCCAGTGGGGTAGTGGTTCGAAGTCGAACTGACGCGGCTCACCCCAGGTGCGGATGATCTCGTTCTCGGTGTCATCTTTGCCGAGCGGAACCGCCTGGTCGGGCAGGTTCGGAACCCACGCTAGTTTGTCCTGGCGATCCGCTTCTGCCTCGCGCAGCTCGCGCTCGAGGTCCGCAAGGTGCTCGCCGAGACGTCGTTCCTCGACGACCTCTGTCTCAGAGGGTTTTCCGCGTCTCGACGACGCGCGCTGTCTGCGTTCGGCGCGGAGCTGCTCCACTTCGGCGTTCAGGCGGCGCCACCTGTCATCGGCGACGACCGCCGCATCAAAGGCCTCGACGGCGTCCTCGCCTCGCCGCGCCAATACCGCGCGGGTCTTCTCGGGTTCGCGCCGCAGAAGTTCGGGGTTCAGCATCAGCCGGTGGTGGACTGCGGTCGCAACTGAGGAAACAGAATAACGTCTCGGATCGAGTGCTGGTCAGTCATCAGCATGACGATGCGGTCGATGCCCACCCCGAGTCCACCGGTTGGGGGCATGCCGTGCTCCAACGCGGTGAGAAAGTCTTGATCGAACGGCTGCGCCTCGACGTCGCCTGCTTCTCGCGCGCGCACTTGCTCCTCGAAACGCTGTCGCTGAACGCGCGCATCGTTGAGCTCTGAAAACGCGTTGGCGACTTCGATGCCGCCCGCGAACGCTTCAAAGCGCTCGACCTCCGCGGGGTTGCCGGGCTTGCCCTTAGCCAGAGTTGAGCCGGGGAAATCGGTGGGATAGTCGGTTAGAAACGTGGGCTGGATGAGTTTGGGCTCCACGAACGCGGTGAGCAGCTCGTCGAGGATCTTGCCGCGGTTCCACTCGGGCTCCGTGTGCAGGCCAGCATTGTGGGCAGCGGACCGGAGTGAGCTGAGATCCGGATACTGCGCATAGTCGACGCCCGAGAATTCGGCGATCGCCTCGCGTAGGGGCATGCGCTGCCACGGCGGGTTGAAGTCGATCTGTTGATCGCCCCAGGGCACTCTCGTGCGGCCAACCGCGCCTTTTGCAGCTGTGGCGATCATGTCCTCGGTCAACCGCATCACGTCCTGGTAGTCGGCGTACGCCTGGTAGAGCTCGAGCATCGTGAACTCAGGGCTGTGTTTGAACGAAACGCCCTCGTTCCGAAAATTGCGCCCGATCTCATACACGCGCTCGATACCACCGACGATGCAGCGCTTGAGGTACAGCTCGAGCGCGATGCGCAGGTACATCTGGGCGTCCAAGGCGTAGGACTCGGTGGCGAAGGCCCGCGCTGTGCCGCCGCCCGGGATTGGCTGCAGAATCGGCGTTTCGACCTCGACGAAGCCGCGAGTGTTCAAGTAGTGGCGGATGGCCGTGATGATCCTGCTGCGCGTCAGAAAGACCTGCCGCGTCTCAGGATTGGCCATCAGGTCCAGATAGCGCTGGCGGTAGCGTGTTTCCACGTCCTGCAGGCCGTGCCACTTTTCGGGCGGGTTTCTGAGGCTCTTGCTCAGAAACGTAAGCTCGCCGACCTCCACGCTGACCTCACCACGATTGCTCTTGATGACGGTCCCGCAGGCGCCAACGAAGTCGCCTGGATCCAGCGCCTCGTAGACAACGCGAGTGCGCTCCTCGAAGTCGCGTGGATGGAGGATGAGCTGGATCTGGCCGGTATCATCCTGAACGAACGCGAACGCGAGGTTCTTGCTCAGGATCTTGAAGACGCCAAGCCTGCCGGCGACGCAGACCTGGGTGCCGTTAAGGGCGTCGAACTCAGCATGCACTTGCTGCGCCTTGTGCGTACGCGCAAAGGTCGTCGGATACGCGCGCTGGCCCGCGTCTTCGAGTCGTTCGAGCTTGGCGAGCCGCGCCTTCTGGATGCGATCGAGGCCGTCAACCTCATCAGGCATGACCGCCTAAGGCTAACAGGCGCTAGTTGATCTCCATGATCTTCAGCGTGAACGAACCCGCGGGAGCTACCACGGTGACCTCGTCGCCGATTCGCTTGCCTATGAGCGCACGACCAATTGGCGACTCGTTAGACACAAGCCCATGGCGTGGATCAGCCTCGTGTGAGCCAACCAGGTAGTACGTCTCTTCCTCGCCGTCGACATCGCTCACCTTGACGTGCGAACCCATGCGAACGAAGTCGCCTTTGGTTGTGGGCTCCTCGATGAGTTTGGCCGCGGACAGCAGCCGCTCGAGCTCCTGGATGCGCCCTTCCACAAAGGCTTGTTCCTGCTTAGCCTCGTCGTACTCGGCGTTATCGACGGTGTCGGCAAACTCTTTCGCACGGCGAATTTGCTCTTCCACCTGGTGCCTGCGAACGGTCTGCAGCTCGTGCAACTCGGCGGCGAAGCGCTGCTTTCCTTCGGGTGTGAGATAGACGACCTTGTCTTGCATGCCTCCCGCCCTCTCTAGGCCTGGCGGAGTATAGGGTGGGTTAGTCCACGTTTGGAAGTGAAACGTTGCGGTCCGGTTAGCTGGCAGTTGACGTGTGCAGCGTCGGTCCCGCGACGTAGGTGTCGGCACGCACATAGATCGGCCGCGCTCCGCAACCCCACGCCTCGACCTCGACGAGCTCGCGTCGGTAGACGCCAGACTCTACCTCTTCATAACGGTCGAGCACCTGCAAGTCGTACGGACTGAGATCCATCAGCAGCACTCCGTCGACCGATTCACCAGCCGCCGCAACGATAAACGGATAGGCATGCCCCGGCGTCAGGACACGCCTGAAATCGGCCAAACGAGCCTCTAAACGCTCGCCGAGATGCCTGTGACCCAGCACCTCGTCGAGGGTTGTCGGCTGAACCAGGCTGCCATACACGAACAGGTGCTGCGTGTCGCCTGCTGCTGAAGGTTCCATTCCGGTTGAGTCGCTATTACAGTGAGGTTACGTCGCGTCAAGACAGCGCGATAAAGGCTTGCGCCAGCCCCGCGTCGAAGTATGCTACGCGCGCTTCGATCGACTCTACTCATTTTCGCGGGGGAGACGGCAGCTTTGCTTCGTTGGTTCGTGGCGCGCCTGGTGTGTGTGGTGGCGTTATTGTGCACGGCGCCGGGCGCCGCTTTCGCGCAAGCGCAGGACCAGTCAGTGGCAGCCGACCCGCGCAATTTTTCGCAGACCGGCTACCGCGTCGATCGCGATACCTTTTGGGACTATTTCCTGCGCCGAGGTGGCGTAACGACGTTTGGGTATCCGGTAAGTCGCGACTTCATGTTCGAGGGCTGCACAGTCCAATTTTTCCAACGGATCGTGTTGCAACAGTGCCCCAACGCTGGCGTAAGTACGCTGAATCTGCTCGACGATGGCCTATTGCCTTACACGCAGATGAACGGCAGCACATTTCCAGCTTCTGACTCGACCATTACCGCGTCCGCGCCCAAAGTCAGCGATCCGAACTACGGGGCGAGGATTCTCGCCTTCGTTCGCGCCTATGCCGTAGACACCTTTGACGGCCAATCGGTTAATTTCGGCAAGACCTTCTTCAATACGATCAACCCGTCGACCGGCGGCACGTCCGACGCCAATTTGCTCGGCTTGTTGGACCTGGAAATCTGGGGCGCTCCGACCAGCGAGCCCGCCTACGATCCCACCAACCACAACTTCATTTATCAGCGCTTCCAGCGCGGGATCATGCACTACGACAGGGGCTGCGGGTGCACACAGGGCTTGCTCCTGGCCGATTACCTGAAGGAGCTCATCACCGGACAGGGTCTTCCGGCAGACCTTGCGCTTCAAGCGGCGACCAGTCCGCTGTTGAAGTCGGCCATCAATGGTCAACCGCCCTTTGGGACGACCTATGGCAACGCGTTTGCGCCTGGACCAGGCAGCGCCACGGCCACCGCCCAGGATCCCGCGTTCTTGCCGCTACCGACCACTGCCACCGCGATTGTGCCCGTTACGCCGACCGCGGTGCCCAGTCCCGACTACGGCCTGAGCATGTTCTTGTGGAACGAACCGACTACGACCGCGCGGGATCTCAAGATTGCCAAGGACGCCAACTTCCATTGGCAGAAAACGATGTTCCAGTGGAAGGACATCGAAGGCACTGCAAAAGGCGTCTTCGACTGGACCGAAGCCGATCGCATCGTCAAGGCCAGTAACGCGAACGGCACCAAGATCATCGCCCGCATCGATCGACAACCGAGCTGGGCCCGCAGGGATGGCGCCTCGAATGGCCCACCCGATAACTACCAGGACTACGCCGACTTCATTTCCGCCTTTGTGAGCCGCTACAAGCACGGTTCATCGATCGGGACCGTCGACGCAATCGAAGTCTGGAACGAGGTCAACCTCACCCGCGAGTGGGGTGGCCAGGCGATCACTCAGCAACAGGCCGGCGACTATGTGCGGTTGCTCACGCTGGCCTATCGCGCGGCACATGCAGCGGACCCGAACGTCGTGGTGATCACCGCGGGGCTATCGCCGACCGGTGTGCACAATCGCGACGCCGACGATGATGCCGAATACTTGCAGTGGCTCTTCAGCGCAGGATTGAAGGGTGGCGTCAACTATGACGTGCTCGGCGCGCATGGCAATACGCAGGCACCATGCGTCGCGTGCGACCTGGACTCACTCTCAATGTTCGGTGATCCCAGCTTTTACTTCCGCAGAGTGGAGCAGCTCAGGGCGGTACAGGTCAGAAACGGCGACGCCGATCGCCAGATCTGGCTGCTCGAGTTTGGCTGGACGGCCGATGCGGTGCATCCGAACTATGCCTGGTTCGCGGTGAGCGAGGAGCAAAAGGCCGACAACATCGTCCAGGC
Organism: Chloroflexota bacterium; assembly: GCA_019239775.1. Taxonomy (GTDB): domain Bacteria; phylum Chloroflexota; class UBA6077; order UBA6077; family CF-72; genus CF-72. The sequence goes on from JAFAZN010000338.1 coordinate 5,995, forward strand.
CTTTCAGTATGCTCGCCAACACTGGTCACCGTGGATCGGCGTCATGACGTTGTGGACCCTGGCCGATCCGACCTGGACGCCTGACCGCGAAGAGTACTGGTGGGCCATCGACAACCCCGATGGGACACCGCGCGCGGCGTTGACCGCCATACGCAGCGGACTCCTGACGGCGTCCATTCCCTAACATTGAGATCCTGCGGTACCTTGCTGCCTTCCTGCTGTCGTTCACGCTGGCGTGTTCCAGCCCGCCGCCGAGTCCGACCGCCACACCAGCCACATCGGTAGCGCCTAAACCAGCCGTCTCGCCTGGCCCGTCACCCTCACCACTGGCGGGCGCGGTCGTCCCGAGCGTGGATCCAGCGGTGCACGTGTTTCTCTGGGGCAACCCGAACACGACGGCGCGCGACCTGCAGCTCGCCAAAGACGCCGGCTTCCACTGGGTTAAGCAGCGCTTCGAGTGGCGCAACATCGAAGGCCACGGCAAAGGCAATTTCGAGTGGAACGAACCCGATCGAATTCTGGACGCCATCTCACAAACTGGCCTCAAAGTCATCGCGCGCGTGGACAATCAGCCACAGTGGGCGTCTTCCAGCATCGTCTGGCCCGGCTCGGGGCCGCCCGATAACCCAAAGGACTGGACCGACTATTTGACGGCGCTAGCCAGTCGCTACAAGGGCCGCATTCAGGCGTACGAGATCTGGAACGAGCCCAATCTCGATCGTGAGTGGGGCAACAAATCACCCGATCCGGCCGCGTACGCGGGCCTACTCGAGGCCAGTTACACCGCGATCAAGGCCGCGGATCCGCAAGCGATTGTGATTTCCGCTGGTATGTCACCAACAACAACGAATAACCAGCAGGCGATCCCTGAGCTGGAGTACATCCAGCGCATGTATGCGGCCGGCGCAAAGGGTAGTTTCGACGTTTTGGGCGTACATGCGGCTGGTTACAAGGCTGAGCCGTGTTCGGATCCCGCGGCCGTCGCGGCCGTTCCTGATCTGACCAACAACGACCCGAGTCCTCCCGATTTGAGGCGCGTCTATGCGTTCCGCCATGTCGAGGACGTGCGGGCGCTGATGCTGCAGCAAGGCGACGGCGGCAAGCAGATGGGCGTGATGGAGATGGGCTACACCACCGACGTCCGACCAGGCTCCGCGTATCAGTGGTTCGCCGTCGATCGCGATCAGCAGGCGCGGAACCTGGTGGCGGCGTTCCAGTGCGCCCGCCAGAACTGGCAGCCGTGGATGGGCATGATGACGGTGATCTACATTCCCGACCCGGCCTGGACGCAGCAGGACGAGCAGTACTGGTGGAGCATCACCAACCCGGATGGCTCGGTGCGCCCGGCCTACACTTCACTCAAGAATCTCTTCACTTCGAACTGATGACCCTGGTACGCGACCGCCTTACGGATCTTGTGCGCGACGCGGTCGCTCGCTTGCAGCGCACCGGCTACTTGCCTTCGGTCACGCTGCCCGAGATCACCATCGAGCGACCGGCAAAAGCTGAACAAGGCGACTTCGCCACCAACTTCGCACTGCGCGCTCAGAAGGTCGTTGGCTCGCGGGGACCGAAACCGATGGATCTGGCAAGCGCGATCACCGCGCAGATTGCCCCCGATCCGCCCAATTACCTAGCTGGCTTTGGTCCCGCGGCACCGGGCTTCTTGAATTTCACACTCGCCGATGACTGGCTGCGCGCTCAGGTGGACGTGATCCTGACCGAAGCCCACGCCTACGGCAATCTGGCGCAGGCGGGCAGCCTCGGACGACTTCAGGTGGAGTTTGTCAGCGCGAACCCGACCGGCCCCGTGCATGTGGGGACCGCTCGGAATGCGGCCCTAGGTGACAGCCTCGCGCGTGTGCTGGCCAGGGCGGGCTGGGAGGTGCAGCGTGAGTACTACTACAACGACGCGGGCGCCCAGATGGAACACCTGGCGCACAGCGTCTGGAAGCGATATCAGGAGCTGCTCGGGCAGCCGATCGAGCTCACCGACGACGATTACCACGGCGAGTACATCGTTGACCTGGCCCGCCAGCTCCTGGATCAGCACGGGCGGCGCTTCGCCGACGTGCCGATCGAACAGTCAGACGAGATTGGCGCGCTTGCTGCGCGCACGATCATGGACTGGATCGAGCGCGACCTGGACCGCGCCCGGGTGCACTTCGACAACTGGTTCTCCGAGGCCCGCGTTATCCGAGAAGGTGATTTCCTCAGAGTCCTCGAGATGCTTCGCGAACGCAGCCTTGTCTACGAGCGCGAAGGGGCTCAATGGCTGCGCTCTCAGGATCTCGGCGATGAGCGAGATCGCGTGCTGATTCGCTCAGATGGGCGACCCACGTATACCGCCACGGATATTGCCTACCACTACGACAAGTTCTTCGTGCGCCGGTTTGACCGTGTGACCGACGTCTGGGGCGCCGACCACCACGGACAGGTGCCCTCGCTCAAGGCAATTTTCAGACATCTCGGCGTGGAACCCGAGCGCTTCGAGATCGTGCTCTACCAGATGGTCAATGTCTACGAGCACGGCGAGATGATCAAGATGAGCAAGCGCTCCGGCAACGTGATCACGCTGGCAGAGGTGATGGACAAAGTCGGCGTGGATGCCACGCGCTGGTTCCTGGTCAGTCGCAGCGCTGACTCCATGATGGACTTCGACCTCGACCTGGCTAGCAAGCAATCGAGCGAAAATCCCGTGTATTACGTCCAGTACGCGCATGCACGGCTGTCGCGTGTACTTGCCGATGCGGGTACCGATTGGGCTGCTTCGGGTGACGTCCAATTGCTTGCGCATCCCGCGGAGCTAACCCTGGTGAGGCGCATGCTCCAATGGCCAGAGGTGGTCGAGCTCGGGGCTCGCAACCTGGCGCCGCACCACATTGCGTACTACGCATATGAGCTCGCGCGCGCAACGCAAGCCTGGTACGACGCGGGCAACGACGACCGCTCGGTGCGCATCCTCGCCGACCATGCCCATCTTCGGGCAGCGCGGCTGAAGCTCGCCGCGGCGGCGCGACAGGTGCTGGCGAATGCGCTCGAAACAATTGGCGTCGCAGCGCCCGAATCGATGTAGCCGCGCACCTGTGATGCGAACGTAAGCACAATACGCGCACAAGCACTTGCGAGTGGGCGGTGGTGCAACGCCATACTCGCCGCCTCGACGCCGTACCCGCACAATGCGCCGCTATCTTCTCGACAACCTGCTCGAATTCATCTCCGAACACACGGGGCAGGATGTTGTCGAGTACGGCATGATCGTCGCGGTCATCGCGATCGTGGTTCTCCTGGGCGTCACCGCGTTCGGCTCACTGATCGAGCCGTGGTTTCAGCACCTGGCAACGAAAATTACGACCGTCGGCACCTGAGCGATAGTCCGCACATGGCGGAGAGGGTGGGATTCGAACCCACGAAGGCCTTTTGAACCTTACCCGCTTTCCAGGCGAGCGCCCTAAGCCAGACTAGGCGACCTCTCCGTACTCAGCGAACTTCCAGCGGAAGGGGTGGGATTCGAACCCACGAGGGCTGTTAACCCTACCCGTTTTCGAGACGGGCGCACTCGGCCTCTATGCGACCCTTCCGGACGCATTGTACGGAATGCAGGTCGCGCAACCCAGGCCGGGCCGCAAAGAGAATTGGGACGGTTCAGGCGTCGTCTTCGGCTTCGAGCACGCGCAGGATGTGTGCTTTATTGATGGCGATGAACGGCACCATTTCGGTTTCCTCGCCGCGGTACATCGTGACGCCGGTGAGAGCCACGAAGGCTTCGCTCTGGCGGTTCAGGAAGTCCAGTGTGCGCGTGCCCTGGGCGCGATGCAGCATGCCGTGAACCTCGGTGCCGTCAACCATCATCAACGCCACCTCTTGCAAGGTCCGCACACGTTCGGTGGGCAGGCGTGCGGCAAGGCCAGCGTTGCGCATGGAGAGGCTGCTCACGCGCTCCTCCGCAGGAAGCGCAGCGGCGAGGCGCGGCGACTGTCGTCACGTCGCTGGACGGGCGGCTGGGCACGACCGGCGACCAGCTCGACAACCGCTGCAAGATCCTGGGTGATGCGCTCCTTGCGCAGCGGGTCCATGGCGAAGAGCGTGGTGCCCTCGTTGACCGCCTCCAGCATCATTTTGCCCGCGCTGACCACGCCGCAGGCGACAGGAATGCCGAGCGTGCGTTGCAGGTCCTCGGCATTGATGCCGCTATTTGCCCGATTCAGCACCAGGCTGATCTTGCGGTTGTGGCCGAGTCGTTCCGCCAGGCCAAGGAAGCGCGCCGTATTGTGAAGCGCGCCCATCTCGGGCGTGACCACCAGCAGGACGCGGGTGGAGTTTTCGAGCAAATCGAGGTTCAGCTCATCCAACGCGGCGGCGCAGTCCACGATGACGTGTTCGTACAGCGAGCGATACCGCTCGATCGCGTCCACGAAGCTGCGCAGCTTGATTTTCTCCACGCTCAGCGGGTCTGGCGGACGCAGCAGCACCGAGGCACCCGAGGCATGCGGCACGACTGCCTTGGGTAGCGCGAAGAGGTCGGGATCCTCGGTCCCGCAGACATCGAAGCTGCTGCGGCTCGAGGTGAGGTTGAGCAACACACCGAGGTCGCCAAACCAGAGATTGGCATCGACCAGCAGGGTTTGCACCGAGTACAGCGATGCCAGGCCAGCCGCGAGATTAGCGGCGATGGTGCTCTTGCCCGAGCCACCCTTCACCGAAAAGACCACCGTCAGCTCCCCACGCGAATCGCTCGAGAGGTCCAACGGTCCCTGCTCGACCACCGGCGCGGCTTTTACGGTTGGTAGCGACAGCCCCGCAGCAAGAATGAGGGCTTTGACGCGCAGTGCCAATACCGTCGAGGCGATCGGCTTGCGCACGAACTCCTCGATACTGGGATTGTCGGCGCTGGACTGGTTGAGCATCTCCGCGTTGGGCGCAACGAGAACCAGCGTGGGCAGGCTATGGACCTTCTCGAGGATCTCGGCAGAGGCGAACGCGTCGTCGGCAGCGAGCTCGTCGTCGAGGACAATAACGCTGCGGGTCTTGGTGTTGAGCGCACGTTGCAGCTCGCGGGGTGAGGCGACGTTGCGGGCGGTCAGGCCGTCTGCCTGCAGCGCGGCAGCAACCTGCTTCACCTCAGGGTCGCGCGAAACGATCAGAACGGTGGGAGTTGCAGAGGCCATCAGATGCTCCATCCGATCATCGGCCGAGTGCCGCGAGGGCTGAAGGGCTTCGTGCGCAGGCGAAACGGATTGGTCGGGTGCCGCCACGCGGTAGACTCAGGGTGGCCGTGCTAGACGGCGGAGTAGCGGTCCGTTGTAACCCGAAACCCGCTCTAGCGGGGTTGAAGTCCCGTTCGAGGTCGTGCGTTGACCATCAGGCTGCGTGCCGCGCAGCGTTGAAGGTCTGGTCCTGCGCGGCGGCGACCTTCGAACCCTGTCAGGTCCGGAAGGAAGCAGCAGTAAGGAGTGTTCGTCGGGTGCCGCAGGGGTGCCGGGCCTGAGCAAGCGGGCCCGCGGTCGTGACGGCGCGCCGATCGACAACGGGTGCACGGCCATTTCTCTCTCCTCCAAGCGGCAGCTGAACGCGCTTGGGCTGCGGCCCAAGCGGCGGCTGTCGCAGTCATTCTTGGAGGATCAGAGGGTGGCGGCAGCCATCGTTCGCGCAGCGAAGGTGGACGCACGTACGGACGTCCTGGAAGTCGGACCAGGTTTAGGTGTGCTCACGCGGTTACTTGGTCAGCGCGCCAGGCGGGTGGTGGCAGTTGAGCTCGACAGCGGACTGGCCGACCTGCTTCGTGCCGAATTGCCCGAAGTGACGGTGGTGGACGCGGACATCCTTGCCTTCGAGGCCGCCACGTACTTCGAGAGTCCGTTTACGGTGGTCGCGAACCTCCCGTACCACATCACTTCGCCCGCGTTGCGGCATCTGCTGAGCAGTGGACCACCCTTCGCCGAGCGTCTGGTCGTGATGGTTCAAGCCGAAGTAGCCGAACGCATTGCCGCGGCACCAGGCGCAATGAGCTCGCTCTCGGTCGCCATTCAGGCACAAGCACACGTGCGAGTTGTGCGGCATGTCGCAGCCGCGGCGTTTTACCCCCGACCGAAAGTCGATTCGGCTGTCCTGGCTATAGAGCCATTGTGCGAAGGTGATCGCAGCATCTCCCGCGAGGACCTCGGGAAGTTCGTCGCACTCGTGCAAGCGGGTTTCAAGCAACCGCGCAAAACGCTGGCCAATTCACTGTCCGACGGGCTGAATGTGCCACGTGTAGAGGTAGTCGAGCGGCTTACGCGGGTGGGAATCGACGCGTCCCTACGGCCGCAGACCCTGGCCGTGGACGATTGGGTCCGCCTCTTTCGCGCCGCGTAGCCGTGCTGTATCGCTGCTACGCCAAGATCAACCTCACCCTGGAGATCCTGCGCAGGCGCAACGACGGCTTTCACGAGCTCGCCAGCCTCGTGCACACGGTGAGTCTTGGAGATGACTTACGTGTGGAACCGGCCGACGAATTGCTTACGCGCGTAGAAGGTCTGGAACTCGATCCCGAGACCAACCTCGTCTCACGTGCAGCCGCGTTGATGAGCACGAGTCTCAACGAACGGCGGGGTGCCGAGCTGAGCCTGGTGAAGCGGATCCCGGCCGCGGCCGGGCTGGGAGGTGGGTCCAGCGACGCGGCGGCGACGCTCGCAGCGCTGAATACTCTTTGGGGCTCACGCCTCAACCACGTTGCGTTGGGGCGGCTCGCGGCGCAGCTTGGCTCAGATGTGCCGTTTTTCCTGCGTGGCGGGGCGGCAGTGATGCGCGGTCGGGGCGAACAGCTCGAAGTGCTGCCGCCACGAACTGGTCAGTGGCTGGTGGTCCTGGTACCGCCACACGACGTGCTCGACAAGACCCGACGTCTCTATGGCGCGCTCGCGCCAGCGGACTTCAGCGATGGCTCCATCACCGCGCGGGCCGTACACAGCCTCGCGTGTGGAGAAGTAGTTCAAGAGACGGACCTCGTGAACGCGTTCACCCGTCCCGCATTGGAGGTGTTTGCGGGGCTCGATGCCGCGTGGCACGGGGCCGAAAAGATCTGCGAGCGGAGGTTTTTCCTGAGTGGCGCAGGCCCCGCGTTGTTCGCGTTCGCCTCGGGCCGGGGTGACGCGAACGAGCAGGTGGCGAAACTGGCCTATCCCGCCTATGCCGTTCGAACGGTGAAGCACGCGCGCGCATCGGCAAGGGTCGCCGCACCCGGCGGCATCGAGTACCCTTAAGCGCGACCCGCCGCGTTCGGTGCCCGGTCGTCCAACGGTAGGACAGCGGACTTTGGATCCGTCAATCGAGGTTCGAGTCCTCGCCGGGCAGCCTGGTCCCGGCACCCTGGTTGGGGTAGTGCTTGCCGCCGGCCAGGGTACGCGCATGCGATCGCGGCGACCCAAGGTGCTCCACGAGCTGGCAGGCAAACCGCTGATCTACCGCGTCCTGGAGCTCATGCACAACGCGGGCGCGCACCGCACGATCGTAGTCCTTGGCCATCAGGCAGATGTGGTCCGCAAAGCCCTGCCCGAAACCGTTGATGTCGTGGTTCAGCAGCCCCAGCTCGGCACCGGTCACGCGGTCCGAGTGGCCGCTCCGCAGGTGCAAACGCTGCGTGCTGAGCGCCTGCTCGTGCATCTTGGCGACTCCGCCCTCGTGCGACCGGAGAGTCTGCAGCGCCTGGTCGATCAAGGTGTGAGCGCGAATGCACCAGTTGCATTGCTGACCGCCCGAGTAAAAGAACCGACCGGCTACGGGCGCGTTATTCGCGCGACCGACGGCAGCGTGGACCGTATGGTCGAAGAGCTCGATGCGTCCGACGAGGAGCGGGCGGTTGACGAGATCTGGAGCGGCACTATGCTCCTGTTCGGCGCGTGGTTGTGGCCGAATCTCGAGGCGCTGCCGCTCAGTCCCAAAGGCGAGTACTACCTGCCCGAGCTGGTCAATCTCGCGCGCAGTCAGGGCCGTCAAGTAGGCGCGGTCCAGGTTGAGGATCAAGAAGAGGTGCTTGGCGTGAACGATCGCGCGCAACTGGCGGATGCGAATGCCGTGCTACGTCGGCGCAAGATTGACGAGCTGATGCGCGACGGCGTCACCATTGTCGATGCCGCGACCACGTTCATCGAACCTGAAGTCGTGATTGAACCCGACAGCATCGTCCATCCAGGCTGCTACCTGCGCGGACAGACGCGCATTGGGCCCGACTGCGAAATCGGTCCGAACGCGTACATCCAGGATTCGGAGATTGGCCGCGGCACGCGGGTGTGGTTCTCCGTGCTGGAAAGCGCGCGCGTGGGCCAGGATGTGCTGATCGGCCCGTTCGGCCATTTGCGGCCGGGTGCGATCATCGAGGACCACGTCCACCTCGGCAACTACGCCGAAGTCAAGAACAGCCGGGTCGGCGCCGGTACGCAAATGCATCACTTTGGGTACGTCGGCGACGCCGACATTGGCGAGCGTGTCAACATTGGGGCCGGCACAATCACCGTCAACTACGACGCCGAGTCGCGCGCCAAGAACCGCACGGTTGTCGAGGACGACGCCGCCATCAGTAGCGACACCATGCTCGTTGCGCCCGTGCACGTCGGTGAAGGCGCGATGACCGGCGCAGGTGCCGTTGTGACGCACGACATTCCCGCGGGCGAGGTATGGGTCGGTGTTCCAGCGCGTGCGCGACGGCGCCGCCGCGGCGCCGACGAGCCTGATTCAACATGAGCGATCTGCGCATCCCGATCTTTGCCGTCTCCGCTTTGCTGGCATTCTTGTGCGCAACGGCACAGGCGTCGCTGGTCTATATCGATCGTGCTCGCCTGCGGCACATGCTCGAAGAAGGCACACCACGCGCGAGCGCGCTCTTGCGGCTTCTGGACGATCAGACGAGCAGCCTGTCGACCATCCTTGTTGTCTACACGATTGCTGTGTGCGCGGGGGCCGCAGCCGCGTTCTGGTTCGACCTCGATTTGTGGGTGCTCGTCGCGCCGTGGGTGGCGATCGTTGCCGCCGTGATCCAGGTACTGGTGCTGTTGGTGGTCCAGTTCCTGGGGCGCGTCGTCGCCGTGGCTCGCCCAGAACGCGTCGCACTGACCTTCGTACGGCCAGTCGAGTTGCTGATAAAGGTGTTCTTTTTCGTGTTAGTGCCGCTGAATGCGCTCGATCGCTGGGTGCGCAGCATGCTGGGCGTGCAGCGCGCCCTTACCCCAGCGGACGCCGAAGATCGGTTGCGACACCTGGTCGAAGGCAATACGGACCTGGAAGAGGACGAACGCGAGATGATTGCCAGCGTGATCGAGCTGGGCGAGCAGCCGGTACGCGAAATCATGGTGCCGCGCATCGACATCATGGCCGCGGCGGACGGCTCGAGCGTGCGCGATGTGCTCGACCGGATCGTCGAGAGCGGGCATTCGCGGATCCCGATCTACGAGGAGAGCATCGACAACATCACGGGGGTCATCTACGCCAAGGATTTGCTCAAATTCCTGCGCGATGGAGAACAGACCTCATCAGTGAGGCCGCTTGCGCGAGAGCCAAGCTTCGTGCCCGAGACCAAGAAAGTCGACGAGCTTCTGCACGAGATGCAGCAGCGCCGCGTGCACCTTGCGATCGTGGTCGACGAGTACGGTGGGACCGCCGGCCTGATTACGATCGAGGACCTGATCGAGGAGATCGTCGGCGAGATCCAGGACGAATACGACGTCGAAGAAGCACCGATCCAGGAGGTCAGCGAAACCGAGGCGCTGTTCGATGCCCGGGTCAGCATCCGTGATGTCAACGACACGTTGGACCTTGACATTGAGGACGAGGACTTCGACACGCTCGGCGGCCTCCTCTACCACGAGCTCGGAAAGGTGCCGAACGTCGGCGACGAGGTGCGCGTCGACGGAGCAGTGGTCACGGTGCTGACCACAACCGGCCGTCGCGTTCGCAAGGTGCGCGTGCTGAAGGTGCCATCGGAGCCGACCCCCGCGGAGCGCACATGACCAAACTTCAGTGGATCTACATCATTGTCGGCTTGCTCGTAGCGCTATCGATGCTGCTTGCCGTGGCGATGCCGCTCGGCAGGTGACTTCTCGCCTGGATCGCCTGGCGCGATACCGCGCAGCACGCGAGCGGCTGGCGCCAGCCACCTCCTTGCGCGCATTTGAGGCGCTGGTCAGCGAAGTGCTGGATGACTTGCCAGCGTTCGTGCGACGCCGCCTGGACAACGTCGCCGTGGTGGTGGAGGAACGGGTGTCTGCGCAGCGGCTAGAACGCTTCGGGCAGACGCCGGGCTACGACCTGCTCGGGTTGTACGAAGGCGTCAATCGTGTCGACCGCGCCAGCGGATACCACCTGGTAACGCCAGACCGCATCACGCTGTTCTGGAAGCCGATCCTCGAGCAGGTGGGTTCGGCCGATCCGGAGGCCATTCGTCAGGAGGTGCGCAAAACAATCGTCCACGAAGTGGCGCACCACTTCGGCATCGACGACGCGGAGCTGGAGCGGCTCGGCGGGTGAGCCCTGGTGAAACCGCGAGGCTCCAGGCGCACGTCCTGACGATCTTTCCGCACATGTTCCCGGGTCCGCTTGGCGACAGCGTTACAGGTCGCGCGATGGCTTCTGGCCTGGTCGACATCCATGCAGTGGACATCCGCGAGTTCGCCACCGACCGCCACCGTTCGACCGACGACTATCCCTACGGCGGTGGGCCGGGCATGGTGATGCGGCCTGAGCCGCTGGTCGCCGCCGTCGAATCCGTGCTCCAACCAGCCTCGCGCGTGATCGTGTTCTCACCGGCTGGCCGCCGCTTCACGCAAGCCATGGCGCACGACCTTTTGGCCTCGGGCCATCTCGTGCTGGTGTGCGGTCGGTACGAGGGCATCGACGACCGCGTACTCGCGTTGACGCGGGCTGAAGAGGTCTCAATCGGCGACTTCGTTTTGACGGGCGGCGAGCTAGCCGCAATGGTCGTGCTCGACGCGGTCATTCGTCTGCTGCCAGGTGTGCTCAGTACCAGCGAGGCATGGCGGGATGAGTCGCACTCCTTCGAAGGGCTGCTTGAGTACCCGCAGTACACGCGCCCCGTCGAATTCCGCGGCCAGCGAGTGCCGGATGTCCTTCTCTCGGGTCACCACGCCCAGGTTGCAGCCTGGCGCCGTCAACAAGCATTGCTGCGCACTCGCGAGCGTCGGCCCGATCTGCTCACGCCAGACCACCTGGCAGAGCTCGATCGATCCAGTGACTCAGGCGCGTCGGCGGGCGGAGCCTGTTGATCCCGCGGGCTCGAAGGTACAGATCGCGCCGGGCCGGCGAATGCGCAAGACGAGGCTCTCGAGCACGCGCAGGCGGTGATTGAGGTTGTCGCTCTCCACATATGCCGTGGACATGTCCAGCCCGACTGCGAGGTCAAGGTTCTGCGCACCGCTGTCGACTAGCAGCGCGCCAGGCTCTGGCAGCGCCGCGGTCGGGTAGACGCCACGTCTGGCAAGCTTCTCGACTTGCTCCAACTCGAGTACGCCGGTCGCGTCGAAGATCCGGTTCAGGTCTGCGTACAGCCGCGGACTCACCGCCAACGCGTATGGACCGGTAAAGCCTGCCTGCGTCAGCACGCGAACGGCCTCGACCACGTCGCTGAAGGCGCGACCCATGCTCGACCAATCGCTCATCGGCACCTGCTGGCGTCCTTCAACCGTCCGTAAACCGGGCAAGCCGAGCCCGGCATCGCCGTCGAAGATCAAGCGGTCCTCGGTTTGCGCGGTTGCTGCCGCGGCCGCCGCCGGCTTGCCGACATCCAATGGGACGCCGATCAATCGACTCGACTCCAGGTCGCGCCAATGGATCCAGAAGTCCTTGTAGAGCAGCGGCAGCGGCAGGAAGCGGCGGTTCTCGATGCTGAGCTGTTCGTCCTCGGCGTTGCCGAGCAGGTCGATGCGTCCCCCGCCACCGCCGCTGAGCACGTCGTTTGGCAGCGCCTCCACGCCCGGGCCAAACGGACCGACCAGGTTGATGAAGCGCCGGCCCACCAGGACCGACTGCGCGGTGCGCACCACTGCCTGGTCAATCGCTGCCCACTCGGCTGGTCCGAGAGGCGCTTGATCGCGCTGCAAATACTCAGCCACGGCGTGTCTCTTGTAGTCTAGCTACCAGAGGTCGCTCGTTTTTCCTTGGCCAGTACCGAACAATCCCGATTGACTGTTGGCAGCCTGCTCGGCTTGCGGCTCGGCACGTTGCCGCAGGCGTTGCCGGCGCCGGCGAACCCTGATTCCAGCGTTGAAGAAGTAGAAGGTCCAAAATGGCGGGTCGACGGTGGCGACGTGAGCCGCGGCGCCGGTGCTGCATGGCGCGGCGATGGCACCGAAGCGCTCACCTTCAACAACCCGTTTGGCCAGGTGATGGAACGCGTCTGGTTCGACGGCAAGGTTGTGTTTGCCGTTGATCTTGGTGAGGTCGTCGTCGATCCAGCGCTGGTGAAGGTCGCCCAGGAGTATCAGCCCGTGTACTCAGTGCAGCTGGACGAGAACGGCCGCAGTCTGGGGCCGCCGGAGCATGTCGAGGGGCAACTGAACATCTACGACACCGTGCCGGGCATGGACCGCTACAGCCCTATCTGGCAGTTCAACTACGTGATTGTCCCGCGGACCTACGTGCCGAACACCCTGCGTTCAGAAGGCGATTGCCTGGCCAGCGGCTACCAGATTCTGCGAAGTCAAGACTTCGAGAATTGACCGGTCGTCTGACCGCTGGTCCAGCGGACTCATCGTGCATCACCCCCAACCAGGGGGTACAGTCGCCCAAAACCTTCCCGATAGTTGTCATACGCCCGACCTCATCTGAGGCTCAGGTGCCATCCCTCTTCAGGAGGCAACTACGTGCGGATCCTTCGTTCCTGGCGTCTGGCTGCCAGCCTTTCGGTCGCGGCCGCTGCCCTGTTCATCGCCCAGAGCGCCTTCGCTGATGTGCGCGATTTCACCCTGACCAACAACAGCTCGGTCGATATCGCCTCCGTCTACGTCTCGCCGACCGGCGTGAATAGCTGGGGTTCAGATGCCATGGGCACTGACATCCTCGCCTCTGGCCAGACCGTCAACATGAACTTCACTGGTTCAGACGACGCCTCCTGCGTGTACGACATCAAAGTGGTCGGCACCCAGGGCGAAGAGGGCTACCTCTACAAAGTAGACCTCTGCAGCGTGAGCCAGGTCACCTTCGGCGACAAGTAAGCACGCACAAAGAAAGCGGGGCCATGGCATCAAACGGCTCTGGCCCCGCTCTCTTCAGATAGATCGAATAGCGCCTTACGGCGCCGGACTAACCGGCCCGACAGTCCCCAAAAGGACCACTCGCTAGAGTGAAGCGATTCGATCGATTGTCACCGACTCGGTTTGGAGTCTCTCTGCGAAGCATGGCTTGCGTTGTTCCTCCTTTCGCTTTGGTGACAAAACAAGAGGGAGGCAATGCCCGTGCCACGGCGCGTTTCCAGCCCCGCGGGACCAAGCCTGCCTGCATCAACGGCGCAATGACAAAGAACAGAGCGGAGCCCAAGACGGCATTTGCTTTCGACATTGCGTGCTCCAACAACAACAATCTAGTCGTTGAACCGCGACGCTCGCGCAAGCGTCCTGACCAGGCCCAGTGACCGAGATCCACGGCGGGTCGGGGACGGGGCGCTCCCTAACAACCCTAGCCGCTGCCTGCCTTCACTGCTGGCGCGCGTCCAAACGTTTATGGTCCCAAGCGTGCCAACGCTGATATCTGGACCCACTGTTGTCGAGGCCGCTGGTAACAAGCCCAAGCTGATTCGGGAATACATCGGCCGCGTCAATTCGGAGACTGCGCACGTGAGCATCGCGCATATGCAGAGCCCGTCGGGCTGGGTGGAGCCGGGCCAGAAACCGGAGTTCGACGAGTACACGCTGGTCCTGCGCGGCAGCGTCCGCCTCACCTCCGATAACGGCCAGACACTCGACGTCAACCAGGGGCAGGCGGTGCTTGTGCCGAGAGGCGAGTGGGTCCAGTACAGCACACCCGGCGACGAAGGCGCCGATTACCTCTCCGTGTGTTTGCCCGCGTTCGCGCCCGAGCTCGTGCACCGCGACGCGTGACGGAGCGGTCGCAGTTCTGTTCTGAACTGGCGGAGGGAGTGGGATTCGAACCCACGGTGGGTTTCCCCACTTCCGTTTTCAAGACGGACCCGATCGGCCTCTCCGGCATCCCTCCGACTGGGATTTTAGCTGCGTCGCAGATAACGGGTTCTTGTTGGCGACGATCATTAGCGCGGCCTAAGGCTTAGGCCAGACTGGAGTTAGCCCGAGGGTCAGCGGCGTGAACTCGGTCAGGGCTGGCGGGGCGGCGGCGGTCAGGAGGGCGAATTCGGGGTTTGGGCCTAGCACCATCGTCCGACGCCACAGGCTTGCGGCTGGGGTCGCGGAGACGGCGGCATAGAAATCGGTGTATGGCATCGGACGGGGCTTCGTCAGCCACGTCAGGTGGCGGGCCGCGCCGACATTTGGGTCAGCGTCACCGCGGAGGGCGAGCAGGCTGCCGGCGCCCGCGGCCATCGCGTGGGCCACCTTAGCGTGCGGCTGTTCGCACACGCCAGTCACGGCGGCCACGTTCAGCGGGTCGAGCGCGGCGGAGTCACGCACCAGGTACCAATCGGCATACGCGGGGCTGCCGCCGAGCCACGGAGCCTCGCCGTCGACCCGGTACACGAACGAGCATTCGAAGCCGGGTGGATGGGCCTGGGCCAGCGCGGCGTGAAAGTCAGCCTGGAGCTGCTCATACTCGGCGGCGCGGTGATCGGGCGCCGGCCAGTGCCAGAAGACGTACGCGAGCATCGGACGGAGTATGCGGGATGGAGGAGGCTAGAGCGGGCGGCGGCCGGCGGCCCACTCGATGCCTCGCCGGATCAACTCCTGGTACAGCGGCATCGCCCACGGGCCGCGCAAATCTGGGCGATCTTCCATCTCGGGCCGCGGTTTGTCGAAGGGACGGTTGGCGTGCCCGAGCGCCAGGTACAGGACACCGCCCTTGCCGAGCCTGTGGCGGTACATCAGTGGCCGGGTGTCTTCGGGGTACTGCTGGCGCATGGCCTCGCCACCCCAGCGCGTTTCGAGGAGCACTTCGAGGTCGTTCGAATGCGTTTCGATCACGTACAGCTCGTCGTCAACCTCGAAGGTCGCGGGAACCTGTACCAGGAGGGGGTCCTCTGGGCGCGTCACTGTCACGGAGAAGTGCATGTACGGCGGGTGTCCCAGAAAGCGGCTGCCCAGAATCCCGGGCAGATGCGCGTTGCCAGCCACCGAATTGCTGGCGTGGATCGCAAACCAGCGGCCGCCGTTTTCCAGGAAGCGCCGCAGGGCGGCGCAGTTTTCATCAGAGACCGGGACCTGCGACGTGTACGAAACCAACAGGTTGCCGGCCTCAATGGCCGAGCCGCTGTCGTAATTATTCCAGACGTCGGTGCGAATGTTGCCCGCCGCGTACAGCGCTTCCAGCAGCGCCTTTCGGGCGAAGTCGAAATCGTGGTTGCGGCTGGGGCTGCCGCACACCAGATTGGCAAGAAGTGGGGTGGTGATCACAGTGTCGTCAGTTGTTGAAGGTCAGCACCTGGCGCGCCACTTCGCCGGCTTTCATCGCGCGCAGCGCTTCGTTCAGATCGTCCAGCTCCAGTCGGCGCGTGATCATTTCGTCGAGCTTCAAGCGACCCTGCATGTAGAAGTCGATGTACTTCGGCATGTCCACCTTGAAGCGATTGGAGCCCATGCTGCTGCCCTGGATCTTCTTCTCGCGCAGGAACACGCTCCCATCCAGCTCAATTTTCTGACCCATCGGGATCATGCCGATGATCGTGGCAGTTCCGCCGGGGCGTAGGGCGTCGAAGCACTGCTCAGCAGCCTTCTTCAGGCCGATTGCCTCGAAGGAATACTCCACGCCGCCGTCGGTAAGATCGCGAATCTCCTTCACGGGGTCGAGGCGCGACGCGTTGATGGTGTGCGTGGCGCCAAGCTCATACGCCGTTTCGAGTTTGTGGTCGTGTACGTCGACGCCGATGATCATGCGGGCGCCGGCGATGCGGGCACCCTGCACGGCTGAGAGTCCAACGCCGCCCATGCCGAAGACGGCCACGGTGGCGCCCGGTGCGACCTTGGCGGTATTCAGGGCAGCGCCAACACCTGTGGTGACGCCACAGCCGATGAGCGCTGCGCGATCCAGCGGCATATCGTCGCGAATTTTGACGATGGCGTTGCTGTGGACCAGCATGCGCTCGGCATAGGCTGACAGGTTGGCAAACTGGTTGACAGGCTGGTCCTGCCACTTGAGCCGAGGCGGCGCATCTTTGGCGCGGATCGGTCGCGTCTGACACAGGTTGGTGCGGCCGGTCAGACAGTACTCGCACCGACCGCAGAACACCGACAGGCAGGCGATGACATGGTCGCCTGGCTTGAAGTCGTCCACCTGCGGACCAACCTCTTCGACGATGCCCGCGGCTTCGTGGCCGAGGATCGCAGGCGCCGGGAACTCATAGAAGCCATCGACGAAATGCAGATCGCTGTGGCATACGCCACTGGCAACCACGCGCACGACGACTTCATGGTCGATGGGTTTGTCGATGTCAACCTGCTCGGTGGTCAGCGGCTGGTGTGGGCCATGGAAGATGGCGGCCTTCATGGTGCGCCATGTTATGCCTCCGCCACTGGCGCCACTGGGTGCTGCGCTGCGCCAGCGCGGGCGGGCTCAGGAGCGCAGGGCGAGGTCCAGCACGGCGTTAGCGAACGCCTCTGGGTTCTCTTGCGGAACGTTGTGGCCTGCTCCTGCGATATCGCGGCGGTTATAGGGGCCGATGAAGTGTGCGTCGGCGGACGCGGGCGATGGCAGGCTACTGACACCGTCGTCCA
>JAFAZN010000375.1 GCA_019239775.1 Chloroflexota bacterium
AGTTGCGGGCGTGCGTTCGCCAGTTGATGGCGTCTACACCCGTCTGGACGATGACGCGGGCCTCGAACGCACGACCCGCCAATCGCGGTCGCTTGGATTCCTCGGCCGTTCCGCGCTTCACCCGCGGCAGGTGCCCATTATCAACGCGATCTTTACGCCATCCGACTCAGAGGTTGCCCAGGCGCGTGAAGTGGTTGCCGCCGCCGGTGCCGCGGAGTCGGTTGGCAGCGGCGCCCTGCGCTTACCCAACGGCGAGTTCGTAGATGTGGCAATCGTGCGCCGCGCGCAAGCAATCCTGCAACTCGACGAAGCGCTCCGCAAGCGTTCGCCATAACCTCAACCTCAACGAATTCATGCGGAGCGGCTTGGCCAGGCTTCGGTCGCTATGTGCGCCGCCAGCTGCGCGCGACGATGCACGCCTAGTTTGTTCATGATGCTGCTGATGTGGTGAGCTGTCGTGTGCGGCGTCGTGCCCAGCGCTGTTGCGATTTCGCGATTGGTCAACCCTTCGGTGACCAGCGCGGCGACCTGCTGCTCGCGTGCCGTCAGGCGCACCGCCTCCAATGGCCGCTGCGGCAGCATGCGTAGGCGTGGCTCTGGAGTCCTGGACAGCGCGAGCGCCTCGTCCAGGTCGCATGCCGGTTGGCGTAATCCGCCGATGGGCGCAAGCCGTCGCTCGAGCCAGGTCCGCTCGGGTCCGAGCCGCGGAGTTCCGATCCGCTCACGCAAGCCCGCGGCCGCCCCTGCCAGCCGCCGCGCCCGCGCGACCTGCCCATACGCGACCTCCAGCGCAGCAAGTCCCTCGAAGACATACGCAAGACGCTGCTGGTCACCCAGAGTCAGTGCAAGCGCCTGACTTTCCTCAAAATGAGCCCGCGCTTCGGCGTGCTTGCCTTCTTCTAGCGCGGTTTCGCCCAATCGATAGAGGAGGTTCGCGGCGTCCTTGCGCTGGCCGGCGGCTTGCTCGATTGCCAGGGCCTCTTGATAGTAGCGACGCGCCTCACGCGGCCGGCCCTCCGCAAGTTCGACGTGGCCGAGCGCGCCGAGCGCGATAGGCAGTGTCTGGGGATAGGGCTCCGGTTGCCTCCGCTTGAGGTCAGCCAGCTCCTTGTACGCGCGCCGTGCCGCGGCATAGTTCCCCTCGATACGCGCGATGTTGCCAAAAAGAAGCAGCGTAATCGCCGCGAGCGGCTCATCACCCAGCTCCAGCGCGGTTTCACGGCCGGTAGCCGCGAGCTGGCGCCCGCGCGCGAGGTCGCCTTGTTCGAAGCTCAACGTGCTGGCGCCAAATAGCGCCACGACCCTTGCGCGCGAGGCCTCGCCCGGCAACGCCAGCGCCTGGTCCAGCCAAGCACGGCCTTCGAAGAAGTGCCCTCGCACGTACCAGAAGCGCCATAGCGCAGCGCCCAGGCGCGTCGCCACGCCAGCGTCGCGACGCTCGATACTCAACTCCAGGGCTGCGCGCAGGTTGTCATGTTCCAACTCCAGATATGCCAACCACGTTGCCTGGTCTGGTCCCAGGAGGTGCGGTTCGGCTTGCTCGGCAAACTCCAGGAACCAGTCTCTGTGCCGAACTCGCAGCCGAGAACACGCCGCGCCGCGCCCGAGCTTTTCGCGTGCATAGGCGTGGATTGTCTCCAGCAAGTGGTAGCGCGGCCGGTCTTCGGCGTCCTGCCCGAGCGCAACCAGCGATTTTTTCACCAGCTCATCCAGGAGCCCAACAATGGCGGTTCGCGGCAGCGTCGACGGTGCGCAAACTCCCACCGCCGCCGCGGCAGTCCACCCGCCGGCAAACACAGCCAATCGCTGGAGCATCTGTTGCTCCGGCTTTGACAGCAAGTCGTAGCTCCAATCGAGCGAACTTCGCAGCGTTTGGTGGCGCGGCAGTGGCGACCCGGTGGTGTGGACGAGCAGCTGGAAACGATCGTCCAGGCGGTGCGCGATCTGCTCCGGACGGAGCTCGCGCACGCGCGCAGCGGCCAGCTCGATGGCAAGCGGCATGCCATCCAGCCGGCTGCACAGGTGTGCAATGGTAGGCAGGTTGTCCTCGGTGACCTGGAAGGCCGGCGCCGCGGCGCGCGCGCGGTCAACGAATAATTGCACTGCATCAAATCCGCCGACTCCGTCCAGAGCCAGCGGCGCGGTATCCGTTGGATAGGCCATCGGCGGCACCTGCCAGACGCGCTCGCGGGCGGCGCCGAGCGGTTCGCGGCTCGTTGCCACAATCCGTAGCCGCGGGCACCGCTCCAGGAGCCGGTCCACCACCTCGGCGCAAGCGGCGGCGACCCGCTCGCAATTGTCCAGCACAAGCAGCAGGTTGCGGCTGTGCAACGCGTTGGCAACGGACTCGATCGGCCGAGTTTCGTTTCCGTCGGTAATGCCCAACGCCGAGGCGACCATCCCCGCCACCTGGCGCGCATCATGAGTCGTGGCAAGGTCCACTATCCAGACCTGGTCGGGAAACCAGTCGCGCACGTCGCGCGCGAGCTCCACAGCGAGTCGAGTCTTGCCAATGCCGCCAGCGCCCGTCAGCGTCACGAGGCGAGCGCGTGCGAGCAGCCAGCGGAGATCTGCGAGAGCCTTTTCGCGACCGATGAAGTCGCCGAGAGACGGCGGCAGGTTGCCGCGCGGCACGATATGGTCGGTCGAACCGGCTGGCGAATCCGTGTGTGCCTGGTGCTCCAGCTGCCTCAGCGCGAGGTCCAGCAGGCCAGGTGTGCCGATGCGCTGCTCGCCGCGTTCCCAGCGCGCCAGACTATTGGCGCTGATGCCCAGGCGGGCGGCAAGCGCCGCCTGCGTAAGCCCCAGACTGAGTCGTCTGCGGCGAAGGTCGGCTCCGGACATCTCGGGGCCGAGTATAGTCCGCGACACATGCAAGAGAACCAGAACCCGGAGTTTCCGCGAACGAGGTGGTTATGGCTCCGCCATGCATGTGTCACCTTTTTCTCCGATGGCGAACTCCTCGTGCGTGCCCTTGTCGTAGACCGCTACCGTCTGGAGGTCGGGAATGGTGTAAGCGACCGCGGCAACGCTGTTGCAAATCTCCGCGGCAGTGGTCACCGAGCCCAGCGTCTTTGGCGCCAGAACGGCTGAGACTTCGACGTACGTGCAATCGCCGATAATCTGGATTCCGTCGTCTGGAACGACACCAGAAAACTTGGAGGTCGCATCGCCGAAGGCTGCCTGGGCCGTGGACGGATCTTGCGCGTTACAGTCGGACAGGCCTGCGATGCGACTGGTGCCGCCAGTCCGGCTGGTTGGCCCACGCTGGTCGCATTTGCTCAATGCGGTCGGCAACGCGACTCCGTTGTAGGTCGTTCGGGGCGCAGCGCCAATCAGCGCGCGGTATTTGTTCTCGGCAAATGTCGCGCGTACTTCCGCCAGCGGAAGTCGGACGTCTTTGCTGCACCTGGAACGGTCGAGGACGCCCTTGGCGGCATCGTAGGCGTGATACAGCTCGTGAAAAAGCGTGTCGCATGCATCGGGAATTGGCCCGTCTTGAGGCGTCGTGAGAAACTCCGGATTCCAGTTGACTGTCGAGCCGGTGCCTTTTCCGTTGCTCGAATCACTTTTGGAGTCAGGAGTCGTCATCGGGATGTTCGCCTGACCCAGCACTTCTGCGATCGTGATGACGTTGGGGCTCGTCCTGATGACGCCGAGCATCGTGAAGATGTCGGGGTCCGTGGCGCCAATTTTATCGAACTGCGCGAAGCAATTGGTGACCTGCGCCCGGAAGGCCGTGCTTCCGCTCACCTGGAGTTGCGCCTCGGGGGTGCCGGAGACCAGCTGCAGCAATCCGTAGGATGGCGACGCGGCGCTTCCGTCTCCATTGGTCGTATCTGCAGCCGGTGCGGATTGATCATCCCCCATCACACTGAACGTGATCGTTACTGGATTGCTGGGACCCTGACATACGTCTTGCGGCGCGTTGGAAAGAGGCGGAAAGGAATACACCGCCGACACCGCGTAGGTGCCTGGCGCATCGACTGCCCAGCCGGTCAGGTCATTCGACTCGTCATCGGATGCCGCCACTGAAGTTAACGCCAATGCGCCGGAAGGACCCATCGCGAAGCTGTCGCGCGTGAGCAGCGTCTGGGCTCCGGAGCTTAGCTGGGTGACATCGTGCGTCAGATGGGAGCCGAGACCGTCGTAGTAGCTGATAGTCGACGGCCAGGATGCAACGGATGCTCCATCGCGACTCACGTCGGTGATCGTGATGGCTCCGTCAGCCAGCCGGCTGATGCTGCATGCTTGATCGCCCGTGTTGGTCAGCGTGAACCCCAGCTGCACAGGCTCGCCGACGCTGTACTGTGCTTTCGAGGAGCTGCCATCCAGAGTTAGCTGTTGGCTCGCCGACATCAACGCGGGCAGTTGGCCACTGGTGGGAGTCGGTGCAAATCTCGAGATTGAGAGCAGGAGGACAAGCGCGACGGCCGACCGCATTGCACCACTCTAGAGGGCTGAATTACCGCCTCGCATCGCACAATCGCGGGATGCGTAGGTTGAGAAATGATGATGCTTACTGGCCGTCAGCTATACGCGGTGTATAGCACACCGGAGTCAGGACTGCGCCCTCGATCGACAGTCTGGCCTACGCTAGCAGGACCTTCACGTTCGAGGCGGACTGACCCTGCGCTAGCCTTTCACGTAGCAGAGCTTCTCTGCCACCAGGCCGTCGCGCACGCGGAAGATGTCGATTCCGCGCACGTGGCCGGTGCCCCAGTTATAGCGCCAGCGGACGACGCACCGATCACCGGCCGCGAACTGCTCTTCTGTTTCGAAACGCGCCTGTGGATTGGTGCGAAAGAAGTGGTCCCAGAATCCGCGCACGGCCTCGACACCTTCGTAGCGTTCGCCGTCGGGCGCTGGACCGGTGTTCTCGAACACACAGTCCAGGCTCATCGCCGCCATAACCCCATCCACATCGTGGCGATCGAAGGCCTCCGAAAAGCGTGCGACGGCCGCGAGCGTGGCCGCCGTCTGATCCTCAATGGTGGTCATGCGCGTCTCCCAACCAGCGCCAGCAGCCTGGTTTGCGCATCCGCCGTGGACTCGACGGAGAGGTTGTCGCCGAAGACGCCGGCGCTGCGGAACTGGTTGGTCAGCTCCTCCGCGATTGGCATGCAAGCCTCAACCAGTTGAGGATCGAGTCGGGTGTCCTGGCCGGTGGCCTTGGCAATGTCCCAACCGTGAATCAGTGCGTCCATGAAGAGCTGCGCCGCGTAATCGGCGCCGGAGTAATCGCCAAATGACAGGTGACAGGTAGCTTCCATCGCACCTGGCGCAGCACAGACGAGACTAGCCGAACGGACGGAGTCGGCATACGCACCGGCTGGATTGTCGCCGGCCAGGTCACCATCTAACCGGTTGCCAACCTCCGCGATGGTTTTGCCCTGCAGCAACTCCACCGCCCAAAGGTTCTCGCCGATGAGGTGATTGGTGACCTGTTTGACGTTCCACTCCGTGCAGGGTGTCGCTGCGTTCCACTGGTCAGAGCGCACCGCGTCGATGCGAGCGCGCGTGGCATTCATGGCCCGCACATAGAGATCACCGGTGCTCATGGCTGCCGCCGCGGCAGGCTTGATGTTCTGGTTGACATGGAAGACGTTCTCACGATCATACCTCTGCTTAACTTGAGCCAAACGGTCGTAATTGTCGCGATACGTGGCGCGGATACGATCACCACCCTCCTCCATCCATGAAGTTCACATAGGCAGCGCCGGCGGAATACGCGGTGGACCGTGCCCGAACCCCCGTGGCGTCGGCCATCAGCCTACTGGGGTCTTACTTACCAGTAGGTAATGACCAGGATTTGCCCAGGTTACTTATTAGTAGGTAAGCTGTCAAGGGTGTACCGATACGAGTTTTCCAGACGCCGGTTGCGCGTGTGCCGCTGAGTGGCGGCGGCCATCGGCGTCGGGGTGATGCCGACATGGCCTCGCAGATCCTGGACGTGGCCGAGCGGCTGGTCCAGCAGCGCGGCTTCAACGGTTTCAGCTACGCGGATATTGCCGCCGAGCTGCACGTCACCAAGGCCGCGCTGCATTACCACTTCGCTGGCAAAGCCGAGCTGGGAGACGCGCTGATTGCGCGCTATGCAGCACGCTTCGCCGCGGCGCTGGACGATCTGGATGCCGCGGATCTGGATGCTCCGGCGAAGCTCGAAGGCTACGCCAAGCTGTACCTCGAGGTGCTACGCAACCAGCGCATGTGCATGTGCGGGATGCTCGCCGCGGAGTATCAGACGTTGCCGGAGCGGATGCAGACTGCTGTTATCGACTTCTTCAACGCCAACGAAACGTGGCTCGAACGCGTTGTCGAACAGGGTCAGTGCGCAGGCACGCTTCGCCAGGGAGACTCCGCCCGGGACATCGCGCGTGCGATCGTCGGTGGCTTCGAGGGGGCCATGCTGTTGGCTCGTCCGTACGGCGACATCAGCCGCTTTCAGGCCGGGGTACGACCGCTGCTAGCGGGCCTCGTGGCCGAGCCGCGGATAAATCATCGTGCTGCTCGCACGCCGCTCAGGCGGCGCTGAGATCATCCAGGCCGAACACGCCGTCGGCGATGTGGCCGCGCAGCACGAGCAGTCGAGCGAACTGTCGGGTGGAGAATGGAAACGGTGTCTCCACATGCGGGATTCGTCCGAACTTGAAGCTGACGTCGTGGTCGGCGGCGCCCTGGCCGTCGAGCGATCCGATCTCTTGTGTGGACTCGGGTGTCATCGGTCTGTCCTCCGCTGCGCTGGTGCGCTCTGAGTTCGACCGTGAGGATCGCAGTGCACAGCGAGAAGCGCGCCGAAAACGCCACGGGCGTGCCTGATGAATGCCTGAAAACCGTGCACACCCACGGACGTGATCTCACCTCACTGAGTGATGTCCACCCACGGAGTGGTCTTCCTCACGGAGTGATGTCTCCTCACGGAGTGCCGGTTAGGCGGCGGCCATGGCGTCCTGGAATTCCTGGCGCACCTGGTCGCCTCCGTTGCTGCGCCAATCGGATACCAACGAATCCAGGTCGCTGACTGGACGGCGACCGGCGACGATGTCTGTTATTCCGTCGCCGAAGCGCTGGCTTGCAATCAAGCCTTGACGTCCGGCGGTTTCTGAGTAGAACCCGACGGTTGGATCCTGAACCCCTACGGCCTCGTACTGTTTGAGCATCGGCACGAGATGCTGGACGTAGTCCGGTCCAAGCGGATCGAAGTACGACGGCGCGGGGTTGACCACGTCCGCGATGGTCCACTGCATCCAGTCCTGTCGACCCTGGTCGTTGATAATCGGCGCACCTGTCGGTCCACGCGTGAAGTCGCGACCTTCGATGCCGTACGCAATGAGCTCGCGCTCTTCCGTCCCGAATGGCGCCGCGAGCACATTCAGCACGCCCAGAAGCTCGCGAATGCGATCGTCCGCGGCCTTCTTCAGCACGATGGTGCCAAAGCTGCCGTGGTACAGCGGATAGGTAGGTTTGGTATTGGCATCGGCGCCGAACGGCGGCACCAGGCGGATCATGAGCGGCGGATCCATCGGAATAATCGAGCCACCGGTGCCGCGGCCGTTGAAGATGTCCGCAGTGTTGCCGTCCCAGCGGAACATCCCCTTGCGCGACAGGAACGCGTCGCGAGCGGAGAGGGTGTTGTAGCCGGATGCGCCCGGTTCGTAGAGCCCGGCGGCCCAGATGTCGCGTGCGGTGCCAACTGCTGCTTTGAACTGATCCGTTTCGAAGAGGCGCGTGAGCTTGCCGTTTTGCAGAGACCACTGATTGGGCGCGCCATAGATCGACGTGAACAGCTGGTTGATCGTGTCGTAGCCGTACTGATAGCCACTTTCGGCGACGATGCCGAAAACGCCCGCGTTCGGGTTGAGGATGGCCTGCATGATCTTCTTGTAGTCGTCGACGGATTTTGGAAGATCGAGGCCCACTTGCGTCAGGAGTTCGGCGTGGTGCCAGTGGACCCAGAAGTACGGCGGAATTGGATCGCCAACGCCGTAAATCTTGTTGTTGACGACGGTCGTTTTCCACACGCTGGTCGGATGTGCGGCGAGGTTCGGATAATCTTTGACGGCGTCGCCGCTGAGGAACGGGGTCAGGTCGGCGCACTTGGTATCGAGGAAAGCGGGGAAGCCGGGAACCTGCTGACCGTTCGGCAAAAACAGCATGTCGGGCATCTCGCCAGAGGCAAGAATCGTCGGAAGCTTGGTGGTGCCGTAGTCGGCGAACGGGGTGATGTTCAGATTCAGCGTGACGCCGGTACGTTTATTGAGCTCCTGCCAGACGGGGTTGGAGTCCATCGCCGTCGGTAGAGCCGCGAGGGTCTGGGTCGTGATCGTGACCTGGCCGCCCTTGCCCGGCGGATCGGCAACTGAACGAACGACTTTTTGGGGATAGGAGGTGAAGCCGGGCGGAGTGATGCCGCCGCCAGGGACCTCGGGTGGGCTGGCCCAGTTCGGTGCCACGTACGTAGGCAGGGTGACCTTGCCCGATTTGCTGACCACGGCGCCGGCGCTATTGGGCGTCGGGCCGGCTGTTGCGGCTGCACCTACTGCTGGAGCGTTGGTTGGTGCGGCTGCCGTTGTTGGCGGGGCCGCCGGCGCGGTCGTGGACTTTGGGGCGGCCGCTGGCGCGGCGGCGCTGGTCGCGTTCGGCGGGGTCGAAGAGGCGGGACCGCAGGCGGCCGCCACGGAGACGGCAGCGCCTACCAAAGAGAGCCGCAGGAACGTGCGACGGCTGAGCGGTTCACGACTCATAGCACCTTTCATGCTACGCCGCGTGCAATCGGTTTAGTGCTTGACGTTGGCGCTATCGTAAGCGGTGATGAGCGTGCGACTGGCCGTCTCGATTCCCCAGACGTTCCCCGAGGGACCCATTGATCCGCAGTCCATCGTCCGCTTCGCGCAGCGCGCGGAGGAGCTAGGTTTCGACAGCCTCTGGGTGCAGGAGTCGATCATTGGTCGTCAGCGGCAGCTGGATTCGATTGAGCTGCTGACGTTTGCGGCAGCGTGCACGTCGCGGATCCGACTTGGCGCGGCGGTTTTGCTGCTCCCGCTGCGCAGTCCGGTACCGCTGGCAAAGACCCTGGTCACGCTCGATCAGCTCAGTGGCGGGCGGCTGACGGTTGCGTTGGGTCTCGGCCGGACTGGCCCGACCGACGTCGCGTTTGGCGTGGAAGCAGGGTCCCGGCTGAGCCGCTTCAACGAAGCGCTGCGGATTCTGAAAGCGCTGTGGACTGAGGAAAGCGTCACGCTCGAGGGTAAGTACTGGCAGCTGCATGAGGTGGCCATGGAGCCGAAGCCCGTGCAGAAGCCGCATCCACCCATCTGGTTCGGCGTGCACCACCCCAACGCCCTTCGACGCACCGCACGCTTTGCCGACGGATTCATTGGCGCGGGTGGCACCTCTACCGAGCAATTCGCGTCGGAGGTTGTGGAGCTGCGGCGGCTACTCGCGGAGCTGGGGCGCGATCCGGCGAAGTTTCCATTCTCCAAGCGGGTCTACATCGCCGTTGACGATGACCGCGAACGCGCCGGGCGGCGGCTGTCGGAGCGTTTGGGCGGCTATGGCGGACACGAGAGCATCGCGGTGTGGGGCTCAGTCTCCGAATGTGTTGCGCGCCTCCAAGAGGTGGTGCGCGCCGGCGCCGACATGGTGTTGCTGACGCCGCTGTTCGACGAAGCGGAGCAGTTGGAGATCTTCGCCTCGGAGATCCGACCTCAACTCTAGTCGACAGCGCGCCGGTGCGTGTCACATCCGGAGGCTCTGATAGACCTTTTCGGCAGTCACCGGGAGGTCGCGAATGCGCACGCCGACTGCGTCTTCGACGGCATTGGCGATCGCCGGTGCTACCGGGATACACGGCGCTTCGCCAATACCGCGAATGTTGTATGGGCCCTCCCCTTGCGCCGACTCCAGGACCACCGTCGTGAGCGGAGGCATGTCGCGGACGGTTGGCATCTTGTAGTCGCCGAACGAAAGCGTGGTCACACGCCCATCCTCCACGACAAGCTCTTCCATCAGCGCGTAGCCGAGCCCGTGTTGAAAACCACCGTTCACCTGGCCCTGATAGCCAAGCGGATTGAGCACCACACCAGAATCGTGGGCAGTGGTGTATCTCAAGACGCGGATTTCGCCAGTCTCCGGATCGACTGCAACTTCGGCGACCTGCGCCACGAACGAGGTGCGATGCGAGCGCTGCGCCACGGTATGCGCTCGCGCGCGGATGGTTTGACCGGATCGCGCCAGCAGCTCCTCCCAGCCAATCACCTCGCCACTGTCACGACGGTGCGCCTGACCGGCTGAGAATTCGACCTCATCCTCCGGCCAACCGAGATGCTCGGCAGCGGTCTGGGCCAGGTCGCGTCGAGCCAGCTGTGCCGCCTCAAACGCGGCGAGTGTGTTGACGTGCGTCCCGCGACTGCCAGTAAGTCCCGAGTCGGACTCCAGCTCGTCGGTATCCCAGACCTCCAGCTCGAAACGATCGGCAGGAATGCCCAATTCTTCGCTTGCGACCTGGGCAATGGTCGTATAGGTGCCGGTGCCCTGGTCGAACATCGGCGTGCCGATGATGGCGCGACCGTCAGGCAGCAGGCGGATTTCGACCGTGCCTTCGCCGGCGCCGGTGCCGCGCTCGCCGATCGCAACACCGCGTCCGACATGGGGCGGCTTCGTGTCGTTGTACCCGGAGGCATCCACCGCGGCCTGGAGTGTTTCTCGCGCGCGCACATCGTGGAGAACGTGACCGAAGGCGGTCTCGTCGCCCTCGACAATGAGGTTCTTCATCCGAAACGCGACCGGATCCATGCCGATGCGCCGAGCAACCTCGTCGATGTGCGACTCGATTGCGAAGACGCCTTCCGGCTCGCCTGGCGCGCGCATGAAGCCACCGGGAACCGTGTTCGTGTACACGAACGTGGAGTCGATGCGTGAGTTGGGAACACGATAGGGTCCGGCTGCCTCGTTGGCACCGGCAATTGTCCCGTACGACTTGAACGCGGCATAGGCGCCGGAATTCACAACGTGATTTACCGTATGGGCAGTCAGTGTTCCATCGCGCTTTACCCCGGTGCGCAGCTGAATCGTCACGTGGTGCCGCGGATTTCCCGCCAGGAACTCTTCGGTATAGTCGGAGATCATCCGCACGGGTCGGCCGCTCGCTTTGGCCAGGTAATACGCAATCGGCGTGAGACGCGAATTGCCTTTGTTGCCGAAATCGCCGCCGATGTACGTCGGATGGATAACGATGCGCTCCTCGGGAATGCCTGCGGCGGCCGCCAGCGCGCCGCGGATAAAGTACGGCACCTTGTTGCAATGCCAGAGGTGCACCCGATCGTCTGACGGATCGATAGATACCAGAATGGACTGCGGCTCCAGCATGCCTTGCGACTGGCGCTGCGTCACGTAGGTGTTCTCGACGATGACATCCGCGTCGGCGAAACCCTGTTCTACATCGCCTCGCTCGAGATGGCTGTGGTGGTGGATGTTAGAAGGCGTGGTGTGTTTGAGTTTGAATCCGACATAAGTATTGAAGTCCGGGTGGAGGATTGGCGCAGCGTCGCGCATGGCTTCGAAGGGATCGAACACGGCAGGTAGCTCTTCATACTCCACGTCGATCTGTTCGAGAGCGGCCTGAGCCAGGTCCTCGTCGTCGGCGGCGACAGCGGCGACACGCTCGCCGTAGTAGCGCACGCGCTCGAAAGCCAGCGGTGGCGCATCTTTGACTGCTCGACCCCACAGGCCTCCGTCGCGTGTGTCTCGGCCCGTGATCACCGCGTGGACACCCGGCATGCGCTCGGCTTTGCTGGTGTCGATCGAGACGATCCGCGCGTGTGAATATGGAGCGTGCAGGCATTTGCCCCAGACGGTGCCAGGTAATGCGAAATCCGCGGCGTACCGTGCCTGGCCGGTGACTTTGACGAAGCCTTCCACGCGCGGAATGGGCTGACCGACGGCCTGGTAACCCGGCATCAGGCGACCTGCTCCGCCGCGGACTGGATGGCGTCGACGATCTGGTAGTACCCGGTGCAGCGGCACAGGTTGCCCATCATCCACTCCTTGATTTGCTCTTCCGTAGGCGACGGGGTCTCCGCCAGCAGCGCCGTCGCGGCGATGATCTGGCCGGGCGTGCAGATGCCGCACTGGAATCCGCCACAATCGATGAAGCTGCGCTGCAGCGGCGTAAGCTCGCCATCTGGAGCGGCGATGCCTTCGATGGTCGTGATCTCAGCTCCGTCGACCTGGCACGCCAGCATGATGCACGAAGAGACCAGGCGTCCGTTCAGAAGGATGCTGCAGACGCCGCACACACCTACTCCGCACGCCTCTTTGGTGCCAGTCAAACCGAGGTCGTACCGAATCAGGTCCACGACCTTGCGATGATTCGCCGCGGCGACCTCGTAGTCCTTGCCGTTGATCTTGAAGCGCAGCATGTGAGCCTGTCTTAGGCTATCACCGAGTAAAAGGAGGGTGTGCCTGTACACGTCTCGCGCGAGGGCCGCGTCGCCATCGTGGTGATGGATCGGCCCGAGGCGCGCAACGCCATGAACCGTGAAATGACCGAGCAGCTCGAGGTGATCTACGACCAGTTGGCTGCTGACGAATCGATCTGGGCAGTGGTCCTCACCGGCGCAGGCGACCGCGCCTTCTGCGCCGGACAGGACCTAAAGGAGCTCGAGACCCGCACGCGGAGCACCGAGACGGCCGAGGCCCCGCGCCGCCTCACTGGAGGCTTCGGCGGAATCGCGCGGCGAGACTTTCCCAAGCCGATTATTGCCGCCGTGAACGGATTTGCAATGGGCGGTGGCTTCGAAATTTGCCTGGCCTGCGACCTCGTGGTGGCGGAGGAACATGCCAGCTTCGGACTACCAGAAGTGAAACGAGGTCTGTTTGCTGCCGGTGGTGGCGTGGTTCGGCTGGGCAATCGCCTGCCGCTGCCTTTAGCGATGGAGGTGGTGCTCACCGGTGAACCGCTGTCAGCTCGGCGTGCGTATGAGCTGGGACTGGTGAACCGGGTAGTGCCGACCGGTGAAGGTGTCCATGCAGCGGTGGAGCTGGCCAACACCATCTGTCAGGCGGCGCCGCTCGCCGTGCGGCTCTCCAAACGGATGGTGCGGGCGGCGGTCTCCCGCGGAGAGGAGGAGCTCTGGGCACTTCAGGGAGAGCTTGGCGCCGAATTGAGGCAGTCGGAGGATTATCTCGAAGGTCCGCGGGCGTTCATTGAAAAACGCGCACCGCAATGGAAGGGGCGCTGAACCAAATTCGCGGTGCGCAAGACCGGCTGTGGAATGCTAGTTCATCCGCGCGCAGAAACGTTAACGCTCCGCTCGCACTCCGTTCACAAAACCGGGGGTGTCCCGTAGCGTTTCGGCACGGAAGGTTGTTTTAGACTGCCGCCTTGTGACAGCCCTTCATGTCGGTTCTTCGCCGCGCCACGGGCGGTCCCTTCTGCCTCGGGCGGTCGGACTGCTGGCATGCGCGGCACTGATGGTGGCGCCTGCAACCACCATTGCAAACGCACAAACGTCCAACGCGGCATGCCCTAACGGGACGCTCACCTTTGGGGTGGAGCCGTACGAAGATGCAGCCGTTCTCGCACCGGCCTACCAGCCACTTTCCGACGCGCTTGGCAAGACACTCGGCTGCACCATCCAGCTGAATATCACCAGCAACTACACCGCCGAAATCGAAGCGATGCGCAACGACAAACTCGATATTGCCGAGTTTGGGCCATTGGCGTACGTGTTCGCGCAGAAGCTCGCCAATGCAGAGATCGTCGCCACATTCTCCGATTCGGATGGCAATCCCGCGACGTACACTGCCAGCATCACCACCTGGCCGGGCTCCGGAATTACCGATATCAGCCAGGTCGGCGGCCATTCGTTCGCCTATTCGGATCCTGCATCCACCTCAGGGCATTTGTATCCGGCCTTTGGGTTGAAGCAGAACGGCATTGATCCGGACACCGGTGTGCAGGCGGTCTACGCAGGGAGTCATACGTCGTCTTTCGAAGCGCTGCGCAATCACAAAGTGGATGCTGGAGAACTGAACAGCGACCAGATCTCCGCGGCAACAGCCGCCGGAGAGTATTCGCCCGAACAATTCGTCACGCTCTGGCAGTCGGAACCCATCCCACAAGATCCGATTACGGTCCGCAGCACGCTGCCGCCAGACGCAAAGCAGAAGATCAAGGCTGCGCTGCTTGCGTTCGACTTCACCAGCCTGCCGGACGACGTCCAGAAGATGTTCAACTCCGACGTCGGTATGGAGGGAACGCACATGGTCGCCGACAGCGACAGCTACTTCGACGAAATTCGCAGCTTGGTTTCGACGTTGAACATCGACCTGAACAGTCTGGGGTAGGCGCGCGGATCCAGTTCTCGAAATCTCCAATCTGAGCAAGGCGTACGCCGGGAAACGGTCGGCGTTGCAAAATGTGGCGTTGACCGTCGCCGCGGGCGAGCTTGTTGTCGTTCTCGGCGCCAACGGCAGCGGCAAGTCCACGTTGCTCCGCTGCATTGTCAGACTGACTGAACCTACCTCCGGCTCCATCCGGATTCTGGGCAGTGATTTCGCTCGGCTGCCGGCGCGTCAGTTGCGCGAAGCGCGACGCCGCGTCGCGATGATCTTTCAAACGGCAAATCTCGTCCGCCGCCGCTCAGCACTGGAGAACGTCGCGACCGGTGCTCTCGGCCGCCACCGCGATCTCGCGACGGCACTTGGTCGGCTGCCACGCGCTGAGCTCCTGCGCGCCGGAGCGTTGCTGGAGAGAGTCGGTCTGCTACACCTGGCACAACGTCGCGCCGACACCCTGTCAGGTGGTGAAGCGCAGCGCGTCGCGATCGCGCGCGGACTCGCCCAGCAACCCCGCCTCCTGCTTGCCGACGAGCCTGTCGCGAGCCTGGATCCCGAGGCGGCGCAGGATGTGCTGGTCCTGCTGTCCAGGCTGGCGGTCGATGACGGTCTCGGCGTGCTGTGCGTTCTTCACCAGCCGGAATTGGCGTTGTGGCACGCGCATCGCATCGCTGGTCTGCGCCACGGCAGCGTGCTTTTCGATGCGCCGCCCGCGGAAGTTACCAGCAGCATGCTTTCCATGCTTTATCGCGGAGACACCGATTGACCTCGACCGTCGACGCGCCCAAACTTGACCGGGCTGATTTCCTCCCGTCCACGCCGCTGCGTACGACGTTCACGCGGCTTGGCCTGGTGATGGGCGGCGCGGCGCTCTTGGGTCAGGCGGCAATTGTTGCCAAGGCGCGACCGCAAGACCTGGTCACGGGTGTGAGCGGAATGGCGGATATTCTGCGCCGGTCGTTTCCGCCGGACGTGCAGAATCTGCGACCGGCATTGGGCGGAGTGCTGGAGACCTTCGACATCGCGGTCCTGGGGACGTTTGTGGCCGTGATTCTTTCGTTGCCGCTTGCCGTCATGGCGGCAGAAAACGTTACACCGTCTCGACCGGTGTACCTGGCGGCACGTGGTGTCATCGCCGTTACGCGTGCAGTGCCCGACCTGGTGTGGGCGCTGCTGTTCGTGACCGCGGTGGGCTTAGGCCCGTTTCCCGGAGTGCTCGCGCTGTCGGTGCACTCCATTGGCATGTTGGGACGACTATTTGCCGAAATGATCGAAGACATGGACATGGGGCCGGTCCAGGCGCTGACCATCACCGGCGCCAGCCGCATCCAGATTGTCACGCATGCAATTGTTCCGGGGCTTTTGCCAGGGCTGATCGGCGTTTCCCTGTTCCGACTGGACGAGAACGTGCGCTCGTCGCTGGTCCTCGGGTTCGTCGGTGCCGGCGGCATCGGCTTTTTGATTCTCACGGCGATGAATCTCTTTCAGTACCGCCAGGTAGCGACCTTGCTGATCCTGACCTACATCCTCGTCATGATCGTCGAGCGCGTATCGACGAGCATCCGCACCCGCATTCGCTGAGGCCAAGCCGGCGCGTGTGCGGCCGAGTGACGCACTGATGCTTACGTGCTATGCTAATAGTTAGCCGGATGCGTAAGTGACTCAGATGAGCCCGAGTGCGACCACGCTTGCCGAGATCGATGCCGTCTTTCACGCGCTCGCGCACGAGACCCGCCGCAACGTCGTGCTGACCTTGAGTCATTACGGTGGTGAACTGCCCTCGGGCTACCTGGCGCGTCGTTTTCAACACAGTTGGCCGACGACGACTCGGCACCTCGGTGTCCTCCAGCGCGCCGGCGTGGTGGAGGTCCGCCGCGAAGGACGCACCAGCCACTATCGCGTGAACCGCGACTTGCTTCAGCGGGTTGTCGGCGGCTGGCTTGACAACCTCACCCCGCCCACGCCGCGGCGCCAGTGGACCTCCAGCGGACCACGGTCTGTAGGTGATCTGAAGCGACGTGCCGCTGCCAAAGCCACCTCGAAAGGAAAGGCCTCGATTCCATGAGCGACGTCCCGTCTACGGATATCCCCACGCTGTTTCGGGTGACGGTTGAAGTCGGCAGTATCGACCAGGGTGCCGCATTCTATGCTCGCTTGCTTGGGATGGACGGACAGCGGCACCCGGGGGCACGCCACTACTTCGATTGCGGCGGCGTCGTGCTGGCGGTGCTCGACCCAACGCAGGGCGGACTGACCCCGACACCGGGTCCCAAGTCGCTCTATTTCAGCGTGCGCGACGTCGACGCGGTGCGTTCCCGCGCAGCGGAGCTCAACGCGCTCGCGCCCTACCAGGTGCACGGCGAACCCGCCGGCGACGTGCTGACCCGGCCGTGGGGCGAGCGCAGCTTCTACGTGGTCGATCCGTGGGGCAACGACCTGTGCTTCGTGGAGGATGGCACGCTCTACACCTGAGCGCCTGTCTCCGCGACCTCCGCGTGGTGGCGTTGGAGGCCGCGCAGCGGGCGCTCGAGCGTAAACGCTTCGAAGAGGGTCGGTTCGCCGGTTGGCGACGGCGCCGTGTCCCAGATTTTCACGTGGATTCGCGTGCGGCCGCTGTCCGCATCGGGGTCAACGTCGAAGCTTGCGAACCCATACGAGTGCACCTTGTCGCGCGTGCCAACCCAGGTTGCGTCCTCGGTCGTCTTGATCGGGGTGCGATGTGGCCGCGCACCACCCGGTGGAGTCGGCAACTGTGGCCCAGCGTCGACGATGACCTGGCATTGGGGTGGGTCCGTCAACAACTGGTTGGAAGGTGCGGAGGTGCCACCGCCGCCGATAACCATGTGAACGGTGCCCTTGCTCGTATCGACCACGTCCGTCCGCGAATCGGCCACACGCGGTCGCAGCGTGGCCACACTGGCTGGATCGACGCCACGTACCGCGAGTGAGCGCTCGAAGTGGTGTTCGTGGCCACACACGACCAGGTCCACGCCGTATTTGTCGAACAGCGGCAGCCACTCTCGGCGGATACCCAGGTCGGCACCATTGAAGTTCAGCGCCGACGAGATCGCGACCTGGTGCATGCACACGACAATCCAGTCGACGTCGTCCTCCAGTTGTGCGAGCTGGAGGGTGCGCTCCAGGAAACGCTTCTGCGCTCCCTGACTGTAACCGTGCACGTAGTTGTCACCCGCGTCTTGCAGGCACACGTCGTCGTTATTGAGCGAGATCACGCGCACCGAGCCAGCTTTGAATGTGTACCACATCCCCCGGAGGGCCGGGTCGTGTTCGCCATTGTCTGGAACCGAGAAGCGCGTCTGATACGCGCCGAAGCCGAGGCGGCCATTGCCGACCTCATTTTCGTGATTCCCCGCCGCCGGCATCCATGGTCTGAAGCGGGCGGATACTTCATTGTCGAGGAAGAAGTCGCGCCAGGTGTTCGGACGGTCCGGACTGATATTCGCGTAACACAAATCACCATTGAGCAGGTGGAACAGCGGTTGCATGCGCTCCACTTGGGGCGGGTTGTAGCTCGACCAGATGGAGGCCAGTCCGTTGCCAGTTTCGGGCGTCGCCTGATCGCCGAAACTCGTGAACCGCAATGGCGCGCGCCCGCGCGGAGCCGTGCTGAAGGAACCACCTTGCGTCCCGGAACCGTCGTGGAACACCTCATAGGCGTAGCTCGTATCGGCTTCTAATCCGTCGAGGTGAGCGTGATGCGTGAAAATCTCCATACCGCTTTTGGCATCGACGTACGTGCGCGTCTCGGCAGGGACCGTCCGGCCGAAGCCGGGCTCGTGCTGGAGGCCGAGGCGCAGGCGCGGATGTCGCACCGGGCCCGCCGTTGCCCACGAGACGACGACCTCGCGACTGGCGTCTCGGCCGAACTGGAGGTGCAGTTGCTCGGGGTCACTGGTCCCGGCGGCATCTGCCTGGAACCAGAGCGCCGGAGTAGCGAGAGCCAAACTCCCGGCGCCGACGGCGCGAACGAACGCTCGACGTGAAAGCGTGTTCCATCTTGCAGGTGCGGCCATTTCAGCGGCCTTCCTCGATCGTCCCACGGCTTCACGGTAGACGCACCAGCGTTAACGGTCGTTAGCGAATGTGTAAGTACTTGGCGCAGCCACCCACAACTCTGGATGCCCGGGTGCTGCTCCGCTCAGATCGCGAGTGGATCGCCGCTCACGGTGAGCGGTTGCAATTCAGCCGGCACTTGCGCGTAGTCGTCCGCGCTCACCACCGGCGGGCTGATCGGCGTTGGTCCGAATTTCTGAAGCGAGCTCTGGCCGACGTCGCCTGGCTTGAACAGCAATTGCAGGAATTTGATCGCATTCTCGCG
>JAFAZN010000486.1 GCA_019239775.1 Chloroflexota bacterium
ACACCGAAGTTGCGACGGTCATGGTGATAGGAGATCGTATACGATTTTCACGAAACAGCGCGCCTACGCCAGAAGGCGCAGCAGGTGCTGGCGCTCCGCGCTCGGAACGTTCTCGGCCAGCCCCTGGCCCTCGCCCCACGCCAGCACCTCCGCCGTCCCCGCGCCCAACCACCTCCCCTTTCGCCATCGCCACCCAGGATAGGCGGCCCCCATGATGCGGTAGCCTTAGGCTGATGACCACAACTGCTCACTACTACGGCCTGGGCCTCCGCAAGAGGAGCCCAGTCGCATCCCGTGCGCTGGCCCGTGATGTTGGCGAACGCTTCGGCCGTATGCGCGAAAACGGCGAGCGCATGGTGCGCGAGCCGTTCAAAGGCATCACCAGCGACGGCAACGTCATTCCGGATCTCTTTCCACTCAAGGCGACGGGAATCTCCACTGAACCAATCCGCCGCGCGGCGTTGGAGTTCCGGGATCTGCTGAATGCCGAACAGCGCCAGACGCTCCAGTTCGATGTGACCTCAGATGCCTGGCGCAGCTGGTGGAACATCCACCCATTTTTGCTCCGTCACGGCGTACTGCTGGAGAACCTGGACGACCAGCAGCGCGCGGCCGCGTTGCGTCTGGTGCAGCAAACGCTCTCCGAGCGCGGGTTCCGCACCGCGCGCGACATCATGCGCCTGAATTACACCATCGGCGAGATCACTGGCAGCTGGACCGAATATGGCGAGTGGGTCTATTTCGTCAGCTTTTTCGGCGAGCCGTCCGAGACCGAGCCATGGGGCTGGCAAATCGATGGCCACCACCTGATCGTCAATTGCTTCGTGATTGGCGACCAGGTTGTCATCACTCCAGTGTTCATGGGCTCGGAGCCGGTGGTTGCCGAGACCGGTATCTATCGCGGCACGAGTGTGCTGCAGACCGAGCAAAACACTGGGCTCGAGCTCATCAACACGTTCAATGCGCAGCAGCGCAGCAAAACCATTCTGTACGATTCGATTCTTTCGACGGTGCTGCCACCGGAGCGAGGAATTGGCTCGGATGGTCGAGTCCAGACCGCCGCGTTCCGCGACAACATGCAGATTCCGTACGAGGGCATCCGGTCGGATGAGCTCAGCGCTGGTCAGCGCGAGCAGCTCATGAATCTGGCGCAGCTCTACACGAGCAACATGCGTCCGGGGCATGCGGAGCTGTGGTTGGAAACCGTTCGCCAGCATCTCGACGACACTTATTTCATGTGGATGGGTGGCACCGGACCCGAGGACGTGTTTTATTACCGAATTCACAGCCCGGTAATCCTGATCGAGTTCGATCATCAACCGGGTATCGCCTTCGAGAGCAACGAGCCGACGCGGGCGCATATTCACACCGTCATCCGCACGCCGAATGGCAACGACTACGGTAGGGACTATCTCAGACAACACCACGCCCGATTCGAGCACGTTAACGGCGAGCACGTACTGCGAACCTGAGGGGTGCATAATGGCCGCACAATGTCCGTTCTGTACGGCCGCCGAACCTTCCTTCGCCAGGCCCTGATCGCTTGTGGCGCCACGGGCCTGCTCGCCGCGTGCGGTCCCGCGGCCCCCGCGCCGTCTGCAACAAGCGCGCCCGCGGCCGCCGCGACGGCTGCTCCGGCTGGCGCAACGAGTGCACCCAAACGCGGCGGCACGCTCAAAGTCGCGCTGAACTCCGACATTATCGGTATCGATCCGCACGGCGCCTCCGCCGGCGTCGACCGGAACGTCTATACCAGTGTCTACAACGGGCTTGTCGCGCCCGACAAGAACCTGAACATCGTGCCGGACCTCGCTGAGTCGTGGACGACGCCGGACCCAACGACGTACGTCTTCAAGCTCCGACCGAATGTGAAGTTCCACGACGGCACCGCCTGCGACGCCACCGCGGTCAAGCAAAACTTCGATTGGATCCTGGACCCCGCCAACGCCTCGCCGCGCAAGCCGGAGATCGACGACGTCGATCAAGTGAGCTTGGTGGATCCACTCACGGTGAAGATCACGCTGAAGAGCGCGTTTGCGCCGTTTCTGTCGATCATCTCCGATCGCGCTGGCTACATTGTTTCGCCGACGGCCCGAGCGAAATTTGGCAAGGACTTTACGCGCAATCCGGTCGGCACCGGTCCGTTCCAGTTCGCCGAGTGGGTCAAAGACGACCACGCCACGTTCAAGCGCTTCGACGGCTATTTCGAATCCGGCATTCCGAATTTCGACCAGATCACGTACCGACCAATCCCGGACCTCTCAGTAGGACTGACCGAGCTCAAGACGGGTAATGTCGACTTCCTGTACTCCGTGGACCCCAAGGATGTGCCCGACATCAAGTCGACGCCGAATCTCGTCTACCTGGAAGGACCGGGCGTCGGCTATCAAGGCCTCTGGATCAACACCGCGAAGGGCCCGCTCAGCAACAAGTCGCTGCGGCAGGCAGTCAACCTGGCGGTCGATCGTGAGGCGCTGCTGGCAGCGGTGTACTTCGGCATCGGTCAGATTGCTGCCGGTCCCATCCCGCCGGGTCTCACCAACTTCTTCGACTCCTCAGTTGC
Source organism: Chloroflexota bacterium (assembly GCA_019239775.1). GTDB lineage: Bacteria > Chloroflexota > UBA6077 > UBA6077 > CF-72 > CF-72. The sequence continues at coordinate 2,564 of JAFAZN010000486.1, forward strand.
GTACGTCAAACGCGACGTTGCCGCGGCGAAGCAGAAACTGACGGAAGGCGGCCAGCCAAACGGGTTCAGCATGGTCCTGAAATCGCAGAGCGGCAGTCCAATCCAGGACAAAATCACGCAGTTGGTCCAGGCACAGCTCGGCGAAATTGGCATCCAGGTGCAGATCCAGACGGTTGAGTTCGGTGCTCTCTTGAATGCAGGCGACCAGGGTGACTTCGATGCCCTCTCACTCGGCTGGAGTGGCCGCATCGACCCCGACGGCAATATCGAGCCAATTTTCCAGACCAAGGGCGCGTTCAATTACGGCAAGTACTCGAGCCAGGCGGTAGACGACGCCATCGTCAAGGAACGCCAGGCGGCTGACACCGCGTCGCGCAAGCAGATCTTCCTCGAGTTGCAGCAGACCATCAACGACGACGACGCCTACGTCTTTACCTACTTCCCACCCACCATCTTCGCCGCCACCAATACCGTTCAGGGTTTTCAAATCACCCCCGACGGTTTGATGCGTTTCAAATCCACCTGGAAAGCGTGAGGCCCACTGCCAATCCCCAAGCCACCACCGTGACGAGCTGCGCGCCCTCGGGTTCGCCTTGGCCTCTGAGTCGCAGTTGTGGTACGAGTTTCGGTCCAAGTCGGAGTCGGACTCGGACTTGCAGTAACAGTTTCACTACGAGTGCGACGACGAGTTTCGACCCGAGTCCGAGTTGCAGTTGCAGTGTCACTACCGGTTGGAGTCAGAGTTTCGGGTGCAGTTGCAGTTGCAGTGCGATCTGGAATCGCAGTAGGAGTTTCACTACACGTTGGGCGCGGACTCGGAGTCGGAGTTGGAGTCCGAGAACGACCGTCGGCGCGAGCCGTGCGAGCGCCGCTCCCTAGACGCGATTCATGCTTCGTTTCATCGCAGCGCGCCTGGCGGGCACCGTCCCCGTAGTGGTCGTCCTGAGCCTCGCCGTCTTTCTGATGCTGCATCTCACCCCAGGTGATCCGGTGCAAATCATGCTAGGCCAGGACGCCACCCCCGAAGCCATCGTGGCGCTGCGCGCGGAGCTCGGCCTCGATCAACCCCTACCCATACAGTATCTGCGCTGGGCGGCCAACGCGCTGCGAGGTGACCTCGGCAACTCCATCCGCACCCATGAACCCGTCAGCAACGCGATCATCTCGCGCTTGCCAGTGACAATTGAGCTCAGCATCGCAGCGCTGCTTATTTCACTGGTCATCGGTTTGCCCGCGGGCATCATCGCCGCAACACACCGAAATGGTTCCCTGGATCTTGCCGGCACCGGCGTCGCCCTGCTCGGCGTTTCGCTGCCGAGCTTCTTCCTCGGCATCCTGCTGATTCTGGTGTTCGCGCAGTGGCTCCGCTGGGTTCCACCGAGCGGCTACACGCCGCTGCTCCAGGACCCGCTGATGAATCTGAAGCAGATGATCATGCCCGCACTTGCGCTGGGAGCGGCGTTGGCAGGCATCGTAACGCGCCAGATGCGCTCGTCGCTGCTGGATGTGCTCGACGCCGAGTTCATGCGCACTGCGCGCGCCAAAGGACTGATGGAGTCAGCAGTTGTCGTCGGCCACGGCATGCGCAACGCGCTCTTGCCTGTGGTCACGGTGATCGGACTCCAGGTGGGCACGCTGCTTGGCGGCACGATTCTCATCGAGACAATTTTTGCCCTGCCGGGCGTCGGCCGGTTGGCGGTGGACAGCATCTTCGCGCGTGATTTTCCCATTGTCCAGGGCGTTGTCCTTTTCCTGGCGTTGGTGCGCGTGCTGTCGAATCTGGCAGCGGACCTGCTGTACGGCCGACTCGATCCAAGGATCGCCCACGGGTGATGCGCACGGGAACGCGGCAAGCCCTTCACGACGACATCGGCGCGTTTTTCGGACGTGCTCCTTGGCCAATCTGTCCCAGAAGTTTTATTCAGGCCACTGCGTCTCGGGCTGTGGGCCGACTCATCGTCCGAAGTTCCGAGACTGCGTGTACCGTCAGCCGGATTATTCGCCGCGTTCGGTGGTAAACGTGTGCGCCAGAGGTTCGGCAGGACTCCACGAAAATCCAGGAGCTTGACGAGCTTCGACCGTCTCGCGCGCATGCGCCTGGCGCGGGTGGGTGGCGCGCTTGTGCTCATTGCGGTCTTGGCCGCGACACTCCCGCTGGTTGCGGCGCCATACAGTCCGACGCAGCAGGACATTCGCAACCTGTTGCGTCCGCCCAGCGCAGTGCATCCGCTTGGTACCGACGAGCTCGGCCGCGACACGCTTACACGCGTGATGGTTGGCGCGCAGGCGTCACTGGAGGTCGGCATTCTGGCGGTAGGCATTTCCTTGGTCGTGGGTTGCGCAATCGGACTTGTCGCCGGCTACTTGCGCGGCCCCACCGACGCCACATTGATGCGCATCATGGACGGTCTCCTTGCGCTGCCTACGCTGGTGCTCGCACTGGCGATTACGGCGATGCTCGGTCCGAGCCTCAACAATGCCATGCTGGCAATTGGCGTGACCGGCGTGCCGGTGTTTGCGCGCCTGGTGCGCGGCCAGGTGTTGTCGGTGCGCGAGCAGGATTTCGTGCAAGCCGCACGCTCACTGGGCGCCGGCCACCTGCGGATGTTGATGCAGCACATCCTGCCGAACGTGCTTTCGTCGATTGTGGTGCAGGCCTCGCTGGCGATGCCAGCCGCGATTCTGGCCGAAGCGGGCCTGTCATTTCTCGGCCTCGGCGTTCAGCCGCCCACGCCGAGTTGGGGGGCTATGCTCAATACGGCCAAAGGCTATTTGCAGCAAGACGCCTGGCTTGCGCTCGCGCCAGGTGTGGCGCTATTCGTCACGGTGCTCGGCTTCAACTTCTTGGGAGATGCCCTGCGCGACGCGCTGGACCCCCGACTCGCATCCGCGACTGTGCGCCAAACCTCAGTCACCCCGCGCCCAAACCGCTGACTGCCCGCGCGTCGCGCCACCGTGGCTTTCGCACTCCCACGCGTCCCTACCTCGTGCGTTCGTCACTCCATGGGTCGACACCTCGGGAGCATTCGCGCTCCCTGGCGTTGACAGTCCCGCGGGTTCGGACTCGATGGATTGCAACCCACGGAGGATCCACACATCCTTGGTTCGGAACCTCGTAGGTCGTACGCCCGTGGGTTCGCACCTACGTGGGCTCGCACTTGCGTGGGTTTGGCAGACCTGGGTTCGCACGCCCCTGGATTCGTGTCCTCGTGGGTCGGCACGCCCGTGAGGTTGCAACCTTGGGGGGTTCGCGCTCCGTATGGGGCCGCTGCCTCAGTGAACGGATGGACGTCGGCGGCGGGGGCCATCTGCTCGATCTGCTCCTCCGCCGAATCGCGCCACGCTGCCAGGCCAAATTGCACGCTGAACCGATGTCGATTTCGGCCTCCCTCATTCGACGTCTGTGCTAAAGGAGAGCAAGGCACACGCATGCGCAAGATCGTCTTGACCGAGTGGGTTTCGCTGGATGGCTTCACCGCGGGTCCCAACAACGACATGAGCTACGTCGGAGAGTCCTTCGATGCGGACATGGGCGAGTACGAGAGCACCATCCTCAACACGGGCGATACCCTGCTTCTCGGCCGGCTTACCTACGAGAGCTTCGCGGGCTCCTGGCCCCACGTGCCAGATGATCCGACCCGATCCGAGCCCGAGAAGGATTATGCGCGCTCGCTAAACGCGATGCGCAAGATCGTGGTCTCGAGCAGTCTGGCGTCCGCTGACTGGAGTGGCTCGGAGATTATCCGCTCGCTCGATCCTGCGTACCTTCAACAGCTGAAGCAGCAGGATGGCAAAAACATCCTGATCTACGGCAGCGCGAGCATCGTGCAACAGCTGACGAGCCTCGGTTTGATCGATGAGTACCAGATACTAGTGCACCCGATCATACTCGGAGATGGCA
>JAFAZN010000451.1 GCA_019239775.1 Chloroflexota bacterium
CACCCACCTCGTTTCGAGAGCGAAGACTCGCATATTCGTGAGCCGGCTCCGCGCCGCATCGACGCGTATGGATCGAGATCACTGCATCCTCTGGCGCTGAAGGTGATGTAGCGCCAGCGCCACTGCGCCGGCGCTTGTACGCCTGGGCTCGATCCAGCCGGCTGCAACGCTTCTCGTCCGGTGAAAACCACGCCGACTCGTGCATCGACCACCGCATTCCGCGCACCTGCCGTTTCTATCGGATCCTGACGCCGCTGATCTTGCTTTCGGGCGGCATCGGACCTGACGTCGGGCCGAAGGTCCTCTACCGCCGCCGGTAACATTTACCCCCTTATGGAACGAGCCTCGTCAGCCTCGACCTGATGGCATTCAGGTGGCGCTCACATCAACCAGCTGACGACCAGGCCCAGCGTCGCGGCAAAAATAGCCCCGGTTGTTACCCAGCCCAGGACATTGATGGCGCGCCCATTCACCCGCTCGCCCATGATGCGACGGTTGTTGGTCATCAGCATGATGAGCAGCATCAGCGGCGGTGTCGAAAAACCCTGGATCACGCCCGACCAGACCAGGAAGTGCATCGGGTTCAGACCGATGAAGTTCATGCCGACCCCGATCAACGTGAACAGCGCGATTGCGGCATAGAACTTTTTGGCCTCGCGCGGCTGCGCATGCAATCCGTATTTCCAGCCCAACGTCTGCGCAAGGTCGTACGCCGCGCCAGTGGTCATGACTGGTACCGCCAAAAAGCCAACGCCGACTACGCCAAGCGCAAACAGGACGCCTGCCGCATCGCCAGCCAGCGGACGGAGCGCCTGCGCGGCGTCCGCTGCTGTATTGATATCGTTCTGTCCGGCACGGAATAACGTCGATCCAGTGGCCAGAATGATGAAGTACATGATGACGTTCGAGAAGAACATGCCGAACAAGACGTCACGGCGCGAGTGCTTCAACTCCTCGTCGCTCGCGCCAATACGCTGAGACAGCTGCGTGCGGCCGTGCGAGATCTCTTCCTCGACCTCCTCATTGGATTGCCACGTGTACAGGTACGCCGACAGACTGGTGCCGATGATCGCTACCAGGAGCGCCAGGAAGTCGGCGCTGAAGTGGATCGTAGGAATGAATGTGCCCGCGAGCACCGGCCCTAACTCCGGGCGCGCCAGGACTGCCGCGCCAACGTACGCCAGCAGTGCCAGCGCCAGCCACCGGAACGCGTTCCGAATCAGCGTGTACGAGCCGACGAATTGCAGCGTCAGGATGACCAGCGCGGTGCCAATAACCACCACCTGAAACGGGACCGGTAAGAACACATCGACGGACGCCGCCATGCCGCCGATATCCGCTCCAGCTTCGATCGTGTTGCCGATCAGGACGCCCACCAGTGTCGGGTACAGCACCCACCGCGGGAGGTAGTCGCGAATGGCGTGGAACAGCCCCCGGCCTGAGACCTGCCCGAGTTTGGCGGACAGGTAGACGACGGCGAACATCATCGGGAAGGTGACCGGCGCCGTCCACAGAAACGCGGGGCCAGCCTGGGCACCGGCCGCGGCGTACGTCCCGATGGCTGAGCAGTCGTCGTCGGCCGCGCCAGTGATCAGGCCTAACCCAAGGGCTCGAAAAACACCGCGCCGCCGACCCGCTGCCGCAGGTTGATGCCCAGAGCCGTCCGTCGGGACCGTGCCTATTTTCCCCGGCGGAGGAACACTCTCGGGGCCAGCTACTTTGTCTCGGGCACGCGCCATCGGGCAGGCAGGAGCAAGACGTATGCCGACACGGCGCAAGAGCAATGCTGATCAATTTCATCGGCATCAATCCCGTCCACGCGCTGTTTTGGACTGCTGTTATCAAGGCCCTCGTGGCTCCGCGAGTGATGGGCCATTCATGTTGGTCGTGAACCGCCGGAGTAAACGGGTCAATAACCGCTCGACGAACCTGCTCGGTTGGCCGCCACTATCCTTATGGGCGCCGCTATCGCGTTAGTCACAACATTTGGCCACTGACCACGCCCCAGCCGGCACGCTGGTTGCTTCCGCAGACGGAACCCGGACTTTGAGGTGGTCTCAACCATGAGCGACAACGACGAATTGCGCGAGGCTCTCCCGGGCTTTTGATGATGGCCATGTCAAGCCTCTTCCGGTCTGGGGCGAATCGCGCTAGCGTGGCAGTCGGGGTGAGGGAACTGTGGCCGAGATGCTGGGCGCCGAGCCAGACCGGTGGCAGATTGCACTCGTCGTTGTCGAGCAAGACGGCAGTCTCGTGCTGGTCGCCGAACCTACCCGCTGCGCTGTTCCTTGTCCGAGTTGCGGTGAGCTGAGCCGTCGGCGCCACAGCAGCTACCTGCGACGGCCACTGGATCTACCGTGGCGCGGTCGGACGGTGCGTTTGCGGGTGCACACGCGTCGATGGTTCTGCGATGCGCCGGGTTGCTCACAGAAGATCTTCGCCGAGCGGTTCGATGGTGCGCTCGCCTCGTACGCCCGCCGTACGAATAGCGCGACCGAATTGCTGAAGACGTTCGCACTGCAAGCCGGTGGTGAGGGTGGTGCGCGGCTGGCCTTGAAGGCGGGCGTGCCGACCAGCCCGGATACGTTGCTCCGGATCCTGCATTCAATTGTTGATCAACCGCTGAGCCCGCCACGAGTACTGGGTGTGGACGATGTGGCGCTGCGACGCGGGCGTGGCGTCCGTCGGTACGGCACGCTGCTGCTAAACCTCGAGACGCACCGGCCAATAGACCTCCTAGAGGATCGCACCGCCGAGGTGTTGGCCAATTGGCTCCGTCAGCACCCCGGCGTCGAAGTTATCGTCCGCGATCGCGCTGGTGCCTATGCCGAGGGCGCTCGCCAGGGTGCACCCGGAGCTATCCAGGTTGCCGACCGGTTCCACTTATCGGCCAATGCCAGTGCTGCTCTTGACGAGGTGCTCCGAGGCCGACGACGGCGGATCGAGTACGTCGTAGTTGCACCGGAGCCTGATCTTGAGACCGGTGTGATACCCGCATTGCCACCGCCGCCGATGAGTCGCACCAAGCAACGCGAGGTGGAGGCTCGTACGCGACGGGTCACTCGTTGGCAAACGGTTCGCGAGCGGTATGCGGGCGGCGAGGCCATCAGACGCATCGCCCTGGACCTCGGCATGAGTCGCATGACGGTGCGTCGTATGATTCGCGCACCGGACGCTCCACGCAATCGTCCATTCGAACGCCATCGAGCCGGTGGACTGACCTCGCCCTCGCTCGTGCCATACCGGGCGTATCTGGAGGCTCGATGGCAAGCCGACTGTTCCAACATCCCTCAGCTTTTTCGAGAGTTGGAAGCTCTCGGCTATCGCGGTAGCCGGTCGCTGTTGTACCGGGTGATTGTCCCCTGGCGGGGACCGCGGCCACCGCCCGATCCGCGCACTGGCCGTCGCGCACATCGCCGTCAACCCCGGCCCCGCCGCGTCAACGTCCGGTGGTTATGCCTGCGACCCCCACACCAACTGGAGGAGTACGAACGCGAAGCACTCGACAACGTCCTCGCTGACGACGAACGAATTGCTGCTGGCTACCAACTGCTTCAGCGCTTTCGACGTTTGGTGGTCCGTCAGTGCGTTCGTGACCTGGACGACTGGCTAGCCGATGCTGCTGCGAGTGGACTCGGTCCGTTTATGAGTCTCGCCCGCGGCATACAAGCCGACCGAGCGGCCGTGAACGCTGGACTCACTTTGCGTTGGTCGACAGGTCCCGTCGAAGGCCACGTGACACGAGTCAAGCTGCTCAAACGGCAGGGCTACGGTCGGGCATCAACCGCGCTGCTCCGCCGACGCGTCGTCAGCGCGGCCTGACGCGCCGCTTCCGTAGGGCGCATCGACTAGCGGCTGGACACGATTCACCGGGAGTGCGGGAGAGCCTAAAGCTCGTGGCGATCCACATAGCCGCGCAATCCTAGGCGCGGCCCAACCTGCGCGCAGGGTCTCGGAAATTTGATACTGGGCTCTCGCTTGCTCAGTGGAATGCCGGTGTTCGCGGGCTATGAGTCCCGAACACAGCGGGTTATCCCCGTGATCGCCCTAGAACGCACCACTTGATCCTAGAGATAGGAGGCGTGTGGGAAAACCACCGCCTGGATCGACTGACAACCCCAACGCCGGCGGAGTCCAGACGTCGACGGTGCGCGTCGCGAAAAAAAGACGGTATGTGGACATGGGCAGGATTGACCGTTTCAGTTCAAGACCGAGGACACGAACTGTTTCACGTGCTCAGCGCTTTGCTCAAGCGCTCGGAGCTCAGCGGGCGTTGCGGGAATGGGCAACTTCCGTAGTTCCTCAAGGTAGCGCGTGTCATGCTGTTCAGGCGCCGTCCGCCGGTCGTGGCTGGCACTCGCGATGTGAGCGATCGTTCGCTGCTGACTCTGGCATTTCTCTTCGCGCCTGGTCGACCCATAGGTGCAATTCTTTGACCTGCACCGGTTGTCCCCGACGCAGGACGCGGTCCAAGAGCGTGCGTCGTGCGACGGGCGTGAGCCGACAGTAGTTCGTTTGCTTGCATAAAGGTGATGCGGCCATCCTCAAACGCAGGGAAAATAGTCGC
>JAFAZN010000503.1 GCA_019239775.1 Chloroflexota bacterium
CACGTGCCCATGAGGCCAGCTTGCAGCGCTACCTCCAATCGCTCGTTCGTCGTGCGCTCCGCTTCGAACAGACGTGCATTCTGCAAGGCCATTGCGCCACGCTGCGCAAATGCGTACAACAACCGGTGATCCGCCGCGCTGAATGTCCGCGGTTTCTCAAATTGCAGATTGATGACGCCGAACACTTCGCGACCGAGTTTGATCGGCACGCTGACCATGCCGCGAATGTCCTCTGCGACATCAATTGCGCGGAGGCGCTCGGATACCCGCGGATCGGTCTGTGCATTCTCCGTCGCGACGATTTCCCCGCTGCTCGCCGCGAGCGTGCTCAGACCATCACCGATGACGTAGGACATCTCCGGCAACGTGATGGACTGGAAGCCTACGGTCGCTTCAACCGTCAACCGCTCGTGCGCACGATCCCACAGCAGCACGGACGTCTTATCCGCGCCGAGCAATCCAATCGCGGTCTGAACCAGCGCGTCGAGCACATCGCGCGGCTCGAGCGTGCGGTAGAGCGCCTCCTCTGCCTGATACAGTGCCTCCAGTTGCTGCCTACGTTGCTCGCCCACTTCGAACAGGCGCGCATTTTCGATCGCGATCGAGGCTTGATTGGCGATCGCAAGCGCGAGGTCCGCATGCGGCTGGGTGTAGAAGCCGGACTGGGAATGCGCCAATCGCAGCAACCCAATCGTGCGATTCTTCGCGACCAGCGGCACGCCAAGCGCTGACCCCGGTTCGAAATGCCGCCGCGGTGCGTCCGGCCGCTCGAAGATTTGCCGATAGGCAGCTGCCTGCTCCTGGTACTGCTCCGCCGTGGAGAGAATGACGGGCCCACCGCGTTGCAGGACCGCCTTGAACAGCGGCGCCTGCTCGAGTGGCTGGCGAATGCTGAGCATAAAATCATGTGGCATCGATCCGCGGTACGAGCTCAGGCATAGCTCGTCGCCTTCGCGGATACCAATTGCCGCCTCGGTGTACTCCACGACCGTCCGAAGTTGATCGAGGATGAGGTCCAACAGACGGCGAAGCTCCAGTGTTCCGCTCAGCGCTTGCGAAACGCCCAACAAGGCCTCGAGCTGGTTGGTGCGCTGCGCAACACGCGCTTCCATGATTTCAAAGGTGCGTGCTCGTTCGGTGAGCGGCCGCAGAACCGAGCAGCGAATTGGCTGTCCGTGGTCGACGAGGTTTTGCGTCGATACCTCCACGTCCACGGGCGATCCGTCTTTCCGCCTGCCGAGGAGGAAACGCCGATCGTGCGGCTGACCGGCGACCCCAAGATAGACCTCGAGGTAATCCGGATGGATGAGATCCGCCGAGCGGAGGGTGATCAATTCATGGTGCTCGTAGCCGAAGAGCTGGCATGCCGCGCGATTCGCGTCGAGAATCGTGCGCGACTCGACATCGGTCAGCAGGATCGCGTCACTCGATGCCTCAAAGACGTGTCGAAACACTGCCTCCCCGGCAACCGGCCGCGCCGTGCGCTCGACCATGATGAAATTCTAACCTCGCCGAGGCACGCTCCACCCGCGAATCGCCGCCAGCAGCACGTCCGTCGACTCATGCTTACCAACAAACCCCATCGCGCCCGTTCTGAACGCGCGGCGTCGCTGTTCCGGTGAGTCGTCCAGCGTGAGGATCACACTGCGCAGACCGGGCGCAAGTTCGTGCAGCCGCCCAATGAGATCGATGCCGTCACCGTCGGGCAGCGCAAGGTCCGCAAGGACGACGTCGGGCTGCAGTTGAATCGCTAATCTGACGGCCTCCTCGGCGGCCGTCGCCTCGCCGACGATAGCCAGGTCCGGTTCGCGACTCAAACGCAGGCGCAGACCTCCCAGTGCAGCCGGATGATCATCCACTACCAGAAGGCGCAGCTTTCGCCCACGGACTCCATCGTCCATCTAGTGCCAGAGTATGAGCGTGCTCCCGAAATGACATATCGTCCGAAGGTCCCCTGGGTGCTCTATCCTTTGGGGGAGGCCCGGCATGTCAGCCCACGTGGGGGGCGAGCGGCCAATACGACTTGTGATCGCCGACGACCACTGGGTCGTACGTGAGGGGCTGCGCATGTATCTTGGCCGCGATCCCGCTTTCGAGGTGGTCGGCGAAGCCGAGGATGGACAGCAGGCCGTCCGATTGGCCGCCGAGCGACACCCCGATGTTGTGCTGATGGACCTGCTGATGCCGGTTATGGACGGCATCGCCGCCATCGAGGCGATCCGCCGAGACGTACCCGGTGTGGAGGTGGTCGCGCTTACCAGCGTGCTCGACGATGAGCAGGTCGTGGCCGCGGTTCGCGCTGGCGCCATCGGCTACGTGCTGAAGGACGCACACGGGCTCGAGTTGAAGGATGCGATCCGCGCGGCATCCGATGGCCGGGTCCATCTCTCACCGGAGGCAGCAGCGCGGCTGCTGCGCGAAGTGCGCACTCCCGATCGCCCCGACCGCTTGACCGAGCGCGAAACCGACGTGCTGCGACTGATCAGCGTTGGACTGAGCAATAAGGAAGTGGCGCGTCGCTTGAACATCGGCGAGGGCACCGTCAAGACCCACGTGAGCAGCGTGCTCAACAAGCTCGGCCTGCAGAGCCGAACGCAAGCCGCCCTGCACGCGGTCCGCCTCGGACTGGTTCGTCCTGAGGAAGTCGGGACAGCATGACCCTCCCCCGGGCCCGCCGCACTTCTGCCGAAAGGTAGAGGCGCCTCTCACCGATCTGCCCGATGTGCGCGCGGCGTTTTTGCGTGAAACTCCTGCTGGAGTGAGCCCGCAACACCAGTCTTTAGTCAAGCTCATCGGGCCGAATGACCCGGCACCGCTCGCTGAGCGACGCGCCGCGGTCCTGGCCGTCCTGCCGGTGGGCGTGCTGTTGCTGGATGAGCGCGGCTCACTCTTGGAGGCCAACCCCGCTGCCTACTCGGTGCTGGGGCTTAGCGAAACTGCGCGATCCCTGACGCCGCTGACTCGCCGCATCACGGCTCCGATCGGCGGTGCGCCGGTCGCGCCGACCGACCTCCCCTGGCAGCGTGCGCTCGCTGGCGAAACCGTCCAGGACCACGACCTGGCAATTGCCATGCCGCAGCCTGAGGCGGAGTGGCGTCTGGTGACGATCTCCGCCCGGCCGTTTTACGATCCGGCATCGCGCGCCACAGGGGCGCTGGTGATCGCGTTCGATCGCGTTCAGCTCCTGTTGCGCCAGACGCGGGTGCTGGACTTGCCTCCCTACTTGCAGCGCGTACTTTCGCTGCTGCGTGAAGGCCGACCGACGGCTGACATCGCGCGCGAGCTCAATATCACATTGGGAACCACGCGGCTGTACATCAAACGCTTGTACGCACGACTGGGAGTGCGCAACCGCTCGCAACTCATGCTGAGAGCCATGCACCTGGGGTTGGAGCCCGCCCGAATCTGACGACGCCACCCACGCCGCCGACGTCCCTAGGGATATCACGTCGGTAGTGACATCACCTCCGTGGGACATCACTCCGGGGGGCCATCACCTCCGGGGGACATCACCCCGGGGGACATCACTCCGGTGGGGCCATCACCTCCGGAGGACATCACCTCCGGTGGGAGCATCACCCCGGTGCGAGCATCACCTCCGGGGGACATCACTCCGTAGGGACATCACGTCCGTGGTACGTCACCTCCGTGGGAGACATCACTCCGTGGGTGGCATCACTCCGTGGGTGGCATCACTCCGAGGTGAGACATCACTCCGTAGGGACATTACCTCCGTGGGGACATCACGTCCGTGGTACGTCACCTCCGGGGGACGTCACCTCCGTGGGATATCACTCCCGTAGGGACATCACTCGGTGGGGGATTCGCAACTTGGGAGGCTAGGTTAGTGTGGCCTTCCATTGGCGCGTGCCCGATTCGATATAGGCGTCGTAATCGTGCGGTGTCCGCAAGGTCGGTGGCAGTGGCTCGTGCAAGTGTTGCGCCAGCAACTCCGCGTAGACCTGTTGCAAATGCGATGGCTCCGATTCCGCCGGATTCACTCCAGTCGCTTTCGGAACAGTAACCCCAGCCAGTGGATCATCTGTCCGTGCAGTTGAGAGCGTCAGCACGCCACCAATATCTGGCGCTGCCGCGTCTCGCGCCGTCAGAGCGCCAAGCCCCCAGCGCAATTCGACGGTCTTCAAAACCGACGTATGATCGAATGGAGTCCCACCCGCTGCGCGAAAAACGGTGCCAGCAGCAATCAGCGGTGACACCAACACGGTAGGCACGCGCACGCCGAATCGCTTGAAATCGAAGCCAAATTCGCCAACCGTGGCGTCCGGCGGAACTGCGCCAATTGGCGGAGATACGTGGTCATAACATCCGCCGTGTTCGTCGTACGTGATAACCAGCAACGTTGAATTCCACGCGCTACCACCGCGCAGCGCGTAGTACACATCGTGGATGAGCTGCTCGCCCAGCGCAACGTTGTAGTTAGGATGCTGGCTGTTGCCCGTTGGACCCCAGCTTGGCTCCAGAAAGACATAGGCCGGCAATTGGCCGGCCTTGGCAGCTGCCGCAAAGTCCGCAAAACGTCCAAAGTGTGAAGCCGGTGCGTTGGCAGTGTCGCTAAAGGTCATGCGCGTCAGCGGATCGGCGTTGTAGCCGTAAATGGCCCAGTTGACTCCCCCGCGCGTGAGCGCTCCGAAAATGGTCGGCGCGGTAAACGAGTGGGTGGCATCGTCCATGTGCCCCTGGCTGGTCGCGGCCGCGGCAAAGGCACGATTGGGCAGTGTTTCGGTTGGCGCCGACGCGAACCAGCGATCGCACACCGCGAAGCCGCGAGCAAGCCCCGATAGCACTGGCAGCGCGGCGGGCGTGTACATTCCCATGATGTCCTTGGCCTGGGTGCCCGCCACAATTGGCCGCCCCCGCTGGCGGTCAGACGTCAACGTTGCCGCGAAGTTTTTGACGAAGCCCGAGTTGGTGGCGACCGGCGGCGTTGGCGGCTGCGCGGCGTCGAACAACTGTGCGTTGGCATTAGCGTAGCCTTCGCCAGGATCCGCGCCTGGCATGAAATAGGGATGCGGACTCGAAGGTGTGATCCCGGACACCACGACCCGTGCGCCGCTCGGATCCAGGTTGAACTCCTGTCCGCTGAGGCCGTCGAACGCGGCGCCTGACGGCGACATGTTGCCGTGGTCGGCATAGAGGAAGCCGAGCATGTGGTCGAAGGAGCGGTTCTCGAGCATGAGCACCACCACGTGCTGAATCGAGGCGAGCAGGCTCGGGCTTGGCATGGCGCCACTGTCGCACACTCGCCCTGTGCCCGCTATGGCTTGTGTGTAAGCGTTCACGCAAAGGGCGTGGGTTGGCTATCCTGGTATGTGGCGCGTTTGTGACCTGGTTCCCCTGACCGAATTGACCTTGACACGCGTGGAGAAAGGAATAGCCAGCTATGCCTCAAAAGAGCCTCGAGGACGTCCTGCAAGCCGGCGGCAACACGGCGACAATGGTGCGCAATTCGCAGATCGGCGCGTACATCTACCCCGTGGTGGCGTCCGAATTCAGCAACTGGCGCGACGAGCAGCGCGCCTGGCGCACGTCATGTGTCCTCTTCGACCAGTCGCACCACATGGTGAACCTGTTCGTCGAAGGTCCAGATGCGATCAAGCTGCTGTCCTACCTGGGCATCAATAGCTTCGCGAACTTCTCGGTCAACAAGGCCAAGCAATTTGTGCCCTGTAGCTATGACGGCTATGTCATTGGCGATGGCATCCTGTTTTATCTGGCGGAACAACAGCTCGTTTTCGTTGGACGAAACCCGGCGGCAAACTGGATTCACTTCAACGCCGAGACGGGTGGCTACAACGTCAAGGTCACCTACGACGACCGGTCGCCGTCGCGACCAATGGGCAAGCCGGTCATTCGTACGCTCTACCGCTATCAGATTCAGGGGCCGAACGCGCCAGAGCTGATCAAGAAGTTGAACGGCGGGAGCGCGCCCACGATCAAGTTCTTCAACATGGGCACGATTCGCATCGCTGGCCGTGAGGTTCGTGCGCTGCACCACGGCATGGCCGGTACCGACGGACTCGAGGTGTGGGGTCCATACGAGGAAGGCGATGAGATCCGCAATGCGATCCTGGAAGCCGGACGCGAATTCGGTATTGTCCCGGTTGGCTCGCGCGCGTACGCATCGAACACGCTTGAATCAGGTTGGATTCCATCGCCACTGCCGGCGGTCTACACCGGCGAGAAAATGAAGGCGTACCGCCAGTGGCTGCCGGCCACCAGTTATGAAGCTGTGGCCGCGGTGGGCGGAAGTTTTGTATCGGACAACATCGAAGATTATTACGTCACTCCGCACGAGATGGGTTACGGCTCATTCATCAAATTCGACCACGACTTCATTGGGCGCGAAGCGCTCGAGAACATGAAGGGCCGCACTCACCGGCGCAAGGTCACGTTCGAGTGGAATCCGGATGATGTGACCACAGTCATTGCGTCGATGTACGACCAGGACAACGAACCGTACAAATATATCGACGCACCGGTCTCCAACTACGCATCCTCCTCCTACGACAGCATCCTGAGCGACGGACGGCTCGTCGGCCTATCGATGTTCTCGGGTGCCAGCTACAACGAACGCGCGCAGTTGTCGCTGGGCATCATTGACGAGGAGTACGCCGTGCCCGGAACGCAGGTAACGCTGGTATGGGGCGAACCGGACGGTGGCACGAAGAAAACGACGGTGGAACGGCACCGCCAGTTCAATATGCGTGCGAGAGTTGCACCAGTGCCGTACACCCGCGAGGTGCGCGAGGCCTACCACTCCGGTTGGCGCACCGTTGGAGTTGGTACGTAGAGAGTAGGGTTGGCGCAATAACCGTCAGAGGTTATTGCGCCACCAGGCGAGACCGGCGTAGGCGCCGATGACGACTGTCGCCAGGGCCACCAACATGCCGATATTGACGGGCATTGTCGGAAGCAGCGGTACCACCAGCCAGCCCCATCCCGGCGGGAACCCGAGAATCCACCAGCCGATGCCCGCGACCGGCAGCCCTAGCCACAACGGATTGGCCATACTTTTCTCCTGAGCCGAGTGTACCCGCTAGCTACAAAAGCGACGCTGAATTATGTGCGGGCCGCGGGTGCGGTGAGGCTCGCCTGCAGCACGGGATTGCTGCCGTTCAGGATGTCAGAGCAGAACGCCTTGACGCGATCGTCCCATTCGTGGTCGGTGTACACGTAAAAGCGCTCTTCGCGAATGGCTGCTAACAGCATCTCTGCCACCTGGTCGGGGCTGTTCGACTGAGCCGCGCGTTCGAACCAGGCGCGCCGGATGGCATCGCTGGGTCGTTCACCGGCATGCGACGAGTCAGGTGGTCGCAGCTCCGAAGGTCGGTTGCGCTCTCCGTCGAACAATCGAGTGTTCACCACCCCCGGGCACAGGACTGAAATCCCAACGCGTGCTCCACGTTGCTTCAACTGGCCGTACAGCGTTTCGCTCAAGGCACGCACGGCGTGCTTGGTGATGCCGTACATGTTCGACCCACGGACCAGGGCCGTTGCCGACGCCGTGTTGACCATGTACCCCTCGTCAGGATCCTGCGCGAGCATGATCGGCAGGAAGGTCCTCACGCCGTTGACCACCCCCCAGAAGTTGACGCCAAAGGTCCAGTCCCAGTCCCTGTCGGTGGCTTCCCACAGCGCGCCGTCGAGATAGCCCTCCACACCGGCGTTGTTGCAGACCAGGTGGACCTTGCCAAACGCTTCGAGGGTGCGCCGCGCGAGGTCTTCCACGTCGGAAAGCTGAATGACATTGGTCCGGACGCCAATCACGTCGTACTGTTGCGCACATAGCTCCGCCACCGCCTGGTCCAGCGCTGGCTGCTCGATGTCGGCCAGCACCACCTTCATGCCTTCGCGCGCGAAGCGTTCAGCAAATGCACGACCCATACCGCTGGCCGCGCCAGTCACGACCGCTACCTTGTTACGGAAGTCCTGCACCGGTGTCCCTCCTCGAGAAATCCAATGTAAACCGTCCGAGTGGATCAGGTGGCGTGGTCGCTCGCTCAGCGCGCGAAACAATTACTTCCACGAGCCAACCACCAAGCCTCGAGCGTGTATCGACGTAGTAGAACTCCGCTACGCCGGAACGTACGCGTCCGCTCATGACAGCGGGCAGGTCCAACGTCGCGCGTAGCGCCAGCCATTCATCCTCGGGCAGGTCGCGCAGTAGCAGCATGTGGTGCATGCCAGGTCCACCCGTGCGTTCTTGAAACAAGGTGTAATCCGTGGGACCGCGCGTACTCTGCAACAGCTCAAACGTGACATCTTGCTTGCTGCCAATTGCAAGCAAGAATGCGTGCTCCACGCGTTCGCCGTTCAACGTGGAGTGTTCCGGTTGAAAGTGAACCGCGTTCCAGCGCTCCAGCCCGAGCAACCGTTCGTACACCGGCAGTCTCTGCATCAGGTTTGGAACGGCAACTCCGAAATGTCCGATGCGCGTAATCGCATGCAACGCATTCGGTTGCGTATCACTCGAGAAGTCCCAAGCCTCATCAGCCGCAATGGCACTTTCACTGCCGCCGGTGACCTCGATCAAAAAACCACCCAGGGCCATACGCGTATCGAAGAACACCTGGCGTACTGCGCCATCCAGCATGGCCGCCTGGCCAATCGCAACCCCTTCTTTGCGTAGCAATCGCGCGAGGTCCGTCAATTCCGCCTCGTCGTCGAGCACTGTTGTGCAGACGCTGTGCACACCCTCGCCGCGCGTAATGAGAAACTCGGTGAATGTGCTGAACCCACTGGTCGGCTGGATCAACCGAAACGTAACGCCGTTCGCGTTGGACCCTGTCGCCGTGGAGTACGCGTAGTCAGCCGCATAGCCATAGGCGCTGGCCACTGACAGCCGAGCCGACGTGCAGTGGACCACCTCCCAACGCTTGATCCCAAGAAGCTTCGCGTATTGACGCGCCGTCGCGCGCAAGTCGTGCACGACAACGTTCGCGCGATAGAGCCGCTGGATCGGAATCACACGTTCGAGGTGAGGTTACACCTGTCGACCTCAGTTGCCACGCGCGCGGCGCCCGCGCGATACTGGCCCTCGTGCTGAGCAAACAAGACAACGAGCTGGTCTGCCGCGTCGGACCAGGGACGCCAATGGGCCGTTTGATGCGGGAATACTGGGTTCCGGCGGTGCTCTCCTCAGAGCTTCCGGCCGCGGACAGCGACCCTGTGCGCGTGATGTTGCTCGGCGAACAGCTCATCGCCTTCCGCGACAGCAATGGCCAGGTCGGTCTGATTCAGAACAACTGTCCGCATCGCGGCGCATCGCTGTTCTTCGGCCGAAACGAGGAGGCCGGCCTGCGGTGTGTGTATCACGGCTGGAAGTTCTCAGCCGACGGCACCTGTGTGGACATGCCAAACGAGCCCGCGGAGTCGGACTTCAAGCACAAAGTGAAGGCGACCGCCTATCCGTGCGTGGAGCGTAACGGCCTCATCTGGACCTATATGGGTTCTCGACAGACTCCACCAGCACTGCCGGACCTCGAGGCCAACAATCTGCCCGACGGAGCGTATTCGGTTAGCGCCATCCAGCGTGAATCCAACTATTTGCAAGGCCTGGAAGGCGACATCGACACCAGTCACTTCAGCTTTCTCCACTTCGGTGCGGCCATGCCGGAGACGGCCCAACCGGGCACGTTCCACTATTACACGCTGAAGGACCGTGCACCGCGCTACCAGGTGCTCGACACCGATTTCGGCTGCATGTACTCCGCTTTCCGTCCGGCGGAGCCCGGCCAGCTCTACCACCGCATCGCGCTGTTCCTCTTTCCCTTCTGGACGATGATTCCCACCGGCGTGCTGGGCCACCAGATCATCGCTCGCGGCTGGGTGCCAATGGACGACGACCACACGATGTTCTTCTCGCTCACGCCGAAGGTCCGTGGAGTGGAACGCGCAACGCAGCCGGGCATGGAGCTCCACCCCAACACCACAGACTGGTTCGGCCGCTTCCGGATGCTTTCCAATGCCGCCAACGACTATCGCATCGACCGTGCGTGGCAGCGCGCGCGTGACGGCGATTACACGGGTATTCCTGGCATCCATACCCAGGATCAGGCCGTCACCGAGTCAATGGGCAAGATCTTCGATCGCAGCCAGGAACACCTCGGCAGCAGCGACGCGATGGTGATTCGTACTCGTCGACGGTTGCTAGATGCAGCCCGCGCACTGGAGGAGAGCGGCACCATTCCGCCGGGTGTGGACCATCCGGAGGTCTATCGCCAGCGCTCTGGCGGCGTGGTCCTGCCCGAAGCTACCAACTGGGTGGAAGCCACCGCGGAGCTACGCAAGGCGTACGTGCCGCATCCTGAGCTGGATCCGGCGATTTCCGGTCGCATCGGTGGCCAGCAGCCGCCGAAGCGCGTACCTGCATGACCGGCGACATCAGCCGTCGCACGTTCTTGCGCATCGCGGTCGGCACGACTGTCTTGCCGGTCCTGGCGGCGTGCACGCCGTCTCCGGCGCCCACCGTAGCTGGTTCATCAGCCCCTGGCGGGAAGGTGCAGCTACCGTCGTACGTGGCGTTGCCGAACCTCCCTCCACCAGATCTGCCAGGCTCGCCCGACGGCCTTCTTGCCCCCGGCTACCAGAAGTACCCGTCGAATCTGATCCGCTCCGTCCCCCAGCCACCGGGTAAAGGCGGCGACATCAACGCCCTTACCGTCTCCTTGAGTCCAGCGCCGACTCCGCTCGAGAGCAATCCCACCTGGCAGCAGGTGAACAAAGAGATCGGTGCCACACTCCGGATCCCGTCCATCTCAACGGCCGACTATCCCACGCGGCTCGGCACGGTACTGTCAGGCGGCGACCTGCCGGACATCATTGCCGCTGCTATTTTCAGCACCACACTGCCGAACATCGGCGATTTCTTGAATTCCGCTTGCGCGGACCTCACGCCGTACCTCAGCGGCGACGCGGTGAAAGACTATCCCAACCTCGCGAACCTGCCGTCCACCGCCTGGCCGCCGATGGTTTACAACAACAAGATCATGGCGGTGCCGGTGGCGGCCGGTGGCGTGCGCACCTCGCCGTTGCTGTTGTCGCGCTCGGGCGACCTCGAAAAGGCTGGTATCACCAAGATCTCGAGCCCCGACGAGTTCATGGGCGTGTGCAAGCAACTGAACAATCCCGGCACGCGCTGGGCGCTTGGAGCGAATACGCTGATCAACTGGCTGGCGATGGCCTACGGCGCGCCAAACAGTTGGGCGGTGTCCGGCGGAAAGTTCACCAAGGATTACGAGACGGCGGAGTTCAAAGCCGCCGTCGCGTATCACCGCGCGTTGTGGGACGCCGGGCTCTTCCATCCGGATTCCGCTTCGCTGTCGGGCAGTCCAGCGGGGGCAGCGTACTACGGTGGGAAATGGGTATTCTCACCTCACGCAAGCTGGTCGCTCGTGGCCTATCAGACCGCCTGGGAACGCGCAAACTCCGCGGATCCGGAGTTCAAACCGCGCCCGGTGCTACCGTTCAACAAGGACGGCACCGGACGCGCCGCGCAGTATCTTGGCCTGGGCTCCACTGGCACGATCGCACTGAAGAAAGCGACGCCCGACCGTATCAAGGAGCTGCTCGGAATTCTGAACTACGTCACGGCGCCCGTGGGCACCGCCGAAGCGCTGCTCATGCAGTATGGCGTTGAAGGGCCGGATTTCAGTCGCGACGGAAACGGCAATCCGCAACCGACGCAGGGTGGCTTGACGGACACCATCGTTCCCTGGAAAAACATCGGCGGTCCGCCTGACTACCTGTTCAGCTCCAGCTCCGCTGAATTCGTGCCCGTCACGTACCAGGCGCAGAAGGAGCACTTTGGTTCGACCGTGCCGAATCCCATCGCCGGTCTGTATTCACCCACGGACTCCTCCAAAGGCATTCAGCTGAAGAACGCCTTTATCGATAAGATGAACGACATCCTGTTTGGTCGCACGCCGGTGAGTACGTACGACGACATCGTCAAGGAATGGCGTGCCAACGGCGGCGACACCATTCGATCCGAGTACGAAAAGGCGTTCGAGCAGGCAAAAGCGTAGCCCTGCCTACAATATCACTGAACATGCCATTGTCTCTTGTTTGGGACCTCGTCAATCCAGAAGGCGCGGCGCAGTCCTCAGTCGTTACGCCCGCTGCACGACCATCTGACCTCAATCACAAAACCATCGGGCTTGCATGGAACGGCAAGCCTGGCGGACAGGATGCGCTGGAGGAAATAGCGCGCCTGCTCCACGAGCAGTTCGCTGGACTCCACTTCGTCAAGTACTGGGAGGTGCTGCCGGAATCGGTGGCGCCGCGTGAGTTGACCGCGGCCACCATCCAGGCGATGGCGGACCACCGGCCAGACCTGGTGCTCGTCGCCCAGGCTGATTGAGGGTCCTGCACGTCGCGCAGTGTGCGCGACTCCGTTGGACTGGAACGACTCGGCATCCCCACGCTCACGCTGGTCACCACCAGCTTCACACGCCTTGCGCGGGTCACTTCCGAGGGGCTCGGCATGGTGGACCAGGCAATGGCGGTGATCCCGCATCCGCTGGGCGGCATCGCATCGGACGTGGTGCGCTCGAAGGTCCAGAGCGCATTTCCGGATATTCTCCACGACCTGACGGAGTGGCGCCCCACTCGGAAAGGCACAACTGCACCTGGCGTCTCTCGCTACGTGCAGTTGCGCGGCTCGGTTTCGGAGGTGCAGGCGGAGTTCCGCGCCCGCGGCTGGGCGGCCGGCCTGCCATTCACTCCGCCGACACGTGACCTGGTTGACCGCCTTCTTGCTGGAACGAGCCATCCTCCCGACGAGGTGGTCTGGGCTGGCGTGCCGCCGCGTATGGGTGTCCTGACCGTGGAGGTCCTTGCCGCCTGTGCAGCGATGGCTGGCTGTGAGCCTCAGCACATGCCACTGCTGCTTGCAATCGTGGAGGCGCTGCAGGATCCCAATTCGTGGTATGCGCATCAGGCCACGACCACCGGCACGGAAAGCCTGTTGTTCCTTGTCAACGGACCGGTTGTGCGCGAGTTGGACCTCGCCTATGGCACGGGTGCCGCTGGATTGTGGTTCCACCCGAACGCTGCGATCGGCTACGCCATGGGCCTGGTGTCCAAGGTTGTTGGGGGCTCGCGACCACCTGACCAGGACAAGTCCACGCTTGCCTCTCCAGCGGACCTTCTCAACTGGACCCTGGCCGAGAATGCGGCGGAGAGCCCGTGGAATTCACTCGCCGTAGAGCACGGGTTTCTTTCTTCCGAAAGCGTGGTCACCGCTAAGGTTGTCTATCCGCCAATTGACATTGGTGACCACCAGAGCGAAACCGGCGCGGACCTGCTGCACTACATTGCCTATTGCATCAACCAGCCGTTCGTCTACGCGATGCGCCACGCTCCAGTGGTGCTGGCACTCTGTCCTGAGCATGCTGCCACGCTCGCAAATGACGGCTGGAGCAAAGACGCCATCCGCGACTATCTCTGGCACAACGCCCGCTACCCTGCCTCGGTGTATGCGGAGCCTGCCTGGATTGCCGGCTCGATCAAAGCGAACGCCGACTTTCCCGACCTGCGCTACGGCGCTGTGACGCCGCTGCCGATTGTCGCGAAGCCAGAAGACATTGCCATTATCGTCGCCGGCGGCGCAGGCAAACACAGCCACTTCTTCCCAGGTCCGAAAGGCATGGCCTCCCGCCGCATCGACCCCTGGCGCTAGCCGCCCCGCGCACCACGCCTCGTCCCCAGAGGTTTAGTGCGCGGTAGCTGCGCCCGCGACCGCTTCGCCTCGCGGCGGCGCCAGCAACAGCCGCACTGCATCTCCGCCCGCCCGCAGCATCGCGTGCGCGGGCCGAGAGGTACCCTCAGCACCAATATGTTTTCTCGTATCGTTTGCGTCATCCTGGCGGTGGTGCTTGCGTTTGCAGCGGCGCCAGTTTTCGCTGGACCACAGGTCTGGACCTCCAACGGACCGTCGGAGCAGGTGCTCGCCGTCGCTCTCAATCCCAACGACGAGAACGCGCTGCTCGCGTCGGGGGCAAGTGGCGTCTGGCAAACCTCGGATGGTGGCGGATCCTGGACAAAGGTCTCATCCACACTGCTGGGCGAGAGCCTTGCCTACAATCCGCTCGATCCGGCAGTCGCGTACGCCAATTCCAAGGACCACAAGCAGGTGTTCAAAAGCACCGATGGCGGCGCCACCTGGACCTCCGTATTCAGTCTCCCGAGCGCAGGGCAGGT
>JAFAZN010000154.1 GCA_019239775.1 Chloroflexota bacterium
GGCTGGTGCCACACCGTCTTGAAATCTGCACTGCTCGTGGGCAGGTCGGTCATCTTCGATGCGACCAACCTGGAGGAGCGCGTGCGGCGGCGCGTTTATGACATTGCCGAGGCCTGTGACGCGCGGCTGTTAATTGTCTGGGTCACGTGCCCACCGCACGTGGTGCAAGAGCGAATGCTGCGGCGCAGCATGCGGCTGGACGAGGATGACGCCTCAGACGCCGACTGGCTGGTGTATCTAGAGATGCGACGCAAAGTCGAGCCGATCCGAAGGCCACACGTGGTCATCAATACGGCGACGGTGTATGACACCGTCTTCGAGCGCCTGGTTGCAGGCCTGCGCGAGGAGAGCATGCCCAGGCCATAGCACTTCACACGGACGTGGCTCCTTACGGACGTGATTCCTCATGCAGTAACGGTCCAGACCAGGGTGGAATCCTGTCCGGGGTGATGTCCCACGGAGGTGATGTCCTCAGATTGGAGCGGTGCCAGCTCGCGCGTGAGTGGCTCGGGCGCCGAAGTGCGACGGGCCCTAGCGGGTGAGCGGGAGATTCAGGCCGAACAGGCCTGTCAGCACAAAGAGGGCGGCGAGCACCACGAAGCCGACAAGCATCGCCAGCACCATGGCCAGAAAGAACCCGCAGCCAAACTTGAAGCCATCGCCGATGTTGACGGCCAATGGCACGTAGACCAACTCCCGCTCCGTCGGCGCGACAGGCCGCACCGTCGCTATCGGACGGGTGGCCTCGGCGATAACCGGAGCAGGCGCAAGCAGTGCCTCGTCTGGCTCTGTTGCGGTCGAGGGCTCGGACTCAGGTGAGGGGGCCGCCTGATCCGGAGCGACTGGGGTCTGTCCAGGCTGTTGCGCAGCTAGCTCGGTCTCACCATGAGCAGGCGGGGTCTGCGGCTCAGCCTCAGGGGTAGTCAAAAATGCGCGGTCATTGTACCTGGGCGTGCGCGTGGTAGCTGGAGCGCACCAACGGCCCGCTCTCAACGTGCTTGAAGCCCATCGACCGAGCAATCTCCTTGAGCTCGTCGAACTCGCTCGGAGGGACGTAGCGTTCCACCGGCAGGTGCCGCAGTGATGGGCGCATGTACTGACCCAGTGTGAGTACGTCCACGTCGTTCGCGCGCAGGTCTGCCATGACGTTCAGTAACTCGGATCGCGTTTCGCCGAGTCCGAGCATGAGTCCGGACTTCGTGGGTGTACGCCTAGAGAGCGCTTTCCCCCGCCGCAGCAGCTCTAATGACTGGCTGTAGACGGCCTTGGGGCGTACGCGCGAGTAGAGGCGCGGCACGGTCTCGAGGTTGTGATTCAGGATGTCTGGAGCAGCGCTCATCACCGTGGAAAGCGCTTCCCAATTGCCCTGAAAGTCGGGGATGAGCACCTCTACGCCCAGGCCAGGGTCGCGCTGCTTCAACGCGCGAATAGCCATGGCGAAGATCGCGGCGCCACCGTCGTCGAGGTCGTCGCGAGTTACCGAGGTGATGACCACATGGCGCAAGTTCAGCCGCGCGACGGCCTCGGCGAGACGACGCGGCTCAGTCCAGTCGACGGCGCCCGGGCGGCCCGTGGTGACGTCGCAGAAGCCGCAGTTGCGCGTGCACGTGTCGCCGAGCAGCAGGAACGACGCGGTACGGAAATCGCCCCAGCATTCGCCGATGTTCGGGCAGGCCGCCTCCTCGCAGATGGTGTGCAGCTGCTGTTCGCGTACCAGGCGCTTGAGGCCTTTGAAATGCGGGCCGTGGCTCAGCGGAATATGCAGCCACGCCGGCTTGGCGCCAATCGGCGGAGGCGCCGCCTCTGTCAGCGCTTGTGTACGTGGGATGAAGGTGGTGGACACTGGTGACTTTCAGCGGTTGTGCCGCGGCGCGGTCGTGCGCTTCTGCGGCCCGAAGTGAACTATCCCTGCGGGAGGATTCTCCAATTGGGTGCGAAACCTTCGTGGAGAGAGAACCAGTCCCGCGGGTGCATCACAGGTAAACGCTGCTGCGTGGGTGTACCACAGGAGCGTTCTCAGTAGAGCGGGTATTCGACAGTTTCGAGCTCGTGCTTGATTGTTCGCAGGAACTGCAGGGCTCCTGCGCCGTCGAGAACGCGATGGTCGAAGCTGAAGCAGCTGTACATCATGCTGCGCACGGCAATGGCGTCGTCGTCGGTCACCACGGGGCGTTTCACGATCGCCTCCATGGTGACAATACCCGCCTGGCCAACGGGCACGATCGGCTGCGACATGACCGAACCCAGCGAGCCCGGGTTGTTGACAGTGAAGGTCGCACCCTGAAGGTCATCCATTGTGAGCCGGCCGCCGCGCGCCTTCTGGACAAGGCTGCGCAAAGCGTGCGCGAGGCCCGCGATGCTGAGCTGGTCGGCGCCACGGAGGACGGGCACGACCAGGCCGTTCGGGACGGAGACGGCAATGCCCAGGTTGTAGTCACGATGAACGGTGATGTGGTCACCGGCCCAGGAGGCGTTGAGCTCGGGCACCGCGCGCAGGCCGGCGAGGACTGCTTTGACAAAGAAGGGCAGATAGGTGAGCTCGTAGCCTTCTTTGCGCTGCCAGTCGGGCTGAAGGCGGTCGCGGTACCTGACGAGGCGGGTGACGTCGATCTCCGCGATGGACCAGGCGTC
>JAFAZN010000233.1 GCA_019239775.1 Chloroflexota bacterium
GACCTGGTCCTGGTAAAACTGGGACGTCGCCGTCGACGACATCACGCTCGGATCGCCGGACTGGATCGCCTGTACTTGCGCTGCGTCCACCGCACTGATCACTTGCTGAATGGCCTGTTGCGTTGCGGGATCGGCGGGTGTGCCAGCGGCCTGAACCGTGGCTTCGGCAGGCGATGAGGTAACGCTTGTCGGCGTGGTGGCGGGCCTGACCAGGCCCCCGCTTTGTAACCGCGTGACGGCTACAACAATGATCGCGATCAGCGCCAGGGCCAGAATGACCGTGACGACGATGCCGCCGATCGGCGCACGATCTTTGCTCGGCGGCGGCTTGGCGGGGAACTGTTCGACGTTGCTCGGGAGCGTGCTGCTCATGCGCTCCCGAATTTTAGATCAGGTAAGCGCGACTTCGAGAGAACTCGCCGTTGCGCGCTCGACCTGGCCGACGAGATCGTCGTAGTCGAACGGTTTCTGAATCACGCCCTCCGCGTGATGCGCATCGCTCTCGTTCATCAGCGAGCCATACGCGCTGACCACAATGACCGGGATTCCCCTCGTGGACGTCTCGCTCTTGAGTTCGCGCAGAACATCCAGCCCGGACTTCGTTGGCAGCGCCAGGTCTAGCAGAATGGCGTTCGGCGTGTGCGCGCGTGCTTGCTGCAGTCCCTCTTCGCCGTTCTTGGCTTCAACAACCGCGAAGCCTTCACCTGCAAGTAATGCCGTGGTGATAGTACGGGTCCAGGGATCATCTTCAATGACCAGAACGGTCTTCTGGCCAACTGTCGCCACGGTCATGCTTCTCCCTCCCGGAGCATCAGAAAGGTAACATTCCGGTCAGGAGGCGACAAGGCCGGGCACATGGAAGAGCCTGAGCAGCGCATTGAGCGCGTGCTCGAAGAAGGCCTGAAGCGCATCGAAACGCCACAAGCTGCACACGCGGTCGTAACGCGGCTTGAACGTTTAAGTGCGAATCGCACGGAAGCCGAGGCAGGTGCGGCAGGCGCCGAATCGACGGCCGCTGCACCTCAGCCGGAGGCGGCAGCCGCGACGGTCGTGGAGGGCCACGCGGGCGAGATCCAGGAGGCACCGTCGAACGGCGTAGCCGAAGTTGTCGCGGCCGTGGCCGAACAGGCTGTGGCGCCAACACCAGCGGCGGCGACCGCGGCATCCGCTGCGCAAGCCGTGCTGGCCCCAGGTCAAGAGGTTCAGCCGAAGGCGAGGCGCGGCAGGCGGCTGCTCAAAGAAGCTGTTTTGCGACGAATGGGCCCACTGAACGCGCTGGATGCACGCGTCTACCTGGCGATCAACGATGCACCACATCCGGGTGTCCTGGACAGTCTGGGCTGGATCGTTGCCGTGCTGTTTACGGGTGGCTGGATCTGGGTCATCGGCACGCTGATCGCCTACCTGTTGCGCGTGCCGCGGTCGTGGCAGGCCGTTACGCGCCTGTTGCCAAGCGTCGTCATCGCCACGTGGATCATCGAATACCCGATCAAGGCGTTCTTCCGTCGTCGGCGACCCTTCGTACGGATCGTGCAGGCGCTGGTGATTGGCAAGAAGCCTGGTTCGTGGTCGTTTCCGAGCGGTCACACCGGTTCGTCGTTTGCAAGCGCCTGGATTCTGAGCACCATCTGGCCGCGCCGTGCCGCGGCATTTTTCAGCATCGCCAGCGCGGTTGGGTTCAGTCGCGTCTACGTGGGCGCGCATTACCCGGGTGACGTTGCCTCGGGTGCCATTCTCGGTGTCGCCCTATCCGAGACGGTGCGTCAGGTGCTCAAGCGACTCGTTGTGTCACGGTAGCGGGTGGCCCTGCTCCTGCGCGAGTTCGCGGAGCTTCGGCCAGTCGACCCGGATGTAGTACACGTACTCGCCCTGGTGCGGCTCTTCGGTTCGCACTTCGGCATAGCCCGGCCGTACGAGGTACTGGATCAGCACGTCGGCTGCCGCATCCTCGGGTGGTTGGGTACTGTCGTACGGCACTTCGGTGTGTTCACTGCCGCCGGCGCGCTGGCGGAGGTTGTCCAGCGCCGAGCGAAACGCATCGAGCTCGCGCCGAGCTTCCTCGAGCTCTTCCCGCTGCAACTGTCCGAGATCGGCGATGTCCTGGTGCGCGGGCGCGCTCATCTCGCGTTCTAGCGCTTCGGCCTCAACGCGGTCGCGCGTGAGCGCGTCGAGCAACGCGGCGTAGGCGCGATCGTCGTCGCCCCAGTCATGGCCTCCGAGCGCACTGGGCCAGCGTCGCGGCGGGCGAGTCATTTCTTTGGAGCCCCGTTTGTGCCGCCGGGCTCAAAGCCGCCCTGCTCGTGGTATACAACCGCCTGGTCACTTTCGAAGGCGCGAACGCCTGGCGCCTGTCCAGGCAGACCGAGATCCTGCCAGCGCGATGCCACTCGGTCGTAAACCTCGCGCCGCAAGACGGTTCGCTTGGAAAAGACTGGCAGGTAGCGATGCTCCTTGCACGCGTTGATCAACGCTTTTGAGCCATACGGGCGGTCCTCAGGTGGATTCTGACTTGGATCGAGCCAGGTGCTCCAGGTGTTGCGCAGGATGTCGATGTCGTCGATTGGGTTGCAGCGCGAGCCCATCGCCCAGATGACCTGGTCGATATCAGTTGGATCGACGTCGTCGTCGACGGCGATGATCCATTTGGTGTAGTACGCACCGCCCGGCACCTGCGCGGCCAGCGCCAGCGCCTGGGCGGCGTGGCCCGCGTAGCGTTGCTCGAGGCTGAGCACAGTCATACCGAATCCGCCCGCCGCGGCGGGGTGTGAGTAGACCCCGACGATGCCAGGCACGCCGAGGCGGTCGAGGTCGGCCCAGATGCGCGCCGCGCGCGCGACAGCAAAAAAGCCGCTTTGTTCGCATGAGGGATAGTCGGCCATGAGCGCGTTAGTCAGGATTGGCTGACTGCGGTAATGCACGGCTGTGACGTCCACCAGCGGTGCGCCCGCTTCAGGTCGGCCGTAGTAGCCGGGAAACTCGCCGAATGGTCCCTCGGATTTAATCGAGCCCGGTCGGATTTCGCCTTCGATGACGAATTCCGCGTTGGCGGGCAACAACAAATCCGTTGTCTTGCCGCGGACGACTGGCACCGGCTGGCCTCGGATGCCACCAGCGAATTCGTACTCCGACAGATTCTTTGGAAAGGTTTGCGAGCCCACCAGCATGAACAGCGGATCGACGCCCCATGCCGCGGCGACCTGGATCGATTCCCCGCGCTGCCAGGCGCGTGTGATGTGCAGCCGCGCGTCCTTGCCAGGCGAAAGGTACAGCCCACACTGGCGCGGCCCGTGAATCATCATGCGATAGGTCCCGACGTTCAGATAGCCCGAGTCGGGATCGCGGGTGATGACCGCGTCGCCGGTGCCTGCGTAGCGTCCGCCGTCCAGTGGCCAATGCTTCGGGAAAGGTAGCTGGGTCAGGTCGATCTCGTCGCCCTGGAGCGTGTGCTCGTACACGGGTGCGTCGCGCTCGGGGATTTCCTCCGGTGGGATGCGCTGCTGCATTTTGTCTTTGGCGCGTCGGATCAATTCGAGCGCGGGCGTATCCGCAGGCTCTTCCAGAGTCAGCGCGATGCGGCGAATGCTCGGACCCAGGATGTTCCACAACAGCCGCGCATGAAGAACGTTAGGGCCGCTCGGATTGTCGAACACCACTGCTGGTGAGGGTGATTGCTTTGCCACGAGGTAGGTGACGGCGCCCATTTCCTCGATCGGGTCCACAGCTTCGCGGACACAGACGAGCTCGCCGAGCTGGTCCACTTCGCTGAGCCATTGCCGCAAGTCCTGGATCATTCAGATGCGAGCTCCGCGTAATACGCCCAACGTCCAGCCGGCGAGGCCAGCTGGCGCTTCAGCGCCTGAAGTTCATTGTGCGGGATCACCCGCGGTTCCCGGCCAAGCTGGGCCACCTTGTAGTTGACCTCGGCAAGGCGTTCGAGATGGATCGCACCGAGCGTG
Source organism: Chloroflexota bacterium (assembly GCA_019239775.1). Classification (GTDB taxonomy): domain Bacteria; phylum Chloroflexota; class UBA6077; order UBA6077; family CF-72; genus CF-72. The sequence continues at coordinate 3,957 of JAFAZN010000233.1, forward strand.
GCCTCCTGGATGGTATCCGCCACACTGACGATGCCGTGCCCCTGGAGATGGCACACGCGATGGTCTCCAAGAGCCGCCGCAACGCGCGCACCTTGCTCGCTTGTCTGGATCAGCTCCGCGCAGGCAAATACCGGGATGGGTTGCTTCTCCACAACCGGTGATTCCACGTGCAGGAGCGGCAGAATCGGCACGTTTGCGATGCCGCACAGCGTGGACATTGGCTGGTGCGTGTGGACCACCGACTGCACGTCAGGTCGGGCACGGTAAATCTCGGTGTGGATAAAGCGCTCGGACGGTGGCTGGTGCTCACCTTCCACCAGGTCGCCTGAGAGGCTGATCACAACCATGTCTTCGGTGCGCATCCGATCCATGCCCCGAATGCGCGGCGAGTGCTTCGGCTTGATGAGCACCCGCTCGGCATCGAGCCGCACACTCGGGTGGCCGAGATAGTCCGAGAGGCCGAGCTTGTACAGGATGTGGCAGGCCGTCGCCAGCAGCTCACGCTGCTCGCGCTCGTCACTCACGTGGCAGCCTTGAGCGCGTCGACCGTGTGCTGCCAGCGCGGGACGACTTGCTCCGGGCTTTTCAACTTGAAGGTGACGCCTGAGGTGAGCTTCGCGTAGTCGGCCGAATCTTCCTGAACGTCCGCTATCCGCAGGACAAAGTACGCAAGGCGTCCCTCCAGCCCGAGGTCGAGGTCCGTTCCGCGGGATGCGCTCACGCGCACGTAGTAGCCGTTGCCCTCGGCGATCACGACCAATGTGGCCTGCCCACTGCGCGTGAGGTTCTTCGAAGTGCCGCTGTGCAGCCACAGGCCGATGTGCAGGAGGTCGGGCGCAACTGCCACCACCTCGCCCACGCTCAGCATTGCGACCTGCGGCCAGTTGTCCTCGTCGTTGGTGAGCAGCAGAAACGTGAGCCCTTCGCGGTGCGCGAGGTCAGCCCCGTCCAGCAGTTGCCTCACGTTGTCGGGCAGCCGATTCCCGAGGGACCTGGTCACGTGTGGCCATTGTAGCCTTGGCGTGTGCTCGAGCTTGCTCGGCGCGCACCTGGCCGAGTGTTCAACATGGCTACGCTTCTGGTGGATCGTCACGTGGAAGAAGGCCGCGGGAGCAACCCGGCCCTTCGCCTGCGCGAACGCGTCGTCAGCTACTCGGAGCTGCAAGTGCTGGTAAATCAAGCCGGCAACACGCTGTGCGGTGTTGGTGTCATGCCCGAACAGCGTGTTGCTCTCCTTCTGCCGGATGGCGTCGAGTTCGTCGCAGCGTTCATTGGCGCCATGAAGATCGGCGCGGTGCCGGTGCCAATCAATACGGCTGCCAGGCCGCATGAATTGGCATACATGCTGGCCGACTGCCGCGCACGCGTCGTCATTGCTGACGAAGACCTTCTCGCCTCGGTGCCCAGTGGCCCATGGGCTGTGCTCGCACGGCACCAGTTGGAAAACCCCTCGGAGAACCTGGAGACGTTCCCCACGGGCGTCGACGAGCCCTGCTACTGGCTGTATTCCTCGGGCACCACCGGCAACCCCAAAGGCGTGGTGCACCTGCACGGCGACATGCTGGCGTGTGTCACGCCGTACGCCGAAGAAGTTGCGGTGATCGAGCCAGAGGACGTGACGTTTTCCGTGGCGCGGCTCTTTTTCAGCTATGGCCTGGTGAACTCGCTGTTCCTGCCGCTCCTGGCCGGCGCCTCTACCGCGTTGATTGCTGAACGGCCCGACGTTCAGCACACGCTCGATGCCCTCACGCAGTTTCGCCCAAGTCTGTTCTTCTCGGTTCCGACCTCGTATGCGCAGTTGTGCGCCGCCAATACATTGGATGCGTTCCGTTCTGTGCGGCTGGCCGTCTCCGCGGGCGAGCCGCTGCCGGAGCCGCTCTACACCCGCTGGAAAGAACTCACCGGCGTCGAGGTGCTGGATGGCCTGGGCAGCACCGAAGTTGGCTACATCTTTTGTTCGAATGTGCCTGGCCAGGTCCGCCCTGGCTCCAGCGGCCGCATGCTCGGGGACCATCGCGCGCGTATCGTTGACGAGCTCGGGCAGGACGTGCCCGACGGTGAATCAGGCGAACTGTGGGTGTCGGCCGCGTCCACGGCGCTGCACTACTGGAACCAGCGCGAACGGACGAAGCACACCTTCGTCGGCGAGTGGCTTCGGACCGGCGATCGCTACGTGCGTGACGCCGAGGGGTACCTCTGGTACCAGGGCCGCCTCGACGACGTGTTCAAGGTCAGCGGCCAGTGGGTCTCGCCGCTCGAGGTTGAAAGCTGCCTTCTCCAGCACCCGAGCGTGCTCGAATGCGCCGTGGTTGCTGCAACCGACGCCGACCGGCTGGTCAAACCGAAGGCGTTCGTGGTGACGCGGCCTGGTGCGGTGGTCGATGCCGCCGCGCTACAGGCGTTTGTGCGCGAGCGCCTGCAGCCGCACAAGTACCCACGTTGGGTGGAACTCGTCGACGAGTTGCCGAAGACCGCCAGCGGCAAGGTCCAGCGATTCGTCCTGCGTCAGCGCTAGCAGGGTTCTGCTTCCTATCGAAGAGAATTTGTTTACGTCACGGCGCAGCGAACTAGGCCGCGCGGTCACCCCAGAGCGGCGCGCCGCAGGGCAGTGCGCCAGGCTGTCGCGGAGCGGACCAGCCTGCCAGGCACGCGCGCTTGCGGCCCGCACGCGGATACGCCGGAACATCCACGAGAGGCGATCCGCAATGAACGCATCGCTCTGCCGATTCATCGGTGCGGCGCCGAAACTCGACTACGACATTGGTGCTCGATTGCATGGCTGCTTCCGAGCACCAGTATCTGCCGATAGGCTTCTGTCCTGAAGAGAAGAAGCTACCGGTGTGAAGAGACGAACCTACCGGCGCGTTTCAGTGCGTGCCCGCGGTCGCTTCGTGCGCCGTCTGGCGGCAGCCTTGGCCTTTTCGCGCCGCAGCTCGCCCGCGCTCTTGAAGCGCTGCTTGCGCTTGTATTCGCGCAGAATGCCGGCCTTGTCGATGCCGGTCTTGAACCGCCGTAGGAGTTGATCAAACGGCTCGCCTTCGCGAGCTTCAACGTGCATATCTAGAAAGGTACCTCACAACGCGAGCGCAGGAGGCCAAAAACGGCCCCCTGCGTAATCTCGACTAGTACCGCCCGCGGCTAGCGAACCGGCGACCGCCGGCGTTGGCGCCGCGTCGCTGCTCGAAGCACGTGGAGCAATAGACCGGTTTATCGGCACTTGGCTGGAACGGCACGCTCGCGATGTTGCCGCAGCCCGTGCAGACCGCCTCATACATCTGGCGCGGGGCGCGCGGAGCGCTGCTCTCGTAGCCACCGCCTGTGGAATACGAACCCCGATCGCGCTCGGCACGCCGCGCAGCACGGCAATCCGGGCAGCGAGTTGGTTCGCTGAATCCGCGGCCGGCATAGAAGTCCTGCTCGCCGGCGGTAAAGGTGAAACCCTGGCCACAATCGCGGCAGGTCAATGTCACGTCGCCCGACATGTTGTCGACGGCTCCCTCAAAACGAATAAGAACGTACGATCTGCCCGGCTGGCACGAGCAAAGATCACCGGTAGGATGGGTTCCGTCGACACGAGGACATGTTTAGCTCCGCTACGGACGAGGAACAGCGCCAGCCGCCCCAGTTTAGCGGGTCGCTTCGCCCGCGCGCCATACATTGCTTGGTGGTCAGTCTGGGGGTCATCTCACACGCAAAGAGGCCGCCTCCGTCAAGAGGCGACCCCTGAGGTTTCAAACTGTTAGAGATTCATTTCACTTGGGTTGTCGATACTTCAAACGCGAGTGTTCACGACACGCTCAGGCGGCGGTTGACTTTCCCAGTTCTGGAGATCGGCCCCGGTTCCGCGTCTCAGAGACGCGTTGGCGATTGGGCCCTGTGGGACGCGCGGCGTGCCGCTGGTGATCCCTCATCGGCGATAGTGGCCGCGGGGACCATTAGCTGTCGACCTGCAGTCTGCAGTCGAGCAAGTGCGTAGCGCGGAGATTCATCGTTTTGCAATTACCTCCTTTGAGCACTTGGCTCACCGACCACCATAGCACCGTCCACCGCGCCGGCCGGTTACAGGACGGTAACCAGGGTTGCATTTGCGAGACGGTTGCTTGATGCTGGTTTCCGACCTCCGCGGCACGCGGGCTGCTCAGGAGCGAGCATGACCAGCCACACGTCAAATCCTGGCGTCACCGATTCCTACACCGCGTCCGAGTGGACCCAGCAAACAATGTTTGGCCACCTTTCCGCACAAAAGTGGCTCATCGTTGGCGCGGCGTGTTTCGTCGGCGCCCTCTGGCTGTGGTCCTCGCGCCGCAAGGCACCCGAGGAGCAGGCCGCCCGCAGGCTCGTGCGTGACTGGCGTCACGTGGACGATGTGGATGACGCCCGCGACTTGCTCGGCTCCAACGTGCCGACCATCCTCAAGCCCGCGTTACTGACCGCGCTCCAGGAGATCGAGGACCAGGTGCACACCCTGTTCCGCCGAGCCGAGCGCGAGATCAACCGCCTCTAACCGCACTGCTTCTCTCTCAACAGTTCTGTTTCTCGCCAGAGAGGAAAATCGCCTGTCTCTCTAAAGAGGGGAAGCCTCCGTCTCTTGGGACGTTGCTGCGTAGAGCGCTCGGCAGCGTAGGCCCGAAGCGCTGTACGCAGTGGCAGTACCACCAGGAAGGTTCCTGACCAGGACCGCTCCATGACCAGGAAGGCTCCTCGTGGAATTCGCTAGGACGGATCCGTGTCGGAGACGGAGTAGCCAGCGCGGGCGTGCGTCAGCACGTACCGCGGCTGGCTGGCCACGTCTTCGATCTTGCGCCGCAGGCGTGCCACGTTCACCCGCAGCAGGTGCACCTCGTCGCGGTACGCCGGTCCCCAGACCTTCTGCAGAATGGTTCGAGCAGGCACGATCTCGTTCGGCGTGCGCGCCAGCAGCGCCAGGATCGCAAACTCCGTAGGCGTCAAATCCACAGGCTTGCCAGCCTTATAGGCCAGGTGTTGATCGAAGTCGACTCGCAGGTCACCGGTCTCGAAGACCTCAGGCCCGCCATTGCCCGCGTAGACCTGCGAGCGCCGCAGCAGTGCATTCACGCGCGCCAGCAATTCCTTCGAGGCAAACGGCTTCGTCTGATAATCGTCCGCGCCGGCTTCCAGGCCCGCGACCTTGTCTGCCTCGCTGCCGAAGCCAGTCAAGATCAGAATTGGCGAGATCACCGACTCGGCCCGCAACTGTCGGCACAGCTCCACCCCGTTCATGCCGGGCATGCCAATGTCGAGCAGATACAGGTCGGGCTTGACCTTGCGTGCAAGCTCCAAGGCCGAAAGCCCGTCCCCCGCTTCGACGACGTTGTACTGGCCCTGCTCCAGCGTCCAGGTCAGCAGATTGCGCAAGCGTGGATCGTCGTCGGCGATCAGGACCGTGCGACGATCTTCAAATTGCGGAGACATACAAGGTAGTCCTCAGGCGACCGACTCATGCAAATTCAGGGTGGGACCAGTCAAGCTTGGGCGCGGCGCTTCGCGGATTCGCGTCACGCGCCGAAGTTGATCGACGGTTTCGGCCAGCTCCTTGGCGCCGCTCACGATCTCAGACACGAGGTCATTCATACTCTCGGGCAAGCCCGGGTACTCCGCCAGCATTTCGGCATAGCCGAGCACGACCCCGAGCCGATTGTTCAGTTCATGTTGAGCGGTGCGCGCCGCAAGCAGCACCCCTTCGAGCCGTGCACGTTCGAGCGCAGCTAACGCTGCTGCGCAAAAGGTCGCCATGGTTTCGAGGTTTTCAGCTTCCTCTCGCGTGAAGCTGCGTCTTGGATCGCGCGTGCCCAGTGCGAGGGTCCCGAGCAATTGGTTCTCGTGCACCAGCGCAACAGCGATGCAACTGCCCTGCATGGCCGGCCGGCGCTGCGCCGCCGCCGCGGATGCCACTTCGCGCATCGTGCTCAGTAGTGGAGCCGCGTCTTCCTGGGAAAGGCCGACTAACTCCTGGCCCACCACGCTTTCGTTCTCGTCGGCGACCTGTGAAACGAAGCCTGCCTGGAGCTCGCTGAGTCGCAGTGTCTCTTCGAGCAGCGTTTTGAATAAGCCGCTGGGCTCGCGCGCAGTGGACACCTGGCGGGCCAGACGCAGCAGCGCCTCGCGTCGGCGGTGGTGATTCACCACCCGCTCGGCCGTGACCATGCGGGCGGCCAGGTCTTCCATGTCGAAGGGCTTGGCCAGGTAGTCGTCGGCGCCTGACTTGCGGCCGGTCAGGTGGTGCTGCTGATCGCCGAGCGCGGTCAGCATGATGAAGTAGGCGTAGGGCGCGCTTGACTCGCGCACGCGTCGGCACAGCTCTGGGCCTTCGACGCGGGGCATCAGCCAGTCGCTGATAATCACATCCGCGCCGTTCTCCTCGAACAGGCCCCAGGCCTCTTCGCCGTCGCGGGCGAGGGTGACCGCTTGACCCTGGCGCTCGATGAGATCGTGCAGGAGATCGCGTATGCCGGAGTCGTCCTCGGCAATGAGCACCCGCATTCTCAATACTTGATTAAAAGCCTACTCGCTGGGTCCAGTAGCGGCCACTTCGTCGGCAACCTGGCGCAGTTCGGCAATGCGGTATGGCTTGGCGATGATGCGATCGACGCCGCGCAAGCGCGCTTCGGCCAGGTCGATCGCCGCACCCCACCCTGTGACCAGGACGAAGCGCGTGCCTGGCGATCGCTGTCTCACGGCCTCGGCAACTTCCCAACCGTTTTTGCCCGGGCCGAGGCCCAGGTCGGAGATGATCAGATCGAAGGGTGCGTCCTCTTCCAGGATCGTGATCGCTGCGTCGCCCGAATCGGCCACACAGACGTCGTGGCCGCGTTGCTTCAGCACCAGCGACGCCATGCGCGCAAGCTGATCTTCATCTTCGACAATCAAGATCCGAATCAGTCGGCCAGGCGCCTCAGTCACTCGCTCCGTTGTACGCGCGCTCGGTTTGGCCTGCTGCTCCGAAGGCGGCAGCGAAATGATGAAGGACGTACCGCGGCGCGGGTCTGACTCGACGTCGATGCTGCCCATGTGGCGTTCGACGATGCTCAGCACCTGTGGCAGGCCCAGGCCAGTCCCACGCTCGCCCTTGGTGGTGAAAAACGGGTCGAAAATCTTGGCCTGGATATCCGGCGGAATGCCGGTACCGGTATCGCGGACTTCGATCACGACGCGATCGTCCTGGGTGCGCGCAACCAACTGAATCGAGCCACCCTGAGGTAGCGCGTCCACCGCGTTGAAGATCAGGTTTGTGATCGCTTCGCGCAGGGCTGCTGCCGAGCCCGTCACGGCCAGGTTTTCCGACGCGTCCACGCTCAGGTGGATAGGTCGACCTTCGGCTTGCGGTGCATCGCGCCAGCGCGGGGCGGTCAGGCGGGCGGCGTCGCGCAGCAGCTCCTGGACGTCGAGCCGCTCGGCCTCGGCCAGCAACTCCTGGCTTCGCACGAAGGTCAGCAGGCCGCGTAGCGCCTGGCCACCTTCCAGTGCTGCTCGTGCAGTAATCTCGACCATCTCGCGGACGCGCAGCAGGTCTGGTGATTCGAGGCTGAGCTCCTGCCGCGCCATGTCGCTGTAGCCCGTGATCAGCGCCAACGACTGATTCAGGTCGTGGGCGATGCCGCTGGCCATCTCTCCAAGCGCGCGAAGTCGCTCGCCATGGGCCTGCGCGCGCCGGACCGCCTGGCCCTCACGGCGGGCAGTGTTGTCGCGGGCCACACCTACCAACCGCACCGCCCGCCCAGCGTGATCACGCTCCACCGCTGCTTCGACTAGCAGCCATGCTGTGCGCCGCGACGGCTCCAGATTCAGGCGAGCCTCGAAGGTCACCTCGTTTCCGTCTGAAATGGCCTCGCGAATGACGCGTTCCACATTCGGTCGATCCTCGGCCTGGATGTGCTGGAGCAGCCCCGCCAGGGAGCCGTTGAGCTGTTCGAAGCCGGCGCAAGCCGCCCCGCCGTCGGGCCAGAGCTCGAGATGGTCCTCGCCGACGTTGTAATCCAGCGCGCACATGCGGCCGGCCGCGAGGGCCAGCTGCAGCCGCTGCTGCTCGCGCTGCAGTTCTGTATCCGAGTACGTTTCGTGCGCCATCCCGTCCACCTCGGGGCGAACGCTTTGTTGCCGGAACGTTACAGCACGGAACGTGCCGGCTGGCACGTGATTTGCCGCTGAGGTTGCTCCACGGAGGTGCTCTCGAGGGTGAGACGGATACAACTTCTCGTGGCCTGCGACCGTCACGCGGTCAGTCGCGGCCAGGCGGCGCGGATGTGCATGATCGCCAGTCTGGTAACGGGAATGCTGATGTACTTCATGGATCCTGAACGTGGGAAACGGCGGCGCCACATGGCGCGGGATCGCCTGTTTGCCCGAATGCGTCGTGTGGCGCGCGGGACGCGCGGGATTTTTCGCGGTGCGGCTGCCGAAACGCTTGGCGTCTCGCACCGTATCGTGCACCTGGTACCCCACCCGACGGAGATCCCGGACGACGAAACGTTGCGCCAGCGTGTCGAAAGTCAGCTATTCCGCGACCGCCACATCCCCAAAGGCGATATGAACATCAGCTGTGAGCACGGAATGGTGATCCTGCGCGGCGAACTGGAAAGTACGGTCGAGATCGCGCAGCTGGAAGAACGCGTGCGGCATATGTCAGGTGTGCGTGGAGTGCAGAACTTGCTTCACCCGCATGGCACCCCCGCCCCGAACAAGGAGAGGTCACTTCGTTCACGTTCAGGATGAAACGAGGATGCCCTCGGCGACGCCGAAGACGCCGAGCGGCTCGAGCACGTCCAACGCGCGCGTGATGTCAGCTGCGGCGACGGAGCGTGAAAGCTCCAAGGTTCGGATGGTGTCTTCACGTAAGTAGCGCGCGAGCATCGCGAAGTTCGTGTCTCCCTGCCCGGGCGCCTGGTGATCACGCGCCGCGCGCGTATCGTGGATGTGCATCCCAACGAGCAGATGTCCGTACCGCCTGAGCAGTTCTTCGTGTTCGAAGAACCCAAGGTAGTCGAGCTTGGCGCCATGCCCCGCGTCGTGCCAGTAGCCGACTGGCAGCCCGTCGCATGCGCCGAGCACGTCGGCGAACTCGTCGAGGCTCGGGATCTCCTGGTAGTTGTCACGGCACTCCAGGCCCAGGCGAACGCCAGTTTCCTTGGCATGCTCACCCAACGCACGTATGCTCTGGATCGCGGCCTCCAGGTGCGGCCCTTTGTTGGCCTCGCGCTCTTGCCATGCCTGGTCGCGTAAGCGGAGATGCCCATCCGAGAGCCGTCCCTCGCGCTCGACCACGTCGATGAGCGCGCGCTGGCGTGACATCACTCCGCTGTTGCCGAGGTGAATCACGACGGCTTTGGCGCCATATTTCGCGGCCGCATCGATAGTCGCCTTGTGTGCATCGACCGAGCGTGTCCGTTCGGAGGGGCTGGTGGACGCGAGCCAGTCACCGATGCCGCCGCTGGCTGGTACTGGACACGGCCCGTGGAGGCTGGCGATCTCCATGTCCTGTCGATGCGCGGCCTGCGCAAGCGCCTCGAGGGCATCAGGTGTGTAGTGCGCGTAGGCTTCGAGTCGGCGAAAGCCGAGGCGGCGATGTTCTTCCAGGAGTCGATCAGGGCTGAAGCCCGGCCCGTTCCAGGCCGTCGACAGCCCAATTGGTTCCGTCACGGCTCAGACTGTAGCCTGTGCGGCCTGACGCCTGGCGGGTAGCAACGCGACTACGGCGACCGCTGAGATCACCACGAGGCCCCAGAAGATCGGCTCATAGCTGTGGAGACCGTCGTAGGCAGCGCCAGCTCCAAACGGGGCCGCGGCCTGTGCCAGCGACAGAGCAAACTGCAGCACGCCCGCGATGCTGGCGTACCGCGCCACGCCATACAGGTCGGCTATCAGCGCCGGCCGTACGAGCGTGGCGAGCCCGCGCTGTGCGCCGAAGAGCGCCACGAACACCAGGACACCAGGTGTGCTTTTGATGACCAGCAGGATGGCTATCGATATGGGCTGTAGGGCCAGGATGCCGATGCCCAGTGTCCTCGGGCTGATTCGATTCCCGAACGGCGTCAGCGCCAGTCGCGCGAGCACCTGCATCGCACCGATCGAGCCTGTAAGCGTCGCCGCGAAGGTTGCGTCGTAGCCACGGTCCTGCAGATAGGGCAACAGGTGCACGCCAATCGCCACGGTCGTGAGGCTGGTGAGCCAAAAAGCGGTGGTCAGCCACCAGAACTCCTTGCTTCTGATGGCCTCTGAAACGTTGGTTGTCCCCGCCGCGGACGTCGTGCGCTCGGGTCCCTTGCGCAGGAGCAGCGCGTGCGCGGGGATCGTGCCAACCCCAAGAATGATTGCCAGCGTGATCAGCGACTGGCGCCAGCCCTGCTGTTGCACCAGTGCCCCGGCAAGCGGGATGAAAATCGTGCTCGCAAAGCCCGCCATCAGCGTGATGACCGTCAGCGCCTGAACGCGATGTCGATCGAACCATCGATTGGCGGTCGCGAACGCCGGGTCATACAGCGTGGCGGACATGGTGAGACCAATGGCCGCCCACACGGCGTACAGCATCGGCAGGCTGCTGGTGTTTGCCCAGGCCAGGACCAGGCAGGTCGCGATGACGGACCCAACGGTCATGAGCAGTCGCGGCCCGTGGCGGTCAAGCCAGCGGCCGACCGGTATGGCGGCCACCCCGCCGAGCAGGCTTGCGAGCGAAAAGGCACCCGTCATCGCTCCGCGCGACCAGCCCAGCTCGCGCTCCATCGGCGCGAGGTACACGGTGAAGGCGTAGTACAGCACGCCCCACGAGATAGTCTCGGTGACCCCGAGCGTAAAGACCAGAACCCAGCCGTAATACGGCCGCCGCACACCCACTGCGCTACACGGTAGCCCGCCCGCCGGCGTTACGGACGGTAACGCAAGAGGCGACGAATCGGTCGCGTTTCGTTGCTTCACCGTCTAAAACGCAACGGACCTCGCAAACCGCTTGCCCTAGGATTGTTAAGTGGTGACGCATTCGAATCGCGTTGTGCTTGTCGTCGAGGACGATGAGTCCATCCGCAACGTGATTACCGACGTCCTGGAGGATCGCGGCTACCGCGTGATCGGCGCGACCAACGGCGCCGACGCGCTCCATCAGTTGGAGCAGGCCAAGCCTGATGTCATGGTGTTGGACCTGCTCATGCCCGTGATGCACGGCTGGGACTTCATGGAGGCATACGCCGAAAAGACCGGCGGCAACCCGATCCCGATCGTCGTCGTGAGCGTGAATTCCGCGTTGCCGCGCTCGTTCAACCGCTTCGGCGTCCACAGCGTGGTCCGAAAACCCTTCGACGTGGACGACCTGGCGCAGTCCGTGGAGGCAGCTCTCGAGCTGAACGTCGCCCACTCCAACTAAAAGGCTTGCCAGAAAAGTATCTTAGTAGCTAAGATACTCAGCGTGACCTCGGATCTGCGGAGCGCGCTGCTGCGTCGCCTGGTCGGCGCGCTCGGCCGCACCGCTGCTCAGCACAGCCTGTTTGTTCAGGCGACGGCCAGCCGCCTCGGCATTGGCCCCACAGACCTGGACTGCTTGCTGTTGTTGAACGATCTCGGCCCCGCCAGTGCGGGCCAACTGGCCGAAGTGCTGGGCCTGACAACGGGTGCTATCACCGGCGTGGTTGATCGGTTGGTCACCGCAGGGTTCGTCCTGCGTGAGAGCGATCCGTCCGATCGCCGCCGCGTGATTGTGCGGCCGGTGCCAGACCAGACCCGCCGCATCGACGACCTCTTTACGCCTGTGCTCTCGCTGCTCGCCGGCTCGTTGGAGCCAATCGATGAGACGAGCCTTGCGCAGGTCATCGAGGTGGAACGTCGAGCGGCCGCCGCCCTCGAGCAAGCCACGGCCCAGTTGCGCGCCGAGGAGTCGGGCATGGCTGGCGCGGCCACCTTCAGCGCGCCCATCGGTGCGCTCCGGTCCGCGTGCTTGGAGTTTCCGAACGGCGCCTCGAACGTCCGCATCTTCGCCGCCGACCCAACGACCAGCGAGCTGTATCACGCCACCTTTGACGGCGTGCAGCCGACCGTCCGCATGCAGGGCGGCAGCGTGATGGTCCGCTACCGGCGCCTCGGGCCGTTCGAGTGGGGTAATGCCCGCTATGCAGGCACTGTCTCGCTGAATCCAGGCATTCCGTGGAGCGTTGCCGTGCGCGGTGGCGGCTCGGGCGTGAGCCTGGACGCCCGCGGCCTCGAGCTGCTCGGTCTCACCGTCGAGGGTGGCGCGAGCAAGCTTGCAGTGTCCTTACCCGCGCCGCGCGGCAGTGTGCCTGTGTGTGTCGAGGGCGGTGCGAACCGCGTCGACATTCGTCATCCAGCCGGTGTCCCTCTGCAGCTGCAGGTGCGGGGTGGCGCCAATCGCCTCGAATTCGACGCACAGCGCTTCGGCGCTGTTGGCGGCGAATTGCGGCTGGCCAGTCCAGGCTGGGAGCTGACCAGTAATCGCTATGACGTCGAGGTTCGGGGTGGTGCGAGCCGCCTCACCGTTCAGGAGGAGGAATAGAAGGTTCCGTGCTGACTACCATGAGTGAGCGATCTGAGTCGCCCAACTACGCGATGTTGCCTGCCCCGCCGCTGCCGCCCACGCTGACCGTGCTCTTTGGCAGCCTCAAACGCAATGGTCGTTTTTCGGTGCCGCCCGAGCTGCAGCTGAAGGCCGCTTTTGGCGAACTGAAGCTCGATCTGCGCGATGCGCTGTTTCCCGAGAAGCACGTGCTGATGGTGGCCGAGAGTCTGTGCGCCAACGTCGAGGTGCTGCTGCCCGAAGGCGTCACCGTGGTTGACCACGGCATGTCGCTGATGTCGAGCCACAAGGTGAGCCAGACCTCAGAGGAGCATGGCCCAGTCATTCACCTGGACGGCTGGAGCGTCTGCAGCGACGTGAAGTTCGTGAGTGCAAGCGACCGCGAGTCTTAGCGGCAGCCGCCGCTCTTAGGTCTGATAGCCGGTTGCCCGGCGCCGAGGTCCAGTTTTGGGACCCGAAACTAGCTGAAGCGAAGCGGATCGAAGGCTGCTGGGGCGATCGGCGGCTCCGTGCCGTCGATCAGCGCCATGAGCAGTGCGACCGACCCGGGCAGCGGCGCGATGCCGCTCGGCCCGTGGCCAGTCAGAAAGTACAAGCCATCCACAGCCGCTCGCCCAATGAGCGGCAAACCATCTTCCGAGAGCGGCCGGAAACCGGTCCACAGCTCGAGGATCGGGCAGCCGCTCAGTGATGGCACCACGCGCATTGCGCGATTGAGCAGCCAGGCGATGCCGCCCGCGGTGAGGCTCGGGTCCCACCCCGCCTCCTCGCGCGTGGCGCCGATCACCAGCCGCCCATCGGCGCGTGGCACGAAGTACGGATCGCCGGGCGTGAGCAGCACGTGACGCAAGCCGACGCGACTCTGGTCCAGCGCGAAAATCTGGCCTTTCTGCGGTACAACGGGCGGCCTCGGCCGGACCCCGTCGATGGTTGCGGACCAGGCGCCCGCTGCCAGGATGACGAGCTCTGCGTCGAGCGGCGCCTCATTGGTGGTGACACCTGTGACGCGGCCGCCACTGGTTTTCAGGGCGCGAACCTCGGTGCCGGTCAGCATGGTCACGCCCGCGCGGCGGATGCTGATCTCCAGCGCGCGGCACAGACGTCGGTTATCGACGTTGCCGCCGGGCACCTTGAGCCCGCCCGGCAGGTCATCGGCGAGAGCGGGTTCCTCCTGCCGCAGTTGCGCGGCATCGAGGAATGCGGCTTCGTCTGCCTGCTTTGCGGCTCGCTGTAGCCAGTCCAGTTCATCCTCCGTTGTCGCGAGCTGGATGCAGCCCATCTCGCGGTACTCGGGATCGAGTCCCGATTCCTCGTGGACCGCCGCCGCGAAGGCTGGCCACAACTGGCGGCTCAGGCGGCGCAGCGCGTGCTGTGGATCCGACTCATCGCGCAGCGTCGCGCCGATGATGCCCGCGGACGCCCAGGATGCCGCCCGGCCCGGCTGCGCGCGGTCGAGCAAGGTGACGGAGTACCCGCGACGCCTGAGCTCGCGCGCCGAGGCCAAGCCCATAACACCCCCACCAACAACGATCGCTTCGGCCATGCGCTTAACGCGCATCGTACCCGCGAGTGCACGCTGCAAGCCCCGCTGCCCTCTTCGTCGCCGCCCCAGCCCCGCCCCGAAGCCGCCGCACCCGTGGCCGCTACCGACCCCGCCGTTTCAGTAGTGCGGCGTTCCCGTCACGCGACTGCCAACCTCAAGGGCCAGTGCCGCACGGAGGGAGCGAGCGCAGAGAAGCGGGTGCCGCGGCGCGGCCGTAGCATGGCCCCGATGAGCTGGGATGAGGCCTTCGCCAACCGTTACGAGGAATGGTCGGCGCCGATGACCGCGGATATCAGCTTCTACGTCGAGCTGGCGCGTGAAGCGGACGGCCCATTGGTCGAGTTGGCCATCGGCAACGGCCGCGTGGCAATTCCGGTCGCGCAGGCAACTGGCCGAAGCGTTGCTGGCGTTGACACCTCACCCGCCATGCTCGAGCAGGCACAGCGCAACGCGGCCAGAGCCGGCGTCACGCTGGACCTGCGCCTAGCGGACATGCGCGAGCTCACCGTGAACGAGCCGGCCGCGCTGATTTACTGTCCGTTCCGCTCGCTGCAGCACCTGCCAACCTGGGCCGACCGGCGCCGCACCTTCGAGCGCGTGGCTGCCTGTCTGCGTTCCGACGGCCGCTTTGCCTGGAACGCGTTCGTCTTCGACCACCGTCTGGCAGCGCAATACGACGGCCAGCATCGCGACAAGCCAGTCCCGCACAGGGTGCACTACGCGATCGCCGAAAACCGCATCGACCTCACCCTGGACGGCGGCGGTAAGAGCTCGCTGTGGTGGGCCACTAAGAACGAGTGGCTTGGACTGATCGACGTGGCAGGCCTGGAAGTAGAGGCCCTCTACGGCTCCTTCACCCGCGAGCCATTTACGGAAAACAGCGGTGAATACATCTTTATCACCAGACCGCGGCAACTCCCGAAAAGCTAAAATGACCCCGCCATCCAGCGCCCGTAGCTCAATGGATAGAGCATCAGTCTTCGGAACTGAGGGTTGGCGGTTCGAGTCCGTCCGGGCGCGCTTTTAGTTGCAGCCGTTGGTGCTGATGCTTAGGGTGCGGCGGGCGGCCAGAGCGGCGGGGGTCAGGCCTGCCAGGCGCTGGGACTCATTGGTCAGGTGCGCCTGGTCTACATAGCCTGCGAGACGCGCGGTCTCGGCCAGTGGCTGGTGGCTGCGCAGGAGGCGCAGGGCACGGCGGAAGCGAAGGATGCGTTCCAGCGTCTTTGGACCGTAGCCAATGGCAACCGCGCAGCGGCGCCGCAGCGTTCGATCGCTCACGGCTAGTTCCTTAATGCTCTCAGAGAGAGGCGCGCCGCGCGCTAGAAGATCAACCAGTTCGCCCACGACGGGGTCCACTGCGGGCGTCGTCCCGAGCCGGTCTAGCAACACCCGCTCCAGAATGGCCATCGCCTGCAGGGGCTGCTCGAGCAATTCCTCCTGCAGGTCCAAGGCAAAGCGACCCCAGATGTCCGAGAGCGCCACGCGACCATCCACAAGCTCATCGCAGCCGATCCCCAGAAAGGCAGGCGCCGCGCCTGGCCGAAAGCGCACACCAACGTAACTGAGCTTGCCCTCAATCGCCACGGCGTGGGTGTCCGGCCCCGCCACCTCCACGCTGGTGCCGTCCCAGACCAGGTCGATGCACGCGTCCGGCAGCACAGGCTGCGGCCGTGGCCGAGCGGGATCCACCCACGTGCAGACCACCCGATCGGCCAACGCGGGATGCGGCGCCCTTTCGCGGTAGACCAGTGGCTCCGGTCCCGCCTCACGATGGACCGGCATTGCTGCAGCAGTGGCCGTTTTCTCCAAGACCGCCAGCTTCACGCGCCTTTAGGCTCCAGGGGTATGGACGTGAAATTTATCTCCAGTGTCGCCATTATCACGCCTGATCCTTCGAAGAGCAGTCGACTGTACAGCGATGCCCTCGGTTTGCCGCTGCAGCCCGCGGGCCCCGGTGACGACTACGTCTTCACCGACGAAGTTGATGGGTCCAAACATTTTGGCGTCTGGCCCCTGACGCAGGTCGCGCAGGCTTGCTTCGGAACGAGCCAGTGGCCGAACGATCGGCCCGTCCCGCAGATGAGCATCGAGTTCGATGTGCCGACGCAGGCAGCAGTGGCGCCAGCCGCCGACGAGCTATCGAGCAAAGGCTACGAGCTGCTTCACGCGGCGCGAACGGAACCGTGGGGTCAGACCGTGGCGCGTTTTCAGACGCCCGAGGGCGTCATCCTGGGCATCTCCTATGTGCCAGGAATGCACGAGACGGGGTGAGCGACCGGGTTCGAACCGGCGACCTTCGGAGCCACAATCCGACGCTCTAACCAACTGAGCTACGCCCACCGCGGGAAACGCCGCATTATATCTTGGCGGACCTGGCCTCGGCAGGTCCGCAGAGGGTGTCAACGAGTGCGCCAGCGAACGCGCCAATCTCCTTGTAATCGAGCGCATGCCCCAGGAATTCATCGAAGAATGCGCGCTGCTGGCAGGCGCCGAGCAGCATGGCCGCCGCCGCATCAGTATTAAGGGAAGCGTCAACGCGACCCAGCGCGGCTTCCGAGCGTAGATATGCGGACAGCGCGGCGTTGGCTCGGTGCGGCCCCAGCCCAGTTTCCTGGGCCCACGCGCGATGCCGCGCCAAGAGCTGGGGATCGCCGAACATCGAGGCCAGCATCGGCATCGCCTTGCGATAGAACGGCACGGCGGCTTCGGCAACACGCCGCAGGTTCTCGTGCACGCTGTCCTGGCCTGCGCGCTGCGGCAGATCTCTCATCAGCTCGATGAACTCGGGCAGTCGTTCCGCAAAGGCACTGGTCAGCAGGTCTTCTTTGCTTTTGAAGTGCCGATACAGGGCCGCCTCGGTGAGTCCGGCCGCGCGCGCAATCTCGCGGGTCGTGAGTGTGGCGAGCCCCGCGGAACGCATGAGCTCGGCGGTGACGTCGAGAATGCGATCGCGGGTGGTGGCGGCGGTGGCTCGAGGCATGCGTCCCGGTAACGCATGAGACCATAAGTCGCGGCCTCGTAGAATCTCGGCGGGGAGCTTGCCGAAGGGGACGTGTCCTGAGGGGAATCCCGAGTGTTGCCGTCGTGATTCGCGCCAAGAACGAGGCGCGCTTCATCGGCGAAACGCTGCAAGCCGTCCTCGATCCTGTCGCCCTGCCGCCCCGCCAGGTGATCGTGGTCGACTCGGGTTCGACCGACGGTACCCAGGCCGTCGTTCGGTCATTCGCGGCGCACCTGATTCAGATCACGCCCGAGGAATTCACCTACGGCTACGCGCTCAACCTGGGCGTCGCGCATGTTGACTCGGAAATCGTGGCTACCCTGAGCGCACATTCGCTGCCCGCGAACCCAGGCTGGCTGCGGAATCTCCTGACGCCGTTCTTTCGACCTCGCGTTGCGGGCGTGTACGGCCGCCAGCTACCGCGTGCCAACGCGACACCGCTCGAGCTCATCGGTATGCGGCTCACCGGTGTGCTCAGCGAGTCGCCAAAGCTGCTCGATCGACGCCCGTTATTTTCGAACGCCAACGGCGCATTCAGGCGGTCGCTGTGGCTTGAGCATCCCTTCGATGAACGCGTGAGCGGTGCCGAGGACATCGCCTGGGTGCGCACGATGCAGGAGCGCGGTTACGTGATCGCATACGAGCCAACCGCGGTGGTCTATCACTCGCACGGCGAGCCGATTGGCCGTCACCTACGCCGCGCCAGCCGTGACATTCCGACGGTCGTCGGCAACTTTCTGCATCTCGGCTCGGGCGGTCGACCGACGCCGAAGCACAAGCCCGATCCAGCTACGCGGCCAGCACCCGATTGAGCGATACCCGCGCCTGAATCGGCAGCCGGATCCAGAAGGTCGAGCCGATACCTGGCACGCTGCGCACGCCGATGCAACCGCCGTGCGCTTCGATGAGCTGTCGTGCGACGGCCAGTCCGAGCCCAGCGCCGCGAACGGCCAGCGTGGCGCCGTGTTTGCCGCGATAGAACTTTTCAAAGATCCGCGCGCAGTCCTCGGCGGCGATGCCAGAACCCTGATCCGCGACCTTGACTTCGATACAGTCGCCGACGAGATCGGCCGAGACGCGAATCGGGCTGCCACGTGGCGAGTAGCGCGCCGCGTTCGAGAGCAAGTTGTTCATGACCTGACCCAGCCGATCGGCGTCGGCGAAAACCGTAGGTAGCGGCTCACAAACGTCGGCGACGATACGGTGGGTCGGCGTCGCCTGACCGAATGCTGTCGTCAGCTTGATCAACCAGTTACTCAGGTCGAGGCCAACCGGCTTCAGCTCGATGCGGCCTGATTCCAAGCGCGAGGTATCGAGCAGGTCGTCCACTAGACGCAACATCAACGCTGAGCTGGAATGGATCTCGTCCGCGCTCTGTCGAACCGTTTCGGGATCCTCGAGCATGCCGTCGACGATGAGCTCGGAATAGCCGTGGATGATGGTCAGCGGCGTGCGCAGCTCGTGCGAAACCTGACCGAGGAATTCGTCCTTGAGGCGAGCGACCTCGCGCAGTGACTCCATTTCGCGTCGAGCTTCGGCCTGTCCAGCCTCGTGGTTCAGGCGCGCCGTCTCTTGCGCGAGACGTGCCGTCTCGAGCGTGACCGCGGCGTAATCGGCCAGCGTTTTGAGCACCAGCGTCTCTTCGCGATCGAAATACGCCCGCCGACCGTCGTGCAGTTCGCGCCAGGCGATCAGCGCCCCGACCGGCTCGTGTGTGCCTGCTCCGAAGGGCAGCGCGGCCGCGGCAATGCGCATGTTGCGCACGGGTTCGGGCAGCCAATCCGGCTGGCTCAGGCCTTGGCGTGTATCCAGGTCGATCTGCCGCGGCTGCAAGCAGAGCTGTTCGAGCAATGCCGCGCGCAGCACGGGTCTATCGCAGTCGCTCGAGACGTGGGCTGTAAACGCCGGCGACGGGCCGATCGGCATCAATGCGAGCCCATCGAGCTTCAATCCGTCCAGCACGGGGCCTTCGGCAATCGCCTGGAACGCGCGCTGTGGATCGAGCGTGCCTGCGACTGCCCGGCCAACTGCGCTGGTCATGGCCATGTTGCGCGAGCGACGATCCGCTCGATCCGTCGATTGCTTGGCCAGATACAGCAGGCCCGCGGGCACCAGAAGTATGGGCGCCCAGTTCGGGGCCGCGTTCAACATCACCGCCAGGAGTGCGCCGACCAGCCCAAGTCCAATCTCGCCGATCGACTGCACTGCCAGGTTCCCGCGCATGACCGCCCAGATCGGCCGACCTTTATCGAGTGCAACAGCCCCAGCCACCGTGGTGGCCGACAGCCAGCAATACGCCGCGCTGACGAGCACGCCGACGAGCGGATCGGTCCACGTGCCGCCGAGAGATACGCGAGCGGGCCCGCCCAGCGCGTCTGCGAGGTGCGCTGCTACCCCAACGGCAAGCGACATATTCGCGATGTTGAACAGGACTTTCCCGCGCGGCTGGCGGTAACGCAGCGCACGCGCGGTGAGTCCGAGCGCGGCGATGGCCATCGCCTGGGCCGGTGGCAGCAAGAACGCCGCGCTGATATGGGCGACCGCGCTGGCATTCGTGTACCAGCCCCGCCGAACTTCGAACTGAAGCTGATCGCCCAGCAATGTGAGCACGATTAGCGCAATCGTGACTCCTACGGACGAGGGGTAGGCCCAATCCGCAAGTACGCTCAGATCATGCGCGAGCAGCGCGGCCGCGCTCGTGGCGACCAGTGCGATGTACAGCTTGAGAATGGGACGCAAGCGGGTGCGGTTAGCCCCAGATCCAGCCGACGGCGCCCGCCAGGTGTTGTGCCACACCCAGGTGGCTCAGTATGCCCATGACCGTCAGCGCGGCCATCAATGGCGCCGCTCCCCGCGCGGGAACGCGCTCACACCAGGTCCCCTGCTTAAACCATCGCATCAGTTGCTAAGCCTCCTCGGGTGCCGTTGTCCAGGGTCACGTGTTACGGAAACGTGACCTGCAGCACTATCGTCGGAAGCGGTTCGGATGTGACTCCCCCATCGGGGGTGATTTGGGGGGCCGGTCGTACTTCCAAAACCAGTACGAACGTCTGCTGCGGGACTGCCAAAAGTCCTTCGACGGGCGCCGAACACGGTGGCATGCTGGGGTCGACCCCATGAAACGCCAGTTCGCCGGTTGTGGTGGTCCGCGGTGTCGTCACAACCCGTTGCCAACCAGTCGACAACACCCAAACCATTCCCTGGCGTTGCGGTCACAGTGCGCAGGGTGTTACGAATTGTTACTGGGGAGTCCGATTCTGCACCGGAGGGAGTGCAGGAGGTTATCAATCAGTGTCTGACACGATTCTGCTTGTCGAAGACGACCCCGATACTGCGCGCTCGCTCACTAAAGCCTTGGAGAGCAGCGGCTATAGGGTCACGGCCGTCGATACGGGCGCCGAGGCCCGCTCGATCATCGAGCATGTGCGGCCGGACCTGATCCTGCTCGACCTCATGCTCCCCGACACCGACGGTCTCGTGCTGACCACCGCACTGAAAAACCTCACGAATGCGCCCATCATCATCTGCAGCGCCCGCCAGGAGCAGGTTGACCGGGTGCTTGGCCTCAAGCTTGGCGCCGACGACTTCGACGCCAAGCCGTTCGACCTGGACGAGTTGGAGGCGCGCATCGAAGCGGTGCTGCGTCGCGCCTCGCGGGTGCGCGAGGTGGCGTCGACGCCTTCAGACCAGATTCGCGTCGACGACCTGATGATCTCCCAGTCGCGCGGCACGGTGAGCATCGGCGGCCAGCAGGTGCATCTCACGCCTACCGAGTACCGCCTGCTCGTGGCCCTGGCGAGTCGGCCTGATGAGGTGTTGTCGCGTGAAACGCTCGGACAAATCGTCTGGGGCTACCAGGATCTGGGGACGGGTCATCTGATCGACGTGCATATCGGTCGACTGCGATTGAAGCTACGCAGTTCATCCAAGTCGGCGCCGCTAATCGTGACGGTGCGCGGCAAGGGTTACACGATTGCATCCGACGGAACAGAGTCCTCCAACGGCACGGACGTTGCCTGACGCCTCGGAAACAATGCTCTCAACTCGATCTCAACCGAAGGTCCGCGGCCACTATGGACGTTGCTCAACGCCGCACACCCAGAATGCCCCATAGCGGAGGCTGGCGAGCAAGAGATGACCGAACTCAGTGGCATGTTGGACGGGCTCGGCCTGACTGCCATCGTGCGGTTCCTGAGCGGACTGCACAAGAGCGGCTGTCTACGGCTCTCGCAAGACGATTGGCACGGCGAGATGCTGTTCGACAAGGGTCGGCTCGTTCAGGCCACCTTCGGGATACGTACCGGGCTGCCCGCGCTTGATGCGCTGGTCGAGGTCCTGCCGGGCGCCAGCTTCAACTTCGATTCGCAGGTCGTCCCGAGCGGCGAGCCGACGATTCACCTCGACGGCGACAGCTTGCTTGTGCACCTCGACGAAATTTCTGCACGTGTAGCAAGCGGCCACCGCGGCCTGCCTGCCGTTGACGCGGTGCCATCGCCAACGACCGGCGACAACGCCGAGGAACCAGTCCAGCTCGACCGCGCCACCTTGCAAACGCTGCTGGCGGTGGATGGCCAGCGCAGCGTGCGCGAGATCGTCGCCCGCCGCGGCTCGATGGATGCGCTGTGGCACCTCGGCGCCCTGCTGAACGCCGGCTTGATCGAATTTGGCACAGGAGCAGCGCGCTCAACAGCCGTCACCCTTGTGACGCGTTTCCCGATACCCCCCCAGATCCAAATGCCGATTGCGCCAGCCGTGGCGCCTCCAAACGCGCCGGTTCCCGCGACTGCGTCCAATGCGCCAGTCGAGTCGGTGTCATCAGTCGAGGTAGAAGCCGCAGCGGCGCCCGAAAGGGCAGCCGCCAGGGCGAGCGCACACTGCCCGAAGCTTGGCTTCGAGGATGATCCCGCCAGTTCATTCGGCCGTCCTACGCGGTTGCACCGCTGCTTCGCCGTTGGCCGGCCGTTGCCGCTGTCCCTCGATCAGCAACGTGAGCTCTGCCTGAGCGATCAGTTCGGCACCTGCCCGCGTCTGGCGGGTCTGCTGCCCAATCAGCCAGCTCGCGCCGCGCGACCCGTTCCCCCGCGCGTGGAATCATCCGCGCCAGCACTCACTGATGAGCCGCGCATCGTGCGGCTGCCCGTGACGGGCCGCCCCGTGTCGCCTGAGCGTGAGGTCGCCAGCAATCTTGCGGCGGGGCCGCGGCCGCTGCGACCGATGCCGCCCTCAGGCGCGCAGAACGGTCATCCGATAGCTCCGCCAACCCCGCTCCGGGCGCGGCTGAACCGTGCCGCCAGCCTTAGCGGCGAGATGGCGTCGGTAGCGACGGCAGCCAGTCCCATCCAGGATCCCGCTCCTGCGCCGCGCCGCCAGCAAGAGCCCGCGCCCCAATCAGCGCCCGATGCCAACGATGGGGCGCAGGAACGCAGGTTCGGCTCGTTGCCACTGATCGCGATCCCGGTGGTCGGGGTGGTGGTGCTCGCCGTTGCGGCCGTGCTCTATCTCGTGCCGCAGTGGGACGCCCTGTTCGGCGACAGCAGCATTGACCCCGCCAACTTGCCCAATACGAGCCTGGTTGAAGCCGGCACGCCCGTCGCCAACCTCGGCCTAAGCCGGCTTACGCCGGTTCCCTTGCGCGCCACGCCAGTCGTCACGCAGCCAGGCGATGCCACCACCGACCCGAGCCAGGCCGCGGCACAGCCAACCGCCGCTGCGCTCGTATCTCCGCCGACGTCCGCGCCTGCCGCCCAGCCGACCGCCGCGCCCGCGCCTGCCGTCGCGGGTGCTCAGGCGAGCGCACCTATCTTTGACGAGCGCTTCGCCTCCAATGACGCGGGCTGGCCAAGCAATCCCCTGGGTTCGGCGTTGATGACCAACGGGACGTACCGCATTTCTACGCGTCAGGCTGGCCAGTTCGCCGCTGTCAGCGCGCCGGTCGCCAACATCCCCGGCGACGTGGTCATCACCGCGATGTTCCGCAAGCTGGCCGGTCCAGATGGAGGCGGCTACGGCATCATCGTTCGCGACCAGGCGACATCCCTGCAGGACGGCACCAGTCAGAATGGCCACTATTACGTGCTCGAAGCTGGCGACAAAGGTGAGGTCGGCATATGGCGTCGCGACGACGATCACTGGGTCGACCTGCTGCCGTGGCAGCATTCAGATGCGGTCAAGACCGGCAGCGCCAGCAATGAGCTGACGGTGCGCGCCGTCGGCAACACGCTCAGTCTCAACGTGAATGGCACGCCAGTGGCCGCAAGAACCGATAACACCTTCACCAGCGGCCAAGCCGGCCTCTTCGTAGGCGGCGACGGAAACCAGGTCGCCATCACCCGCTACACCATCCAAGCCCCCTGACCCCGCGGAGGTGCTGTCCCCTCACCGAGGTCCTGTCCCCGACGTGAGTGATGTCCTCCACGGTCGTGATGTCTCACACCGGAGGTGATGTCCCTCACGGAGTGATTGACGTCGTTGCGAGCTGCCAAACGGTGGATGCGGCGCGAAGTCCGCCATTGACACATCCCCAGTTGCATCCGACACTGGCCCAGCGCACCTCGGGGGAGCACGCAGATGACGGTGTTAGAACACGCCGAGCAATCGGCTGAATCGCGCCAGACCACCCGCGAGCGCCGCTGCGTGCTCGTGGTTCACGGTGTTGGCCAGCAGCGCAAGTCCGACACCCTGCTGTACATCGGCTCGCCGCTGGTCGCGTGGGTGCAGCGCTGGGCGCAGCTGTTCTACGGCCGGCCCGCCGCCGAGGTCGGTCGAGTCGAGCTGAGCTTCGTCCCCTTCGACGTCGGCCAGGGCGACCAACCACCCCTCGCGATTCTGCGCTTGCCCGATCAGGACTGGTACTTCGCCGAGGCCTGGTGGGCCGGCAGCAGCTTCCACCCAGACCTGAGCACGATGCTGTACTGGTCCTTCGTCCACCTGTTCGACATCCTCGCGCAGATGCTGCGCAACACCGCGCTGCGAGCGCAGCGCCTGGTGCAACCCACCGACCCAACTACGTCGAGCCAACCAGCGGGTGTATGGCAGTTCGTCGACCTGGTCAACTGCGTCCTGCTTGGCCTCGCCTACGCCGTCGGTCTGGCAGTCGGCTACGTGCTGCTGGTGCCGCTGATGGTGCTGGCGCAGATCCCGATCGACGCCGTTCAGGATTTCATCCTGCTCAAGCTGCTACAGCCGGTGCTGACCGCGGGCGCGGGCGAGTTTCGGATGTTCCTGGACGATGAGCTGCAGGCAGCCAACGTGCGTCGACGCGTCGGTGACGCCGGCCGCGCCCTGCTCCGTCGCGCCGACTGTAACGAGCTGACAGTGGTCGCCCACTCCGAAGGTTGCGTCGTCAGCGTGGGGATGCTCACAGATCCGGTGTACGCGGATGTCGCGCAGCGCACCCGCAAGCTGCTCACCTTTGGGGCCGGCCTCAATAAATCGTGGCTGCTCGCGCCGAAGCTCGATCGACTCTTCGCGCCGGTGATCGGAAACACGCTGTGGACCGACTTCTGGGCGTCGTACGACCCCGTGCCAGCCGGGCCGCTCGACCCGAGCCGACACCGCCTGCCCAGCGGCGCGCCCTGTGCCATGACCGACCTGTACCACCCAACTGGTGATGCCCTCGTTCAGGTCGGCCCGGGCAACCCGCCGATCAGTGAGCAGGTCACCAACGCGATGAACGTGGTCACCGACCACGGCGGCTACTTCACCAACGACGAACAGGTGGTGCTGCGACTGGCCGCCGAGATCAGCTCGGCGCACCACGATCGCTCCGCGTTCTGGCCGGCTTCGGACGTCCTGCTCGACGGCATTCGGTCCCGCCGCGTCCGCCTGAGCGCATTGGCGCTGTGGCGCGACGTGGTAGCTGCCGTCTGGTTCATCGCCGCGCTAGGCCCCTGGCTAAGCGGCCTGCTGCAAGGCGTAAACCCATGGCAGCCAATCGGCACGATAGCCGCAGCTAACACGGGTGCTGCCACCGGCCTCAGCAGCGCAGCCAGCGGGGCCAGTGGCGCACCTGGCGGACTGAGCGGTGCCGTCAACGGCGCGGCCGGTGGGGTCAGCGGCGCAGTTGGCGGGCTTGGTAGTGCAGCCGGCGGGGTGAGTGGCGCAGCACCTGGCTCGCTCAATGGTGCGGATAGCTGGCTCGTTGGCGCGGCTGCCTGGCTCGTTTCTGCGCTGTTCTACGTGCGCGACTCGCTTCCGCCGCTGCTCGCCCCGATTTCGGGCGCCGCCGGACTGCTGCTCGGCCTGCCGGCGTTCGTTGGCCTGTGCGCCCTGCTGGGCGTGCTCGCGTGGGCCGTGTACAGCCTGGTGCAGTGGCAGATCTGGGCGCGCTGGGACACCGCCGCCCGCGACAGGTTCCTGGCCGCCTGTGTAGCGAGCAGCCAGGACCGCGTGAAAGCCGCCGCGGCGCCCATCCACGATAAGGCGGATCACACCGCGCCCTAACCAGGAGGCCCTACCCGCCACTCGCTGCAACGTTGCCCTGCCCGAATCGCATTCAGCGCAGCCGCATGTCACCTAGGGCGGGTTCCGCCGGTAGCCAGCTGCGACACCTGGCCAGGCGGGTTCCGCGGCCGCTGCGCGCAGGCAGTCGCATCCACGT
>JAFAZN010000030.1 GCA_019239775.1 Chloroflexota bacterium
CACGACGATCTGCCGCGGATGAAGGTCTACGTCACGTCGTAGTTTGATCCACCGTGCTGCGGGCCGCATCCACTTGGCGGGACGGCGTAGTCGTACGTTTCGGTGTGCGGACCGGTGGCGGTGGGTGCGGTGCCGGTCAGGGCAATCTCGTCCTGGACCACGACACCGTCGCAGTAGATCGTCGGATACTCGCTGGAGCGTGTCTGCCAGGGCGCGCTGTTGCTCGGATCGCTGCCAGCGCCACTGATTTCGCCCTTGCCAAACGACGGTTGAAGTTGCTTGCCAATGTCAAAAACTATTTGCATCTCCATGTTGTTCAACTCGTTGAAAGCGCTCGCGCTGTTCAGGTTCTGATAGGACACGATGCCATAGCTCAAACCGAGCTCCACCGAATCATCCAGAATGATTTCGCGCTTCCTTCCAGCGGTCGGTGCCCTATCGCCGACTGTACCGGAAACGGTTGCGCCTGGTGCCAGATTGGTAATCGACATCGCGCCGCTGGCCATGTCGGTCGTGAATTCGAGTCGTCCCTCGCGGCCCGATTGTTATCAAAGGGTAGTCGTTCGCGGCCGGAGCGGCGCCGCATCATGAGTGGCCGTGGTGCAGGCGCATCGTTGTGACGAATCAGGCGTACGGGCTCGGCGACGGCACCTGGTCCATTGTGGGACTCGCAGTTATGCGTTGAGAGGAGAACGCGCCGTGAATCTGGTCGAAGGACTCGCTAAAGCGCGTCTGGTCGCGCCGCTTCTACTCTTCAGCCTCGCCGCGCCGGTGTCGGCGCAAGCGCCGTACGCGACGCCGCCGGCGGCCACCACCTCAGCGGACACTGTGAAGCCGCCAACCGTTGTCTCAGGAGCCGGCGACATTACCCTGGTGGTAGCCGCGTACCGCACGCTCCTTGGCGACCCGAACAACGGTGGTGTCCCCGGATCGCGGCCGGCCGGCCGGCGCGAAATTAACTGGGACGGCGTACCGGATCAGTTTGCGGCGCCCAACTTCCTGCCGGGCGATTTCTTCAACGCGGCGACAGACCCCCGGGCGCGAGGTGCACTGCTTGCCACGCCCGGAACTGGTCTGCAGGTCAGCGCGAACAGCAGCAATCCAACTGGCACGCCAGTGCGGTTCGGCAATATCAATCCCAGCTACCCCGCGCTGTTCCAAACTTTCAGCCCGGAACGGCTTTTCTCACCCATCGGCAGCAACGAGGTCAATCTCACCTTCGCAGTTCCCGGGTCGCAGTCGCCTGCCCAGGTCCGCGGCTTCGGCGCGGTCTATACCAACGTCGAAACCGATCACACCGCGTTCGAGTATTTCGACAATGGCGGGAATTCGCTGGGACGCTTCACTGTGCCAGTCGCCAGTGGTGGCCTCTCATTCCTCGGAGTGGCGTTTGATCAGCCGGTCGTGGCGCGCGTGAGCATCGTGTATGGCAGCGTGGCGCTCGGCCCGGATGACGGCCCTGATACCAATGTCGCGGTGATGGATGATTTCATCTATGGTGAGCCCCAGACCATACCGTACTGACTACAGTGACAGGCGTGGTCTATCTGCCACCGCTTGGGCAAGCTCCACGCCGTCCAGAAACAGCGGGTACCGCTCTTCGCCCCAGTATTGTTGGGCTGGGCCGAGCACCTGCACCGGTAACCCAAGTTGGCGAAACCGCTTCAGCCACCTCGGGCTGGCTGCGCCACAGATCCGATGCAAGCCGTGGTCGCGAACCTCGAGCCAGCAGCGGGCTAACAATGCCGCATAGACGGTGTGCCGGCGCGATCGATACGGGGCGGCGACGACTGCTCGCCGCAGATCCACAACACCGCTTGGCAGCTCGCTCGAAAGTTCGAATTCCTCTTCGATCGGCAACGGCCGCGACGCGTCCGGAAAGACCAGTCGTGCAGTGGCGGCCAGCGTGTCATCATGCCAGCCAACTACCAGGAGGGCAGCGTCGTCGTAGGCGTCGCGCTCCAACCCCTCCGGGAACTCTGCCAGGCTCGCCCAGCCTTGCTTGGCGACGGTCTCAAAGCGCAAGCGGAACACCGCCGCGCGCTCCTCCTCCGTACGGGCAAGCTGAAAGCGGATCTGCGTTGCGCGTGCTACGAGTTGACGTGCAATTGAGTCCAGCCGCTCCAGGTGCCCTGCCTGGCTGTCGTCCATGCCGCCCAAACATTAGAAAACATCGGCGGCGTACGTGCAGGGACGGGCCGGGCGCCAGGCAGGCGGCGGCTACTATCGGTCACGGCATTTAGACATAGTCCTGGGGAGGAAAGCTCATGCGGCGTGTATTCTGGGTGGGTTTGCCGGCAACGGTCGGCCTTGCTGCTGCCCTGGTGGTTGGCGTGCAATTGGCGCCGGCAGCCGAACGCGGCGACGCGAGTGATCAACGTCTGTCGCAGACGTCGTTGGAATTTGTCGGGCGGGCCGAGCAGGCTGCCGCGAGCGTGACCGAATTTGGCTACATCACGCACATTGCGGGCGTTGACGATGCGGACCTCTTTTCGGATCCGAGTCCGGCGGCGAGAAACGAGAAGACTGCTCACCTCAGCTTCTTCGCGACCACGACGATAGCCCAGCGGTTCACGGTCCTCCCGCCACCGGCTGTGCCGAGCCTGATCGATGTCGACTCCGCTGGGACCATCGCGTTCTATTTCAGCGAAACGCCGCC
>JAFAZN010000458.1 GCA_019239775.1 Chloroflexota bacterium
CGGGAAGGCGCGTTCGAGCCCGGGCAGGTTGGGGCTTGACATAAGCGCTTCGCGTGCGCGGAGCCAGTTGCGGTTGCCCTGCAACGTGTTGATCTCGCCGTTGTGGGCGACCATGCGGTACGGGTGCGCCAGCGGCCACGATGGGAAGGTGTTCGTCGAGAAGCGGCTGTGGACTAGTGCGAGCGCAGATTCAACTCGAGAGTCCGCCAGTTCGGGAAAGAACTCACCTAATTGGGGCGTGGTGAGCATGCCCTTGTACACGAGTGTTCTCGCGGATAGCGATGGGAAGTACACCGCGTGCGGGCCGTGGATCTCGTGCTCGATGCGCTTGCGGGCGACGTACAGCCGTCGATCCAGCGCAATGCCTGTCGCACCTTGCGGATCTGCAACAAACACGTGTTTGAAACTGGGCATCACGCGCAGCGCGGTGGCGCCAACCGAACGTGCGTTGGTGGGCACGTCGCGCCAGCCGAGAACGGAGAGACCCTCTTCGCAGAG
Source organism: Chloroflexota bacterium (assembly GCA_019239775.1). Lineage (GTDB taxonomy): Bacteria > Chloroflexota > UBA6077 > UBA6077 > CF-72 > CF-72. Next base: position 499 of record JAFAZN010000458.1, read on the forward strand.
AATCGCCTCCACATGGGAGATAGACTCGGCGGCTAGCGCAGTGTCGCGCGGGAGAAAGCACAGCCCGACGGCGTACGCGCCCGCTTGTGGAAGCTCAAAGGCCACGGCCGAGCGAAGGAAGGCGTCGGGCACCTGGATGAGCATGCCCGCGCCGTCGCCCGTATTGGGTTCGGCTCCCTGCGCGCCACGATGATCGAGGTTGCACAGGGCGCCCATCGCGGTGGCCACGATGTCGTGACTCGGGCGGCCCTTGATATCGACCACAAACGAGACCCCGCAGGCATCGTGCTCGAAGCGCGGGTCGTACAGGCCGTCGGGCTCGGGCAGGCTGCTGTACGGTGGAGAAAAAGCGGCGTCAGTATGGACGAAGTGGGCCTTTGAGCAAGTCATCGTGCACCCGTATGGGAGATAAGGGCGCAGAGGGACGTCACTGGCCCGCCGCGGACCAATAGCATACTCGACCCGTGTTCAGGGGTGAACCAGCGGTTTTAGAACCCGTTGCGCCGAAGCGTCCGCAAAAGCCTCGAGGGCGCGGTCCAGGGGATAACGCGCGATGATGGCCTCGGCGGGGATGATCCCGTCGGCGATGAGCCTCAAGGCTCGTTCGAAGTCGTGCCAGGTGCCGCAGTAGCTGGCGCGAAGCGCGATTTCGCCACGCAGCGCCACGGCCAGATCCAGCTCGACATTGCGCGATGGCATCCCGATCAATGTGATGCCGCCGCCGCGCTTGACCAGCTGCATGGCATCGGTCAGAGCGGCGCCTGCGCCCGAGGATTCCAGCACGAGGTCAACTGGACCGTCGATGGATTCATGCAATGGCCGCGAGGGGTCCAGCGGCTCGAGACCCAACTCACGCGCGGCGGGCAGTCGCCTCGCTGCATCAGCTGGCGTGCCCGAGATCAGCACCTGCGCCCCGAAGGCGCGTGCGATGCGGCCGCACAGCAGGCCGATCGGCCCGGGGCCTGTAACGAGCACCACATCGCCAGGTTGTGGCGGTTGGAGCAGCACCGCATGCAGCGCGACGGTGGTCGGCTCCGCCAGCGCGGCATGCTCTGGCCGAAGACCGGCTGGCAGTCGATGCAGGAGCTTCGTTGGCGCGGCAACCGCCTGGGCCAGGCCGCCAGGCACGTGCAGTCCAAATAGACGTCGGTTGTCGCAGACGTTTGTTTTGCCCTCACGGCATCGCGGGCACGTGCCGCACCAGATCACCGATTCGACCGCCACCGCATCGCCGGGCTGATAGTCCGAGACCGCTGAGCCGACCTCTCGAATGACGCCCGCGAACTCGTGGCCCATGATCACGGGCGTTACGGTCCACTGCGCCATCGGGTGCCATTCGGCAATGTGCAGGTCGCTGCCGCAGATCGAGGCGCCGGCCACGTCGATCACAACTTCGTCGGCGCGTGGCGACGGCCATTCGATCTCGCGCAGCTCGAGCGCACCAGGTTGGGGCGCGGCTTTGAACAGGGCTTTCATGCTGGCCATACCTGGATACCTCCATCGACGCGTAGCACCTGGCCCGTGACGAACGAGGCGCCCTCCCCGACAAAGAACTCAACTGCGCGGGCGACCTCGACCGGCAGGCCGTAGCGCACCAGCGTGCCGCCCTCGACCAGTAGTTGCTCGTTCAATGCGCGACTGGCGCGGAAGCGCGGGGTCAGGATGGCAGCAGGCGCGATCACGTTCACGCGCACATTGAACTCGCGCAACTGAACGGCCAGGCAGCGAGAGTATTCGGTCATGCCTGCCTTGGCCGTGGCGTACATCGCGCTGTTCGCCGTTCCGTGGAGGCCATCCACGCTGCCAATGGTGACGATGCTGCCCGAACGGCGCTGCATCATCTCGGGGGCGACCGCCCTGCACACCAGGATCGTGGACATCAGGTTCCGATCGAGAACTGCACGGACGTCGTCGAGTGAGACGAAGACCGCATCGTTGGGATCGGGTTTGCCGGCATTGGGCGCAGACGTGCCGCCGGCGCCAATATCGCCACCGGCTGCGTGAACCAAAATGTCGACGCGGCCGAACCGTTCGTGGATCTCGCGTATCACGTGATCGACTCGCGAAGGCTCACTGAGGTCGCCGTGAACGGCTAGCGCGTTCACCCTGTGCGTCGCGGCGATCTCCGTTGCGACGGCTTCGAGAGAATCGGCCTCGTGGAACGCGCGGGTTGAGGTCGGTGTGGTCCCGTGGACGACGAGGTCCGCGCCGAGGCTCGCCAGGTGCGCCCCGATGGCACGCCCCAGCCCCCGCGAGGAGCCTGTCACCCAGGCGACGCGACCCGCCAATTCGGCCATTGCGGGTCACAGGATAAACTGGCCGGCCGTGGGCGCTTTGGACGGGGTGCGTGTAATCGACTTTGGACAGTACATTGCTGGACCGCTGGCCGCGGTCATGCTGGCCGATCAAGGCGCCGACGTGATTCACGTCGATCCGCCCGACGGTCCGCGCTGGAAGAGCGATGCCGACGCCATGCTGCAACGCGGCAAACGCCGGATCTCGCTCGACCTGAAAGGAAGTTCTTCGGACCGCGAGGTTGCTCAACGGTTGATCGGTTCTGCCGATGTCGTGATCGAAAATTTCCGACCTGGCGTCATGGATCGCCTCGGCCTTGGTGCCAATGCCGCGTGCGACCGAAATCCGCGCTTGATTTACTGCTCGATGCCAGGCTTTGCGCCTGAGGATGCGCGCGCGGATATGCAAGCGTGGGAAGGCATTCTCGACGCCGCCACTGATAACTGCATCCCGCGCGCGGGGGAAGAGCAGCCCGGCTGGGACTGGACGCGGCCGTTCTACTCGGCCGTCACCCTGGCCTCCAATTTCGGCGGTTTCTTCGGTGCGACCGGGGCGGTGATGGCGTTGATTGCTCGCGAGCGCACCGGGTTCGGACAGCGCGTCGAGGTGCCGCTGTTCGACGCGATGTTCACGCTCATTGGCCATTCTGGAGCCTATGTAGATTCGCGCGGTTTACATCCACCGCGAGGCATCCATGGCCGCGGCGCCGGCGCCTTCAAATGCAAAGACGGCAAGTACGTCCAATTCGACACCTCCAGTGCGCGGCACCTGGTGTGGTTCGCCCAGGAGGCCGGCATCACTGACTGGGGCCCGCCGTTGCTGGACGTCGCCCAACTGCGCGACGAGGCCATCAACCAACAGCTCCATGCTCGTTTGCGCGAGCTTTTCCTCACCCGACCCGCGTGTGAGTGGGAGGAAATTGGCAACCGCGCCGGAGCCGCCATGGGCTGGGCGCGTACCACCACAGAGTGGATCAACACCGACCACGCTCGCGCAATAAGCGCGGTGGTCCAGCTGGAGGATCCTGAATACGGCCCTACCTGGATGGCGGGCCTGCCGGTGCACCTCTCGGCAACCGATGGCGCACCTCGTGGACCACGCCACCTACCCGATGCAGATCATGCCGAAATCGTCGCCGAACTCGACCGAGTTGGTGCCGCCACACCCCATCCGGGACCTGAACCTGAATTGCACCACCCGTTGCAGGGACTGAAGGTGCTGGACCTCTGCGTCGCATTGGCGGGCCCAACGTGTGGAAGGCTCCTGCTGGAGTTTGGCGCTGACGTTGTGAAAATCAATGCGCCAAAGGCAGGCGTGTCTGGATACCTCAATCGTGGCAAACGCTCGCTGCTGCTCGACCTGGAGTCCTTCGATGCGCAGGAGACGTACTGGAAGCTCGTCGACGGTGCCGATGTGGTGGTGGAGAATTTCTCACCCGGCACCGCGGATCGGCTGGGAATCGGGTATCGCGAAACCAGAGTCCGCAAGCCCAACATCGTCTTCACCTCCATCAGCGCATATGGCGACTTCGGGCCGTGGAAGCACGGCCGGGGCTGGGAACGTCAGGGCCAGGCAGTGGCGGGGATCATGGAACGGCAGGATCCACCTGCGATTCTCGGGCCATACAACCTGATCGACATCGGCACCGGAGTCCTGGCGACGTTTGCTACTGGACTCGGCTTGTTCCACCGGCTCCGCACGGGCATTGGTCAACACGTGCAGGCGTCGCTGTGCCAGACGGCCACCTTCCAGCAGACACCCCACGTGCTGGACTACGCCGGACACGTCAGCGACGAACCACGTGGCTATATGACACTTGGCACCGGACCGTTCAATCGCTTCTACCAGGGCGGAGACGGGACCTGGTTTTTCCTCGCAGTCCCGTCGTCCAAGGTGGACACGTTGTGCCAGATTACTGGTGTGCAACCGGACGGTCTCGAAGGACGCTTTCGTGAGGAACCGGCTGACGTGTGGGTCCAACGACTTCGAGAAGGTGGACTCTCTGCGCAACTGCGCGTGCCCGTGGCGGACCTCATGCAAGATGACTACGTGCGCCAGCGCGGACTCAGCGTTTCGCAAGAAGTGGACGGTGTTGGTGCGACCACCGCGCCGGGCCTACCCGTGCGCCTGTCGCGTACTCCGATGCGGCTCGGTGATCCGCCACGCGAGCCCGGCTCCGACGCCGCGGCCATATTCGAAGAGCTTGGAATGCCTGAGGCAGTCGCCAAG
>JAFAZN010000507.1 GCA_019239775.1 Chloroflexota bacterium
GACGGTAGCGGTCGACGAGCGCCGCAAATGCAGCCGGGTCGTCAAGCGCGCTAGTCGTGGACTGCGTTCCTGCTTTCGATTGGCTGAAGAATGCGTCCGAACACTGCTACGCGGATTGCGCCAAGCACCAACACCCAACAACGTTACGGGTGGTGCATGGCCGTTTGCATGTCGCGCAGCATGGTGCTGGCGCGGAAGTCGGACACATTCGATCCAGGTGTGAGCCTCAAGAGAATCTGAGGCACATCCCGGTGCACGGTGGGTTGCAATATTCGGAGTTCCTTGAGCGCGTGCTTGGTTAGGCTTGCGCGGCGGCTAGCTCCTTGCGCAGTCGGTCCAGTCGTGCTGGCCGCTCCTCCACGAACCGCTGGATTCCCTTCAGCAACCAGTCCCTCGACAGGTGCGCCTCCTCCAGCACCTCGTCCACCGTGCCGCCCGTCCGCCAGCGATTGTCCCAATCGGAGGACATCGCATACTCGTCGGCAATGCGATGCTGCACCCAATCCCGCATCAGGCGCCGCGCACCATTGGTGATGTACGTCATGTCCATCATATCGGCGGGCGACAGAATCCGTTCACGGTACGCATCCGACTGCAGCCGGAACAACTCCGGACTGACTGCCGCCACGATTTTCACATTCAGCCCCAGCTCCGACAACTTGGGTAAAAGGCGCACGACGTTGTATGTCGTCATCGTGCCCTGCACCACGATGGTGCCCATCCGCGGCTGACCGGCAACATAATCTCGAATCAAGTACGCGCCGCGCGCCGCTTCGAAGTGCGACGCGATGCCCAGCGCCTCGCGATCCGGCACCTCAATTGGCGGTCGCGTCAAGTGCAACGCCACAATGTGTTTATCGGTCGCCATCGCGGCGGCGATCAGCACCGGTACTTCGTTGTGCTCCCAGGGAATCACGTTGATCACCTGACCCTCCGGGAACAACTCCATCACCGCCGTTTCATAAATTCCGAAATGCGTGCGCGAGTCTTCTGCGGTCTCCGGTCCGGAGTGTCCCGCCACCCACAACACTTTGCCGACTTTGATGTCGGAGTCCTGGCCAATCTGGCTGAATAACCGCATCAGCCCATACTTCAGATAGCTGAAGGACGCGTACGTGGAGTGGGCGGAATAAAACCCGTCGAAGTCTTCCAGCGGTTTCGGCGAGAGGTTCACGCAGGCAATGCCCGCCGCCACACCGGAGTTGGTGAATTCAGTGATCTCCTGTGACAGCAGCGCACCTTCTGGATTGTGTTCGCGGTCGTGCCGACCCCAACCCTTTGTATCTCCGAAACCGTTGGCGAAGCCCGCGATATTGGTGGATTCCGCCAGGTCGGCCGACATTGCCAAAAACAGCGGGCGGTTATAGTGCTCGCGACCGAACGAGTTCACCCAGGCGCCCCACTTGCCCAACGCGGCACGGTTGGGCACGTTGCTGCCGGGTTTCACAAATAATTCCGAAGGATAATTCTGAAAATCCCACAGCCGCTTGTCGTGCCACGGGTTCCGCTCGGTGTCCAGGCGCAGCCCGGGCAGATCCTCCGGCACCGACTCACCGAGCTCGACCAGTCGGTCGGCCAGGTACTCCACCAGCGCGTCATCACTCGTGATCGTGTCGGCGATCGCCTTCAGGTTCGCTTCGAATTGGGCGCGAAGCTGCGCGGCATCGCTCGGCGCGGGTTCGTCGACACCAGTCCACTGCGTGCCGTATTTGTCGGCAAACTCCTTGCGCAGTTGCCAGTACATCTCCGAGTTGAGGCGATGCGGCGTGCCGTGCGATTTGTAGCCCGTGACGATATAGCCGCGGCCTTTGATCGTGCGGAACCACGTCATGTTCGGTCGCTGGTCCGGATTCGGCGTGTGCATCGTGTCGAGATACGCGCGGGTCACGCTCGCCCAGTCACTGCCGTCCTCGGCGCCATGCACGTTGAAGCCGTAGGGTTCGAACCAGTCACGCGGGTCGCCATGCACGATGCGGCTCGCGGGCACCTCGTCGATGCCCCAGTCGTTCCAGTCGATCAGGTAGTGCAAGTTGTCCAGCCCGAGCCCGTACGCTGAGTTCTTGGTCTCGTGGCTCGCGCCAGCCGTCAGGCCACCCTCGCCTTCCACGGCGAAGACCTTGACCTCGCCCGCACCAGCTCGTTTCAGCGCAAAGGCTTCGCCCGCGGCCGGGGGCGAGCCGTGCCCGGACGGCCCCGTATTGAACTTCAGGAAAAGGGTCTTGCCCTCCATCTCCGCGTGGCCGGCCAGGCCCTTGTTGCGGCGGAAGCCCAGCAGATCACGCCATACGAGCTGGTGTTTGTTGGCGTCGGGCACGAGGTAGCGTGGATCCTGAGTGCGCGCGTACCTGGCTTGCAGCGCCGTGTTGTACACCGCAAGCATCGAATAGATAACGGGCACCGTGTGCCCCGCGACCAGGATGAAGCGGTCACCGAAGCGGTGCTCTGGCCGACGAATGTCCCACCGCATGAAGCCGCCGAGCGTAAGGGCCACCAGCAGGTGCACTTTCGAACGCGAACCGCCCGGATGGCCGCTTTGTCGATAGTTTTCAAAGACGTCGATGTTCTGATCGATGCAGTCCTTGATCTTCTCCCAGTGTCCAAAGTGCTGTTCCAGGTCGCGATAGCGGGGGCCAATCTGCGGTTCGGCGGCGACGTGCATGTTGGGCTTTTACTCCTTGGCGAAGCAGTGTCGTAGTGGCCTCGGGCGCCTCTCGAGTGCCTCAGTGCTCAGGAGCGTACACGAGGACGAACAGATCATCGGCGCAGATGCCGGACGACGGGGGTAAGGTTGCTCCCATGGCCAATGTCCGAGTCACGTTCGACAACAACCCGAGTAACGCGAGGAGCGAGAGCTCCGTCGCGATCAATCCGAACAATCCGCTGCAGATCGTTGCCGCATCGAAGCGATTTACCAACATCCACACCTACGACTTCACGCTCGCGACGGAGTACAGCTCTGATGGCGGCCAGACCTGGCAACCGTCGGCGCAACTGGCTCTGCCCCAAGGTGCGACCGTGATGACCGATCCAACCCTCGCGTGGGACGACTCCAACAATGTCTTCCTCGTGGGCCTCACCGGCTTCAACCCGCCCACCTGGGACACCATCGGCATCGTGATCTACCAGTCCAGCGACGGCGGCCAGACCTGGCGTCCGCCGAACCCGATTCACTCCAGCCCTGGGGACGACAAGCAGTGGGCCGCAGGGGACGCGTTTGCGGGAAGTGCGTTCAAGGGCAACGTCTACGCCATCTGGGACAACGGTGGGCTGGCCTTCGCTCGCACGACTGACCACGGCGCCACCTGGAAAGGGACCGCCGGCGCAGCGGCCGGAAACCTCATCTCGACCGGCACCGTCTACCCCGAGATCACGGTTGCAGACGACGGCACGGTGATGATCGTGTCGACCGATGCCGCCTCGGTTGTCAAGATGCTCGTTTCACACGATGGGGGCGACAGCTTTCAGTCGACGACAAATCCAGCCTCCGGCATTGTCACCTTGGAGGACGCCGCGCCGAGTATCGGTGGCTGGAGCGTACTGCCCGGCGGCACGTTCCGTGTGATCAGCGACCCGACTGTGGCGTCCCGCGGCGGAATCACCCTTGTGGCCTGGGCAGACTACCGAGAGGGGGCCTCCAGGATCTACTACGTCCGGTCCACAGATGGCGGCAACACGTGGAGCTCGGCGTCCGGCGAGCCTCTACTGACCGAGGCTTTCCCGTCAAACATCCATCACGTGATGCCCCAAATCGTGGTCGACGCGGCCGGTGTCTTCGGCTGCGTGTACTACGAATTCGGCCCCAAGCCCACCAAGATGCTCATCGACGTCGTCCTGTCGCTGTCCTTCGATGGCGGCATCACGTTTGGTCGAGACGTGCTGACCGACGAGCCATGGGACCCGAGCGTTGACGCCCCGTGGTCCCACGGAAACTCAGCCGTGACCTTCATCGGCGACTACATGGGCCTGGACGCCAGCGCTCGGGGCTTTCAGCCGCTCTGGACCGACACAAGAACTGGGATTCAAGAGCTATTTACAACCACGGTGCCGGCGGATCTCGGACTGTGCATCGTGGAGTTTCTCAACGAGCTCTCCAGTGGCGAGATTCGATTGTTGAGGGCATTCCGCGATCAGCAGATGGCACAGAGTCCTTTGGGACGTCGGCTCACCTCGCTTATTCAACTTCATGGTCCGGAGGTCGCTCGGCTCTTGACGGCTGACAACGCGCTGCAGTCTCAAGCCGCGGATCTTGTGCGGCGCGCCTTCGTCATCGTCAACTCCGCCCGAAGCTCGGAACCCGTCCGCGTCGACCAGGCGATGGTTCAAGCCCTGACCGCCATGGTCGACCGGCTTTCACAGATTGGTGGGCCCAGCCTCAAACGCGATATTCAACGGATGCGTCCTGAACTCGATCGCATCAACGGAAGGACCGCAGCAGAGATCTTGCAATGAGCTCCTAGGAACGCGGCCGAAAACCGCTCGAAAGGTTGTGAATGGCCTGCCGCGTTCGGTAGGCACCGGCGCATTGCTGCCGAGTCCGATTACGCCGCGATCCCAAGGCTTGTTGCCGGCTCGACGGCGAGCGCAATGCGGCCAGAAGAACGACGCCGCTCGACAACACCCACCGCGGTCACTGCGCCCAGCGCTGAGAGCGCGGCGATTACCAGGAGTGCTGGCCGAAGTCCTTCGGTGAACGCCGCGGCGCTGGTGAGGTTGCCGCTGGCAGAGAACACTGCCGTGGCAACAGCCACGCCGAACGCGCTTCCGAAGCGCTGCAGCATCGTGTTCACGGCCGAGGCTCGACCCATATCTGGAACCGCAACCGCGCTCATCACCGCGGCCGGCGCGACCGGCAGCACCATCGAGACACCAACACCCGCCACAACCAGCGCAGTCACTGCTTGCCAGTACGTTGCGCCGGTACCAGCCATCAGCGCAAAGGCAACAAACCCACCGGCTTGCAGGAGCATCCCGACGAGCATCAGCGGGCGCCGACCTATTTTGTCGGACAGGACGCCTGCGAGAGGGGCAACGAACAGCGGAGTGGCGCTCCACGGAAGGATCCGCAGGCCCGTCTCCAGCGGCGAATACCCCAGCGCCAGTTGAAAGTATTGGGCGATCAGGAACGCTGCTGCGAACTGTGCGGCTGTTACAAAAAACGCGGTGCTGTTGGAAGCGGAAAATGCGAGACTGGCAAATAGCCGCATCGGCAGCATCGGGTCATGAACCCGCAACTCCCAGCCGATGAACGCTGCCATGCTCACGCCGCCTACGCCCAGATACAACAACGTGTCGGGGCTCGCCCAGCCAGATCCGGTGGCGCGCACCAGACCCAGGATCAGGCCAACCGCACCGCTCGAGACTAGCAGGGTGCCGAGTGGATCCAGCCTCGTGCGGGGTCCGAACGTTTCCGGCAAGCGCACCACTGACAGGATGGCGGCTGCCAAGCCCACGGGCACGTTGATCCAGAACACCGCGTGCCAGCCGAACAGCTCGGTCAGCGCGCCGCCAACCAGTGGACCACTGGCGACGGCCAGTCCGGCGACGCCGCCATAGAGGCCGGTCACCGCGCCGCGCCGCTCGGGCGGAAAGGCGCTGGTCAGAATCGTCAGCGCCACGGGCGCGACCAGCGCCGCCGATAGACCCTGGATCACTCGCGCCCCGATCAGCACACTGGCCGACGGCGCGAGCGCGCATGCAGCCGACGAAAGGGCGAACAGGGCAAGGCCCGCGGCGAAGAGTCGGCGTCGGCCGAAGCGATCGGCGACGGCGGCCGCAGTGATGATGCCGGCGGCGAAGGCCAGGGTGTAGGCGTTCACGGTCCACTGCAGGGCATCGAGGCTGACGTTGAGCTGTCGGCCGATGTTGGGCAGAGCGGTGATCACGACGAGGGCGTCGAGGGTGACCATGAAGGCGGCGACACAGGTGAGGGCAAGCGTCCAAAGGCGCCGAGGGGACATGCGACGAGGTCCTCCTGAAAGTTGGTACTTTAGAAATCTATAGTACTATCCACGGCAATGTCAAGCGGGTGCTATAGTCTACTTGTGATGTCCCTCTCGGAATGTGAACCCACCGAGGTGCAGAACCCACCGGAGTGATTGCACCACCGGAGTGACGAACCCACGGAGCGATGGACCACCGGAGTGACGAACCCACGGAGTGATGAACCCACCGAGGTGCAGCCCAAGGAGTGCAGACCCACGAGGTGCTGCACGCACGGAGGCTGTCTCTCAGGAGAGTGATGTCCGTGACGGAGTCTGAACCCACCGAGTACCGAACCCAGAGACTTGGACCTTACGGAACTGGAAATCACTTACGGACTGAATGTCTCTCGGGGAGGTGATGTCGGTACGCAGTGATGTCGCATGTTTAGTAACCAACCAGCAAGGGCGCGGAGTGACATTGACTTAATGACTGCCAACACGACCAAGACCACTATGACTTCCAAAACCACCAAGGCCACTGTGAGGACCGGAACAACGAAGGCGAGCGCACGGCGATCGGATTCGGCTGATGCGCGCGGGGGGGCGCGGAGTTATCACCAGTTTTGTGCGGTTGCTCGCGGGTTGGATGTGATCGGCGAGCGCTGGACCTTGCTCATCGTGCGTGACCTGTTGACTGGGCCAAAGCGCTATACCGATTTGCTCGCTGGGTTACCTGGCATCGGCACCAACTTGCTGGCCAATCGATTGCGCGAGCTGGAGGAAGAGCACATTGTGCAGCGACGAGTACTGCCGCCACCGGCGGCTTCGACCGTCTACGAGCTCACCGAGATCGGTCGCGGGCTGGAGCCAGTGCTGATGGCGCTCGGGCGCTGGGGCCACCGCTTGCTCGACGCGCCGCGCGACGGCGAATTCCTCTCTGCCAACGCGTACCTGGTGGCAATGCGCGCCGCGTTTCAGCACTCCGCGGCCACCGACATTAGCCAGACGTATGAGCTACATATCGGCAGTCAGGTTTTTGAAGTCTCCGTCGGCAACGGCCGGTGCACGACGCGCGAAGGGCAGCCGGCCGCTGCCGACGCCATCTTCACGCTGGATGTGAAGACACTGAGTGAGCTGCTGCAGGGTGAGCTGACTCCCGCCGCCGCGCGAAAGGCTCGCCGCGTGCAGGCTGAGGGTGATCCAAACGCGCTGGAGACGTTCACGTCCATTTTTGCGCTGCGTTTGAGCTGAGGCAGAAAACCGGTAGCATCTATCAACCTCCGGTGCTCCGAAACGAGTCTGATTTCGCGACTGCCCCCTCGCCCATCCCGCTTTATCACCAGGTGAGCATCGTCTTACGTGCACGCATCGTAGACGGACTCTACGCCGAGGGAGAGCAGATCCCCACCGAGGAGCTGCTGACCGCCGAGTTCAACGTCAGCAAGGCCACGGTGCGCCAGGCGGTCTCCGAACTGGTCCAAAGCGGTCTGGTTCAACGTAAGCAGGGCAAGGGCACCTTTGTGCTGCCGAGCGTGGTGCACCGGGTGCGACAGCGCTACAGTGGCTCGCGATCGGATCTGATCTCGGACACGCCTGGAACGAAGGTGCGCGACGTCGCGATCGAGCAGTCCGTGCCGATCCCCCCGCGTATTGCGAACATGCTCGAGCTCAAACATGGCATGGCAACAGTTGTGCGGCGTACACGTGAGATCGATGGCCACGCGTATTGCTACACGATCAATTACCTGCCTCCGACGCATGGCAGGCTCTTGACCAGGAGTAAATTGCTCAGACAACAGGTGACCGGAATCCTGAAAGCGAATGGCGTTTCGCTCGGCCGAACTACCAGCTGGATTCGAGCCGACGTCGTCGGTCCCGAGCTCAGTCAGAAACTGGAGGTGCCTTTTGGGACGCCGGCGCTTGCGGTCGAGCGCTTGATCCACGATGTGCAGGGCACGCCGATCGAATTTGTGCAAGCATGGTACCGGAGCGACATCTACCAGTACACCGTAGAAGTAGATCACCAGCACTGACGGCGCCTTGACAGGTCATACGTATCTTGGTATGACTCCCCGACCATGACTCAAGCTACCGCGGAAGCCCTGGAGCAGTTCCGCGCGCGGATTGGCCAGGACACGCCGCCTGGTGACTGGCTGCTCATTACTCAGGACCGCGTCAACCAGTTCGCCGACGTGACTGATGACCACCAGTTCATCCACGTGGATCCCGAACGCGCCAAGAACACACCCTTCGGTGGCACCATTGCCCACGGGTTCCTCACGTTGTCGTTGTGTTTGATGCTTCCGCGCTACCGTGCAGCTGGAGGCACGACCGAGCCAGCTGCTGAACAGAGAACTGGACCGCGACCGCGCATGTCGGTCAATTACGGACTCAACAAGGTCCGCTTTCCGTCACCGGTGCCCGTTGGGAGTCGCATTCGGGGCACCACGCGTCTGCTCGAGGCGGACGAGGTTTCGCCTGGCGTCGTGCAGAGCATCACGCAGATCACCATCGAGGTCGAGGGGCAGAGCAAGCCGGCGGCCGTGATTGAGATGGTAGGACGCCATTATTACTAGCGGAGACCCGAAGCGGGAAGGAGTCACCCAGTGAGCGGTGCTTCGACGGACGGGATCACACGGCGCGGATTCATCGCCGCCGCCGGTCTGGGGATTCCGCTGGCGGTGCTGGAGGCCTGCGCCCCTGCCACGCCGTCCGGAGCACCGACGTCGGCGGCAAAGCCGAACGCGACCGGTGCGGCCGGCCGGGTGACGCCGCCCACGTATGTGGCCTTCAAGGGGCAGACCCAACCGGATCTGCCGGGCAACTCGAACGGCCTGGACCCAGCGTATTACAAGTTTCCCACTCAACTGACCCAAACCGTGACGCGACCACCCGGCGATGGCAGCGACGTTTCAGCCATCGTCGTGCTCACCTACGCTCCGCCACCCGGTCCAGATCAAAATGCGGCGTGGCAAGCCGTCAACAAGCAACTGGGCGTCAATCTGAAGTTGCAAATGGTGCCCACGGCCGACTATGCGGCGACGGTTAATACCTCGCTCGCGGGCGCCGATATTCCGGACTTTGTCTACAACGCGACCACCACACAGCCGCTTGGCGTCATTCCGGCGATCACTCAATTCGCCAATACGCGATGCGCTGATCTGACTCCGTATCTCAGCGGCGATGCCATCAAAGACTATCCGAACCTGGCCAATTTCTCGACGTACACATGGCGTTCAGGCGTCATCGCGGGCAAGCTGTACGCAGTGCCATCGGCGCGCGCTCCAGTTGGTACGGCATTGGCTTATCGCAAGGACCTGTTCGACCAGGCCGGTATTCAGATGGACAACGCCCCCAAGAATGCTGACGAATTCAAGCGGATCCTCCAGCAGCTCACGAAGCCGGATCAGAATCAGTGGGGCATCGCCTGTGCGGGTACCTCGACCTTTGGCTTGAACAGCGGCAGTGCCTTCCTGGCTGTATTTCGCGCGCCCAACAACTGGAAGCTGGATCCCGGCGGCCGGCTCGTCAAAGACTACGAGACTGACGAGTTCAAGCAAGCCGTTGGATTTGCACGCGACCTTTGGGCGGCGGGGCTGTATCACCCGAATACGCCGAGCTATGGTGGCAACGGCAATCCCGATTACGCCGCCGGTCGCTTTGCCGTCCAGGTCAGCGTGTGGGGTCAGTACATTCAGAATTGGGACCTGCTTGCATCGGTAAATCCCAATGGAAAAACGTACCCGATGCATCCATTCGCGGCAGATGGCGACGCTCCGGTGTACCTGGCTGGCAACGGCAATTTCGGCATCACCTTCATCAAGCAGCAGCCTTCACCTGAGCGCGTCAAAATGCTTCTGCACGTGGCCGACTTTTTCGCGGCGCCGTTCGGTTCTCAGGAGTGGCTGCTGAACTATTACGGTGTCAAGGATGTCGATTATCAGTTCGATGCGAATGGCTTACCGATCCAGACGGATCAAGGTCGTGCCGAGTTGACGGCGACCTGGCGCTATATCACCTCGCCGCCGTATGCACTGTTCGATACGGTGCGCTCGCAGGAGTTTGCCACGGTCGCACACGCTGCGGAGGATGCGATGCTGGCGGTGGCGCAGTTCGATCCCACGCTAGGTCTGCAGTCCGCGTCTGCATTCCAGTTGGGCATTCCTGCCCAGACCACGTTTTATGCGGGAATCCAGGACATTGTGCTGGGGCGACGCCCGCTGTCGGACCACGATGGCCTGGTGTCCGACTGGCGGAACGCGGCGGGTGACAAAATTCGCGGCGAGTACATGGACGCGCTCGCTGCAGCCCATTCATAATCAGGGCGTGATTCGGACGCGTCCATTTGCTTGAGCCGAAGACCTCGTACGCGCTGCTCGAACGCGTCTTCCGTCAGGAGGCTGGTCGCCTCACCGCCAGCCTGGTGCGGTACCTGGGTGACTTCGACCTCGCAGAGGAGCTTATGTCGGAGGCACTGGTGGAGGCTCTCGAGCGTTGGGAAACCGAGGGGGCGCCTGAGCGGCCTGCCGCGTGGCTGCTGACAACGGCTCGTCGCAAGGGGCTGGATCGCTTGCGGCGGGATGCACGCTATCGCGACAAACTCAAACTTCTGGCAGCACTGCCTGAGACAGCGGAGGCCGAGCCGGACGATCGGCTGCGGCTGATTTTCACCTGCTGCCACCCATCGCTGGCGAGGGACGCCCAGATTCCACTGACGCTGCGGGCGGTGGTGGGCCTCACAACTGAAGAGATCGCGCGCGCATTCATGGTGCCGGAGCCAACGCTTGCTAAACGGATCGTGCGTGCAAAGCACAAGATCGTTGCCTCCGGGGTGACCTACCGCGTGCCGGCGTTTGAGGAGCTTGGTTCGAGGTTGGATGACGTCCTGACCGTGATCTACCTCGTCTTCAACGAAGGCTACGTCGCGACCTCGGGTGGCTCGCCAATCCGACGGGACCTTGCTCGCGATGCGGAGTGGTTGGCCGGCCTCCTGGTGAACCTGCTCCCGGACGAACCGGAGCCACAAGGCTTGCTAGCGCTGATTCGGTTGCACCTGGCGCGCTGGCAGGCGCGCGTGGACGCCAACGGCGACTTTGTGTTGCTGGAGCACCAGGATCGCTCGCTCTGGGATCGGAAGCAGATCGCCGATGCGTTGCACTTGCTGGCGCGCGCAGCCGCGCATGGACGGCCCGGACGTTACCAGCTGGAGGCCGCCATCGCCGGTGCGCATTGTGAAGCACCGACGTGGGCGGCTACCAACTGGCAGCAGATCCTGGACTTCTACACGCTCCTGATGCAATTCGATGATTCGCCGGTGGTTGCGCTCAATCGTGCGATACCCACACGACATGTGCACGGTGCGGTGCGAGCATTGGAAGAGGTGGATCGGCTGACGGAATCGCTGGCCGGCTATCACTTGTTCCACGCGACGCGCGCAGCGCTGCTGAAGGATCTCGGCCGTCACGCCGAGGCGGCGGAGGCGGATGCCCGCGCCCTGGAACTCACCCGCAACCCGGCCGAGCGCACGCTCCTGGAACGCCGCCTCCGTTTAGCATGACGCGCACCCGGACCTCGCCGCGAAAGAATGTCAAATGCCGTTTCAACGGTTGTCTGTAAGTTGAGGCGGCGCGTTACTCCAGCGCCTTGCTCACCAGCCGGGTGAGAAACCCGGCGTCTTCCGTCTCGTGTTGTTCAGCGTTCTCAGGGTGCTCCGTTACAGTTGGGGCAATCTCGCGAACGCGTCCGGTGTGCTGCGGGTCTTCGATGACGAGCCGCTCGCGCTTCACGTTTTCCTGGAACAATTGGCGCTCCGACGTGCTGACGCGGCGTACGCGCAGGCGTTCTCGCAACATCAATCGCTTTGTGACGACAAGCTGTTCCTCGTAGACCGGCACAATCAGTTCGCCGTCTTCCTCCCAGGGTCCGCGGCGGTCCGAGACAGCCTGGCCCACGGGCTCGTGCACGATCTCCACTTCGTCGCGCTGGGCCTCAACCTGGAGCTCGGCCGGCATGGTTTCGACTACGGTGCGGATGACAATTTCGCCCAGGTCGCGGAGTTTTTTGTGCGCAACGAGCTGCTCCTCGCGCAGCTGTACGACGCGCTCCTCGCCCGGGCGAAGCTCCTCCCCTTCACGTTCTTGCATCATCTCCATCTCCGGTGGGTCCAAAAGACCGTTTAAAGGGGGGTTCTCCGCACATGCCGATCTTTTCGCCGTTTACGTCGAGGACCTCCATGCCCTCGTGAACCTGACGATAGAAGGACGTTTGCATGTAAAGCTCCTGCTGGCGTGAGAGGCAGCCGCTGTGCCACCGGTACGACCGTCAAGGGGTGACGTCCAACGCATCCAGCAGCATGTACACGCCACTCTCGAAGACTGTTGACGGCCGACCGCCGTAGTAGCCCCAGGCCGATCCGCTGTACTGGCGCCGTGCATCCGTGTCGTTGACCAGCTGCACGTTGGCAGCGGCGGTGGACATGGCTTGCACCACGAAACGATCGACCAGCAGGTACGCGCCGCCGGTCTTCTCCAGGGTTAGCGTGTGCTTGCCAAGTGGCAGACCGCCAATGCTGACCAATGTTTGGCCGCCCTGGTTGTGAACGCCGGGCGCATTCGCGTCGACGACAGCCTGAACAACTCCATCGATCGACACTTGCAGCGTGCCGTACCCGTCGCTGCGTTCGCTGATGTAGCTGATGCCAGTGCCGGTGAAGGGGTACTGAACCGTGTCGCCGTTCTACGTCGTTGCGTGCACGTCGTTGCCGAGGTCGCCCAAGGACGACGGACGGCTTGGGTAGTAGCCCCAACCACTGCCTGAGTAGGCGATCGCTGGATCGGTGTCGTTGACGGTCGTCGCGGGGGCTACGCCACCTGCGCTGGGCCGCTGCACGGGTCGCGCTGGCGCCGACGGTGTGGGTTGGGCGGTCGTCCAACTGCCGAATGCAGTTCCAACGAGTTGACTTATGGACGGAGTCGAATTGCCGTCGAGTGTGGGCGTTGCGCAATTGGTGCTCGCGTTGAACATATGATTGGGCGCTGGTTTCCAACCGGCTGCCGGGTCAAACCAGTCGACCTGAGTGCCGCCGTTCAGCGCGCAATCCTGAACCGTGAGTGCGCCAAGACTGCCAGCCGCGTACAGGTCGAAGTAGTTACTGGTTGAG
>JAFAZN010000029.1 GCA_019239775.1 Chloroflexota bacterium
GCCCCTGCCGCCGCACGTCATCGCTGAGCGCCTGTTCCTCCATCGCGCCACGGTCACCGGGCTCCTGGACTCGCTGGAGACCCGCCGCCTGATCCAACGCCAGCCGCACCCCTCCGACCGACGCATGGTCCTGATCGAACTCACCTCAACCGCCCAGCAGGTGCTGGATGAGCTGGTGCCGCGGCTGCATCGCGCCGAACATGCCTGGCTCCAAGCCCTCCCCTCCGCTGAGCAGGCCACGCTGCTCGAGCTGCTGGTGCGCCTGCAAGCCGGGCTCGCCATCACTGAGGTGGCGGATGGGATGGCTGTCCCTGAGCAGCCCTAATGTCTACCCAGCGAGGCTCCGCACACCCTCGCCGCACTCAGTCCAACTCCCGTTGCTTGCGGCTGATGACACGAACCTTAGTACCGGGGCAGGATTGAGCGGACTATGCCCGGCAACAAACGCGCGGTTGCTTCGGACGCGCACAGGTGCAAACGGCAGTCGCACGCCGGCGGGGGTTTGAGTCGGCTGCGGGAGCACAAGGCCGAGCTCCCGTATGCGAGCCTCGATGCGCACCAGCCACGAGCATACTGGGGACACGGTGCACGCCAACATGGCCTGCACGCGGCGCATTGGGACCAGCCGATGCGCTGATCGCCGCGCACCTGTCGGGTAAGGTCGACTGGTCGATGCGTGCGGTTGGTCCCGCGCCGGTGCTGTTCATAGCTGTCGCAGTTAGACGGGCGAAGGTGGTAACTCCATGGAAGTACCTGATCCCAACGGCGGCGACCGGCGTTCCGCTGCACACTGCGGGCACCGCGCCAGCCGACTGCGCGCCGATCGCGGCATCAATCAGTCAGCGCCGGGTCCAGCGGATGCACCAGCCACGCCAATCAGGCAGTTCCTGACCCGCCGCGCAGCGGGTCGGTGGCTGCGTCGCAAAACCTGCATCAGGCCGGCTGCAACCGCACAGTCAGCACGGCGCTCATTTGTAGAGACTCCACGATCTTCAGCGACGTCGACGGCAGTCCGTCGGCAAACAGCCGCTTTCCGCCACCCACGACGATTGGAAAGATCATCAGCCGGTATTCGTCCACCAGCTGGTGTTGCGCGAGCGTTGCACGAGCTGACAGCTACCCGCAACCAGAATGTCGCGGCCGGGCTGTTGCTTCAGCCGCGTGACCTCGTCAACGACGTTGCCGCGCAAGATCGTCGAGTTGTTCCACGTCGCCGTCTGCAGCGTCTTAACGAGGAAAGGCCGACGCGGGGGGAAGAAAAGCGGCCCGGCCTTTCGCGGTTAACGAGGAAAGGCCGACGCGGGGGGAGGTTGCGCCGGCCTTTCAAAATGCGAGCACGGCCAGGGGAGTAGCCGAGCCCGCCTCTGTTTCGCGGTCGCCCGGGGGGAGGTGCGGTGCCGCGATTGCCTTTACTGTAGCGCCCCCACACCGCCGATGGGAGGGTCCTCCGGCCAATTGGCGGTGGGGATTTCCCCTACGCCCGCTCAATAGCGATAATCGAGCCCATCCGTCACTTCGGAGGGGTCGACCTTACGCGAAGTTGGGATCACTACGACGTACGGCGGTACTCGGCGTTCCACGAACGTCACGTCCATGCGCCGCAGGTCGCGCTCGAGCTGCGGCTCCGCCTCATCGGTCACCAGGACGAACGCTGGCCGATCAGCCGCGCGCACCATCGCTAGATTTTCAGGGAAGCGATCGATGCCACCGGCCTGCACGTCGTACCAGTCGTAGGCGATCAGCGGCTGGCCCGCCGCGGCGGTGTCGAACATGGCTGGCTGGCCGGCCCAGTGGTTCATGACCACGGCCTGAACCTCTTCGTCGCGCAGGACTGTCAGAAGGGGGCCGTTATCAGGCGGCAGGCGATCCCAGTACGGCGACTGAAACGCCGCCAGCGGATCGATGGTGAGCACACCAGTGAGGTTGATGGCCAGCGGCACCGCGGCAAGCGCTACCGCGACCGAGCGACGCCGCCGCCAGATTGCGCCGAGCGCGGCGCCACCGATCACCGCGAGTCCGAACCAGAGGGGCGGCGTATACCGCCCCGTGGCGTCAAACCCGTACGGATTGAGGGCAGGCCCGCCGAAGCCGCTCAGCACGAAGATCATCGGGATCAGTACCAGAAAGAGCAGTACCGCATCGAGACGTCGAAGGCCGATACGCGACCGGCCGAGCAGCGCCCAGATACCGGCGGCAACCAGCCAGAGCCCGAGCACCACGCCCAAGATGACAGGACTCGGGCCCCACGGATGCCACAGGCCGGCGCCACGCGGCAGGTCATTGTTCCACCACGCCTGCAGCACGGCGAGCCGATCGGCGGTTTGTCCCTGGCTTCCATCGAGCACGAAGCGCAGCGTCGCGCCACCGGTCTGGAGGTTGTAGAGCCACACGGGCAGGCCGCCCAGCGCAAAGCCGAGCAGGCCACTGACGGCTACGCTCAGCAGCCGAGCGCCGCGAACGCGCACAAGGACCGCAAGCGCGGCGGCCACCAGGTACCAGACCGCCAATGGGTGCATCCAGAAGGCGATGCCGCCCGCAATACCACACGCTATCGCCCACCCGACGTCACGCTGCCCGGCGCGTGGCCAGCCAAGGCGTACCGCGCATGTCAGCGACAGCGAGCCAAACAGGATGACCTCCGTATACGGCGCCCACGGTTTCAGCGACAGCACCAGCACATACGCCGGCGGCAGTGCCGCGAGCAGGGCCGCAAACCATGCGGCCGGCCGCCCGGCCACCTCGCGTGCCAGCAACCACGTGGCGCCGACGAGCCCCAGCGAGCCAAGCAGCTCAGGCAGCTTGGCCGCCACGCGCGAGATGCCAAATGCGGCATAACTCAGCGCCATTGCGTACGGCTCCCAGGCCGCGGCGTACGTCTGATTCTTCAGCATGATCGGCCGATCGCCGTCGAGGATGCGCAGGGCCATCAACGCAGAAAGCGCGTCGTCGCCTTCCAGCAGCCAGTTCGAGCGAACCAGCAGACTGAGGCGCAGCAGCAAGGCCATCAAAAGCAGGACCAGCGCAACCGCGAGGTAGGCTCGGCGGCCGCGGCGCCGCGCCGGCGCACCGACCGGGATCCGAACCGCGACGGCCATACGTTGCGGAACTACTCCAATGCCTGCTCGAGCAGTCGTGTCTCCAGCACGGCTTCGGCGTCGAGACGACCGAACTGCAGCGCCTGTCGGGCGACGTCGACCAGCGCTTCCGAGGGCACCAGGCCCACGAGCTCACTTTCCAGCACCGCCACACCGCGCTGAGCGGCATCCGTTCGGATGCGCTCGAACACGAGCGACATCGGCGTGCGTCGCGTATCCAGCAGATTCATCGACACCTGCACGATCTTTGGATCCGCCGTCCGGAAGCCGCGTGCCTGGACGGCAGGCAGGCCGCCGTTGGATTCGCGGATGCCACGGGCAATCGCCTTTGCGACGCCAAGATCGGAGGTGGCCAGAGTCACGTTGTATGCAATGAGCGGTCGTCGTGCGCCGACGGCCGTGGCGCCCGCGGTGCCCACGTGCGTGGGACCGAAATCGGGCGCGAGCCTGGGATCGCGCGGCAGCGCGCTCTTCAGATGTTCGTATTCGCCGCGACGGATATCCGGCAGGCGCCGCCGTCCCTCACGTCGCGCTGCTTCGCCATAGAGGTACACGGGAATGTCGAGTTCGGCGGCGATGCGTCGGCCCACGCGCACCGCCAGCTCCATGCAGACCTGCATGCTGGTGGCACCCAGGGGTACGAAAGGAATGACGTCGGTCGCGCCGATGCGCGGGTGCACGCCGCGATGCGTATCCAGGTTGATCAGCGTGGCTGCCCGCGCGGTGGCACGGAATACGGCCTCCGCGACTGGCCCGGGCGTACCCGCGATGGTCAGCACCATCCGGTTGTGGACCGCGTCGGCGTGACGGTCGAGCACGCGGGCGCCCGCGACCTCGGCGGCAGCCGACTGGATCGCGTCCATGACGTCGGGGCGTTGGCCTTCGCTGAAGTTCGGGACACACTCGACTAGCTGACGCGACGAGGCACCCTCTGGCTCACTTACCATCGTTTCGAACGCCATTGAACCATCCGGCTTTATCGACCATCCTCGATTTACGGCTCGGCGAGTTCCTCGACCGACTCGGCTCATCTGATCCAACCCCTGGTGGCGGCGCGGCCGCCGCGGTAGTGGGCGCGCTCGGCGCCGCTCTGGTCGAGATGACCGCCAACCTGACTTTAGGACGACCGCGTCTGGCGGATGTCCAGGAGCAGGCCAAGAGCATTCAGCAGCGCGCAGCTGAGCTAAGGAAAAACCTCGAACGATTGGGCGACGCCGACGCCGAGGCATTCGATCACGTCGGCGCAGCCTACAAATTGCCGCGCGGCGACGATGCCCAGAAAGCTGAGCGGGCAAAGGCTGTCCAGGCCGCCCTGAAGTTAGCCGCGGACGTGCCGCTCGAAACCGCGCGCGTGGCAGCCCAGGTCATCGCTCTCGCTGAAGAGGCCGCGCCGATCCTGAATCCTGCGGTGATCTCTGACGTGCTGGTCGGCGCGCTGCTCGCGCAGTCCGCCATAAGCGGCGCCGCGCTGAACGTGGAGATCAACCTGGCAGCGATGACCGACGCCGAGAGCAAACGGCACTACTCGGACGAACTGGCTCGCGCCAGAGAGGGCATCGGCGCCGCAGTCGAGCGCATCCTGGCGAGCGGACGGTCACGCTTCGGGCGTTAGCGCGTAAACGGCATCTTCGATCGCGTCGCTGGCCAGAAGCGCATCGTCCGGCAGCAAGATCAGCCGGGTCGGCGGCCGCTGGGCGCCGAACCAGCGGAGGACCACGTCCATTTCTTCGGGGCCGGTGCGCGGCTCCACTGGTGCCAGCAGCCGCTGCGCGAACGCGTAGGGGTCCTCGTCATCGAGGACAGTCCACGCGAGCAGCGTCGCATGATCGAGGAGAAAGCCTTCGAGGCCAGCAGGTGTAGGCCGCACGACCACATAGCGCGCCTGGCGCGGATCGGCGGGCAACAACACGGACGCCACGTCGAAGGCCAGAACTTTACGTAACAGCCTCAGCGAGCGCGTGCGCGCCAGCGGTTCGGCCAGTGACGAGTCGCCGCGCAGGAAGGCCAACGCGTTCCGCGCACCTTCGCCATACTCGACGGGATTCGTGCCTCGAAGCGCGTCTAGCCCGAACACATCGCGCGCCAACTGACGGGCCTGGTCTGCCAGCATCTCGTTGCGAAAGGGGCCGA
>JAFAZN010000035.1 GCA_019239775.1 Chloroflexota bacterium
CAGACCTTCGCGTGACGGCAAAAATGCGCCTCCGCGTGACGCCTCGTGCGTAGCCTTAGGGCGGGCGGCGGGGGTGGAGGTGGGTCTGCTCGCAGCGCGAAAAAAATTTCCGTTCAGGCGGCTGTCTGTGGGCGGGGCACGATGCGCATCAATGCGGCGCCAAGCGCTGGCAGCGCAGCGGTCACAGCGATCACACTTGGTAGGCCGAACCGTTCGGCAATCAGACCAAACGGCGTGACCGCGATGCCGCCCAGACCAATGCTCAGCCCGAGCATCAGCCCGCTCATCATCGCGATGCTCCCGGGCACGCTCTCCTGCCCGCGTACGGTCAGCGAGATCCACGAGCCGTTCAAGAAGAAGCCGCAGGCGGCTGCTGCCAGCCAGAACACCAGCCCGAACTCACCCACGAGTGCGAGCAGCACGCCGAACGGCACGCTTAGCAGCAGCGAACCAATAACCACCTTGTCGCGCCCGAGTCGGTCGGCAGCGGCGCCGCCGGCAAAGCCACCGGCGGCGCCCGCGATCAAAAACACGGTCAGCACTTGTGCCGCCGACGTCGGCGCTGCGCCGCGTTCGGTGGCGAGCGTTGGCAGGAACGTCACCAGGGTGGTCGAGGCCCAGCTGCGCAGCGCCACCACGCCGATTAGCAGCGAAAGCACGCGCCAGTTGCTCCGCAGCACCGTCAGCAATGAAAGATGGTGGGCGCCGCGGCGACCGGGCCGGACAGGTGACAGCGTTGCCGTCACGAGGCACGCGATCACGGCTGGAATGCCCAGCACCCAGGTGCCCTGCACGCTTCCGCCCACCAGCACCAGACCGACCAGCAGCGGACCAATGCCCAGTCCGAGATTGCCCGCGCTGATGTACATGCTCATCCAGAAGCCGCGTTGGGCTGGCGGCGCTGCCTGCGCAACCAGCGCCGCGCTCACCGGGTGGAACAACGCCGATCCGATGCCAGTGGCGAGCATCGCGACGCCGAGTCCGCCAAAGCCTGGCACGAGGCCCAAGGCGGCCGCCCCCAGGCCGGATAGGAGCACGCCGACCCAGGCCATCCAACGGCCTTCGCCGGAGCGGTCCGCCCAGTGCCCGAACATAGGTTGCAGGAACGCCGATGCCAGTTGCTGGATCGCGACGAGAGCGGCACCCATGCCCAGGGTCAGACCCGCCTGGCTCAGCAGAAGCGGCAGCAGTGGCGGGAGGATGTACGCGTAGCTGTCGTTGACGGCGTGGGCCAGCGCGATGGAGCCTGCGCCGACGACCGAAGAGCGCGACGCCCGCGGCGACGGTCGCATCGCCGCGGGCGTTTCGAGAATGCCTTGTGCCACCACTTCAGAGCCTACTTGAAGTTGACAGCCGAGCCGCCTCGTAGCGCCTGCGCGGCTGATTGTCGCTGCGCGCGTGCGCGACGTCCCGGCTTGGGGCCGCACTGCAGCAGAGGCGCGTCCGCGCGAAGGCGCGGTCGCGAGCGCTGGGCGCGGCCGGATGGACGACGACGACCGCAGTTGCGCGACCACGTGGTTGCGCGCGGCGATGGGGTGCGGGTTAGCCTCCTGAGTGGTGGCAACTCTCGAGGAGCGTGCGCCCGCGCGAGCTGTGGACGCCACACCGTGGGGGCGGGCGCCGCTGTGGGCCGTCTTTAGCGGACCTTACATCTGGACCAGCGTCACGGTGCTGTCGAGCACGATCATCGGCTCGATGGATTCCTACATCGTCAACACGTCCATGCCGCGCGTGCTGGGCGATCTGGGCGAGCCGCAGTTTTACGCGTGGGTCGCCTCGGCATTCATCCTGGCTCAGATCGTGGGCTTGTCGGTGGGC
This sequence comes from Chloroflexota bacterium, assembly GCA_019239775.1. Classification (GTDB taxonomy): domain Bacteria; phylum Chloroflexota; class UBA6077; order UBA6077; family CF-72; genus CF-72. The sequence goes on from JAFAZN010000035.1 coordinate 1,819, forward strand.
GGCGCATGGAAAGACCGGGCGGGCCTGCGCACGCCGTTCCTCGTGGCAGTGGCCGGCTTCGGCCTGGGCTCGCTGCTGTGCGCAGTGGCGCCGTCGATGCCCCTGCTGGTCTTCGCCCGAGCATTCCAGGGACTCGCCGGCGGCGCGCTGAGCGCGCTGAGCTTTGCCGCCGCGGCCGCGTATCCCGAGGCGATTCGGCTGCGCATGCTGTCGTTGATCTCGGGCGTCTGGGGCGTGGTCGCGCTCGGCGCACCGCTGCTCGGCGGATTCATCACCGATTTGCTCGGGTGGCGATGGATCTTCCTGGTGAATTTGCCGGTCTGCGCCGCGGTCATCCTGCTGGGCTGGTTGGCGCTGGAAACGAGCAAGCCATCAGATTCGCGGCGAGCGCTGCCTGTAACTCGGGCGGTGTTGCTGGCAGTCGCGGTGGCGGGCCTCACCGCAGCGCCCTCCGCTTCGCCAGAGATTGCCGTGGCCTTGTTGGCTGTCGGGCTAGTCGCAGCCATTGCCTTCGCCTACGCCGAACGCGGCGCCGTGATTCCGGTGATCCCGCGCGACACATGGCTCGGTCGCGGTCCCGTCGGTTCATCGCTGCTGGCGACGGTGTTCTATACGGGCGCCTATACCGGTGCGGGCGTGTTCTTGCCGCTGTACCTGGTGCAGGTGCGCGGTGAATCCACCACCCAGGCGGGCCTGGTCCTGAGTGTGGGCGGTTTCATGTGGACCGCGGGAAGCATCTTCGCCTCAACTCGCACCGGCCACTGGCCCATCCGCCTGGCATGGCTTGGCGCGCTCATGATCGTGATCGCCGGCGTGTTCATTGCCGCGCAGTCCATCCTGGGCAACCTGCCGCTGCCGCTGATCTACGTGACCTGGGCCGCGGCCGGCTGCGGCGTCGGACTCGCGATGCTCCACCTGACGAATTGGGCGCTGGTCTACTCGCCGGCGGCGCAATCCGGCGTGATCAGTGCCGCGACCCAGACCATGCGCATGCTCGGCAGTGCCGCCGGGGGTGCGTTGATGGGCGCGGTGCTCAACGCCATCGGCAGTGACCCGGACCATCTTCGGCTATCAATCGCGGCCATCTTCAGCCTGGCGGCGTTGATCGCGCTGGTGCCCGCCACCATCGGCCGACCGAAAGTCTGGGCGCGTGTCGCTCCAGCTTGACATGCGGACAGAAACTGGCCTCAAACCTGTTTATAGTAGCGGCATGGATTGGAAACTCGAGCTGGTCGTTGTACCCGTAACCGACGTCGATCGTGCCAAGTCCTTCTACGTCGACCAGGTCGGCTTTCATGCCGATCACGATTTTGTGGTGAGTGAGGAGATTCGTTTCGTCCAGCTCACGCCGGTCGGTTCCGCGTGCTCGATCGCGATCGGAAAGGGCCTGACCAAGGCCGCGCCTGGCTCTCTCGAAGGCCTGCAGGTCGTCGTTGCCGACATCGAGGCAGCGCGTCAGCACCTGGCCAGTCACAATGTTCCCGTCAGCCCTATCGACGATCAGCCGTGGGGCCGATTCGTCTACTTCACCGACCCCGACGGGAACAAGTGGTCGGTGCAGCAGGTGCCGGCTCGGCCGGCCGCGTAATCGAAGCGAAAGCCTATTTCAGGCTGGACCGCGGCGTCGGCGTCAGTCGGGTGATGACGATTCGCTCGCGGTCCATCATGTCTGGAATGGGCGGCGCGATGGTGTTTTTCCACTCATCGCTTTCATAGACGTCGCGGTACAGCCGCTGGCGGTCCTCTTCGCTCTCGAAGCGACGAACCCAGACGTACAGGTCGTCTTCCTGCTCGCCCACGAAGCTGCCGACGATCGTCATCCCGCGCTTGGTCTGGAAGGGGATGATCACCTCTTCCATGTACTTGACCCAGTTCTCACGCTGGCCAGGCCGGGTGCGGTACTGCCGCAGCTCAAAAACCGTCATCACCTCTCCTTTACAACGACCCTGGGGGGCCGTGACTAGTAGACCACGTATGCTCAAAGCAGAGCTATGTCGGACCTCTTTCAGGCAATCGTGCTCGCCGTGATTCAGGGCGTGACCGAGTTGTTTCCCGTCAGCAGCCTCGGGCACGCGGTCGTCCTGCCGCATTTGTTCGGCTGGAACATCGACCAGAACGCGCCCACGTTCCTGCCATTTCTGGTGTTACTCCACGTCGGGACCGCGCTGGCGCTGCTGGGGTACTTCTGGCGTGATTGGTGGATGCTGCTATCGTCACTGGCGCCGGGACCATCGACGGCCGCACGAGACGAGTCGCGCCGCATTCTGTTCCTGCTGGTTCTCGGCACGATTCCGGCGGGGCTCATCGGCCTGATCTTTCGGAACGCGCTGGCCGGTCTGTTTGCGGACTTCCGCCTGGCCGCTGTCTTTCTGATTTTGAATGGACTCCTGCTCGCGGCTGGTGAATTCCTGCGACGCCGAGCGCGCAGCGCGCAGCTCGCGACCTTGCAGCCGTGGCAGGCGGTGGTGATTGGCACGAGCCAGGTCATTGCGCTGCTGCCGGGCTTTTCTCGCTCGGGCGCGACCATGGTCGGCGGTCTGCTGGTTGGATTGGAACATCAGTCGGCCGCTCGCTTTTCGTTCCTGTTGGCGACGCCCATCATTCTGGCGGCTGGGGTGGTCGAGATCCCGAAGCTGCTCCAGCCGGCGGCTCGCGCGGAGCTCGGGCCCGCGCTGCTGGGCGGAGTTATTGCTGGAGTTCTCGCCTACCTCAGCACCGCGCTCCTGATGCGGTACTTCAAGCAGCAAGAAGTGAACGCGCTGCTGCCATTCGCGGCGTACTGTGCACTGCTCGGATTGGCGACACTGGTTTTCGGTCACTAAAACCGACCCCCTGTCCCGCGGTTAACTAGCCGTGAGCGCGTGCCGCGCGAGGTTTACCTGTTAACCTTGCGCCACCCCTGGGGAGGGACCCATCTGTGGCGAACAGCGAAATCACTCACATGCGTGGCAACCTGACAACGCGACGCAGGTTCATCCGAGGAGCGGCGGCCGGTCTTGCCCTGGCACCCGGGGTCCTGGCGGCGTGCACTGCGCCGACTCCGCCGGCTGGCCCCACCGCCGCCGCCGGCACTCCGGCCGCGGCGTCCACAAAACCGGCTAGCGTACTGCCGACCTACGTGCCGCTCCAGGGCGGACCCAAGCCGGACTACCCCAGCGCTGGCCAGCAGTACGAGGACGGCTGGGACAACTATCCCACCAATCCAATCAAAGCCTGGACCAAGGCACCGCCCGGCTCGGGCGGCACCGTCACCGCGCTGACCAACGGTTTCAATCCACCCTCGACTCCGTTTGAGTCCAATCCAGCCTGGCAAGAGGTCAATCGACAGTTGAACGCCAATGTGCAATTCAACGTCGTTCAGCCAGTGGATTATCCGACCAAGCTCGCTACCGTGATGGCCGGCGACGACCTGCCCGACCTCATGCTGTTTCCCGGCGGCTTGAATGTCAACATTGGCGGCGGGGGTGGTGGTGGGACGGCCAACCTGCCCACCTTCCTCCAGACCAAGTGCGCCGATCTGTCGCCATATCTCTCAGGTGACGCAATCAAGGATTACCCATTCCTGGCCGCCATTCCCACATTTGCCTGGAAGAACTCTGGCTGTTCGTTCAACGGCAAGCTGTACATGATCCCGCTGGAGCGCTACGTCGCCGGACAAGCCTTTTTCAAGAATGTCGAAATTTACGATGCCGAAATCGGCAAGGATTACGTCCCCAAGAACGCGGATGATCTCAAGCGCGTCTTCCAACAACTGAATCGGCCGCAGGAGGACCGCTACGCAACCGCGTCATTCCAGCTGCAGGCCTTCTTCGTAGGTAACGTGTATTCGGCGATGTTCGGTGCGCCGAACAACTGGCGCCTCGAATCCGACGGCAAACTCACCAAGAACTTCGAAACGCCCGAGTTCAAAGATGCCGTTGCGTACGTGCGCGACCTGTATGCCGCGGGTTTATTTCACCCAAATTCGTTGAATTACGGCGACATCAACGCGGCACGCCTGAACTTTGTGGCCGGCAAGTTCGTGCTGTATCCGGAGGGTTTTGGCCAGCCGTGGCAGGACTTCTGGCGTCGCGGACTCAAGAACAGCCCGCCATATAACTTCGTGCCGCTGCCACCATTTCCTGCGCACGATGGTGGCAAGCCACAGCACTATCTTGGACCAGGCTTCATCGCGACCAACGCGTTCAAGCAAGCCAGCCCGGATCGCATCAAAGAGCTCCTGCGCATCATGGACTTCCTGGCCGCCCCGTTTGGGACCCAGGAGGATTTGCTCCTCCAGTACGGACTGCCGGACGTCCACTACCGGCTGGACTCCGCTGGCAAGTTGACGCTGACCGACAAGAGCAACATGGACGCCAACTACGTCAACTGGAAGTACGTGGTGCAGCATCCGCAGGTCATGTACGTGCCGGACATTCCGGGTTATGCGAAAGCGGAATACGACGCCGAGCATGTGCTCGTTCCCGCTGGTGTCAACGATCCGGTGTTCGGTCTGTACTCGCCGTCCAATGGCAACAAAGGTGTGACCATCCAGCGAACGATGGTGGATGGTCTGACCGATATCATTGCCGGCCGCCGGCCACTCGCCGACTACGATCAACTGGTTGCAGACTGGCGAAGTACCGGCGGCGACCAGATTCGCAAGGAGTTCATGGACGCTATGGCAAAGACTTGACCGACGTGCGGGTGCAACAATAGCGCCCATGCCCCTGTTCGAATACCGCCGCTACGAAGCCGTACCTGGCAAGCTCCCGACGCTGCACCACCGCTTCGAGACCATCACCATGGGCTATTTCAAGAAGCACGGTATCGAGGTCGTTGGCTTCTGGGACACGGTCGTTGGGACCAGCAACGAGCTGCATTACATTCTGCGCTACGACGACCTGGCGCACCGCGAGAAGGCGTGGTCCGCCTTTGCGGCAGATGAAGGGCGCCTGCGCGAGTTTGCGGAAACCGAGAAAGACGGACTGCTGGTGGCCCGCGTGCACAATCAATTCTGGCGCCCGACGGCCTACTCCCCGTTGCGGTAACGCGAGAAGTTCGGCCGCACGGCGCTTACACGATGCGGCGGACGCCCGAGAGCCACTCCTGGCGCCAGGCGGCAACCTGGGATTGCTCCGCCGCTGGCAGATCTGTGCCGATCACGTTGCCGCTGAGGTCCACAATCTCGCGCGCGAGGTCCAGCGCGCGCGTAGACAGTGGTTGGCGCACACTCGGAACTGGAGTGCTCGCCGGCACCGGCTCGAACAGCTGGATATAGTATTTCAGCTTCGGCTCGGTGCCGGATGGCCGGGCGGTCACTCGATTGCGCTGGTCGTCCGACAGCACAAAGGTCACCATGTCATCACCGCTGCCAATAGCGTAGGCGGCGCGTGCTGATTTCTCAGGTGCAAGCCGGTCGATCACGTTGAGCACCTTCTTGCCACCAAGTGTCTCAGGCGGCGAGCGGCGCAGCCCGAGCATCACCTCACGCATCACTTGCATGCCGGTCTTGCCTGGTAATTCCACCAGATGCTGAACGTTACGGTAGCATCCGTACTCCGCGTAGATCTCGTCGAGATACCCCCAGATGGTCTGTCCGCGATCCTTCAACGCGGAGGCCATCTCCGCCACCAGGAGCGCTGCGATCGACGCATCTTTATCGCGCACGAAGTTGCCGGCGAGATAGCCGATGCTTTCTTCTGTGGCGAAAAAGTAGCCGATGCGCCCAGCATCTTCGCGCTGCTGGATGATCTGCGCCATCCATTTGAAGCCGACATTCAGGTCGTCGATGCATTCAACGCCGAACCTTCGCGCGATATCCGCAACCAGCGATGTGGTGACGTAAGTCTCCAGCACCAGGTCGCTCGGCGAGCCGAGCCCGAGCTGCTTTCGCTTGTTCAAAACGAAATGCGTCAAGGCCGCGCCAACATCGTCACCGCGCAACAGCTCGAGCGCTTGCGCGTTTCCTGTGGTCCGGGCTGCCACCGCGGCACGATCCGCATCCGGATCCGAGCAGAACGCAAGGTCGGCGCCCACTCGCTCGGCCATCTGGATTGGCCGTTCGCAGACCTCGCGGTACTCGGGGTTGATCAGTTTCCCGGCGGCCGTCGGGAAGCTGGAGTCCGGTTCGAGTTGCTCGGGCACCGGCTGAACCGAAAATCCGGCGCGCTCCAGCACCGGCAGCACGTTCGTTTTACCGGCACCGTGAATCGCACCAAAGACAATCTTCGCTGACCGACTGTTGTCGACCGATAGGCTTCCAACCGCCTCCAGGTAAGCCTCATCAACCTCCGGTCCGAGCTGCGTTACCCACCGCTCGCCGCCGGCCTCCAGCGGTAGCCTGTGGATGTCTCGCACCTGTGTGACCAGTTCCATGAACTCGCCATCGAGCGGAGGTACCACCTGGCCGCCGTACGACCAGTAGAACTTGAAGCCATTGTCGGATTTCGGGTTGTGCGATGCGGTGATCTGTACGCCGGCCGTCGCATGGAGGTAGCGCACTGCGAAGGAGATTTCGGGCGTGCTGCGCACTCCGTCGAAGCGGAACGAGCGAATCCCGTTCGCGGCGAAGACCTCCGAGCACACTCGAGCGAAGTCGGACGATCCAAGTCTGGCTTCGTGTCCAACAACGACGCCGCCCTCACGCGCCGCGGCGCCCCGCGCATCGATGAACTGGCACAGCGCTTGCGCGGCCTCGCCGATGGTGCGCGTGTTGATGCGATTCGGACCGGGACCAATCGCGCCGCGAATGCCGCCGGTGCCGATGTTTATGTGTTTGTAAAACGCATCCTCGAGCTCACCCCACTCGCCGCGTTCCGCAAGCGATTGGATCTCGGGGGTGAATTCGGCCAGGCTCGGATCCTCCAGCCACAGCTGCACATTGTGCAGCGCCTCAGAGCTTAGCCGGCCCTGCTGCTTGAGGCTGGCGAGGAGGTCGGCGGCCACGGTCGTCATGCACTGAGCGTAACAAAGGCACTCGCCACCAGAGAGATGCCGAGCACGGCCAGGACTACCGAGAGCACGCGGCGCAACGCACGGCCAACCTCTGCATTGGCGCGGCGCAGCCCCAGCCCGCTGGCCAATACGAGCGTGCCATCGCCGGCCGCCACTCCAGCCAACAACGCCAGCGCCGCCAGCAGCGCGGTGGGCGTCCCGCCCACCTGTGTTGCGCTCACCATCAGCGACGAGGCCGCCGTTGCCAGGAACAACCACGCCGGAGGGTTGAGGATCACTGCCAGCGCACCTCGCGCGGCGGGCGGCAGCTCGCGATTGCGCTGCTGTTGCGGCGCTTGTAGGCCCGGTTGTTGGCTTGACTGTAAGGTAGGTTGGCTCGCGTTGCGGAAGCCGTCCACGCCCAGGAAGATGATGAATGCGCCGCCGACGACCTTGAGGATGCGCAGCAGCGGATCGCCCGGCACGGCGATGGAGACTCCGAGCGCAACCGCCACGAGCAGCGCACCCAACATCAGATTGGCACCGGCCATGGCGCGGAACCCGCGGCGCGCCCCGCCCCGCAGCGCTTCGGCCAGCAGAATGGCCTGCACCGGCCCAGGCGCCCCTGCCAGCGCGATGCCAAGCCCAAGGCCGGTCAGGATCGGCGCGGCGGTGGCATCGCTCACGCGGCGATCGTACCTGGGCGGGATCGAGGGCAGGTGAGGTGAGAGCGTTCAGGCACGAACTGTTGCAGTAACCACACACGTGCAGAATGCGGCAGCGCGTACGCGGGGGGACGGGGCGGGAGGGAGCGACCGCGCGCAGCGCGACGAGCGACCGGCCCCGGGGGGCCGCAGGCCCCCTGCCCCGAAACTCAAGGTCAGCTATGGTGTGGTATGCACAGACGCATCGTTCGCGCGGCGTTCGGGGGCGCCGCTGGCGTCCTTGGCGTTCTTGTTCTGCTTCTGCCTGCGTCGATTTCTTCGGCCCAAACCGCCAGCACGACGGCCGCCAAAAACGGCTGGGGCTATGGTTTCCAGGTGCAGCTGTGGCACTACGATCCCACAGCGCGCTCCAACGTGCTCGGAGACGTCAAACAGGCCGGCTTCAACTGGATTACCGAGCAGATCGAGTGGGATGCCGTCGAGCTCCAACCAGGCACCTATGACTGGACCCAGCTTGACAATATTGTCGGCGACGCGAATACGGCGGGCCTCAACGTGATGCTCAGTTTCGAGCACGCGCCGGCCTTCTATCGCACCGATACCAGCGGCCTGATGCCGGGCGATCCGAGCACATACGGCGCGCTGATGGGTGCCGTAGCTTCGCGCTACGCCGGCAAAGTCCAAGCCTACGAGCTGTGGAACGAGGAGAACTTGGACCGCGAGGCTGGCCCGGGCAATGTCGACCCGAGCACGTATCTGCCGTTGCTCGAGGCGGGCTCCACCGCGATCAAGGCGGCCGATCCAAACGCACTTGTGGTGCTGGGCGCCCCCTCACCAACTGGCGTGGACGTGCCCGGCTCGATCATGGACGACATCACCTACCTGCAAAACCTCTATGCCATCAACGGTGGTGAGGTCGCCGGATACTTCGACATCCTTTCGGCGCACCCGAGCGGCTTCTCGAATCCGCCGGACTGCACGCCCGCAACCCCCGAGTGCAGTCTCTCAGGTGGCTGGAACACTGACGACAGCTTCTTCGCCTTTACCCGCGTGAGCGAGTACCGCGACATCATGGTCCAGAACGGCGACGCCAACAAACAGATCTGGTTTACGGAATTCGGGTATTGCTCGAATCCCACGCCGCCTCCAGGCTACGAGTACTGCAAGTACGTCACCGAGGAGCAGCAAGGCCAGTTCCTGCAGCAGGCGTATCAAATGGCGCGCAACACGCCGTACGTGGGAGCCATGTTCCAGTGGAACTTGAACTTCCAGATGTCCGTGCCGCAGGACGACGAAAAGTGGGGCTTCAGCATCGTCCACAGTAATTACAGCGGACGTCCCGCATACGGCAGGCTGTTGGGTATGCCCAAGCCATAGCGGCGCATAGCCCGAGCCCGGGCGGCGCATGGTCCCGCCCGGGCTCGGCAAGTTTTTCGCGCGCGCGAGCAGGCCCACCTCCACCCGCGCGGCCGGGGCGCTAGCCTGCGTCACACGCGCGATGGCCGCGTCACAAGGGCGTTGGCCTGCGTCACACGCGCGATGCGCAGCGTCACCCGGCGGGCAGCCAGCGTCGCGTGATGCGCCTGAAGCGCCACGTGCCACGGCGCCTGCGAGCTACGATGCTTGCGCCGATGGATACTCGCCAGAATGCTGCCGCCAGGCCGCCCGAGTCGCACCTTGATCTGCTCGAGCGCCCGCTCTTTGCTCACTTTGCCACCGTTGCTCGCGATGGCTCGCCGCGAGTCAACCCGATGTGGTTCTTGTGGGACAGTGACGCGGGCGTGCTCAAACTCACACATACGAACCAGCGCCACAACTACCGCTACCTGCAAGCAAATCCAAAAGTTGCCCTTTCAATCGTGGATCCGAACGACGGCTACCGTTACCTCCAACTGCGGGGTGAAGTCGAACAAATCGCGCCTGATCCGACCGGCGCCTTCTACAACACGCTGCAGCAGCGGTATCGCGGCCGAACGACTGAGGTCAAGGACCGCGACGTGCGCGTGGTGTTCACGATTCGACCGACGGGCTTCAAGGCGCGCGGATGAGCCGTTACCGCGTTCTGTACACCGATCGCGGCGACTATTCGGTTGATTTCGATATCGAACGACCCATCTACGATGAAATTGGCGTCGAGATCGTCGATGCGCGACTCGACCACAACGCCATTGACTGGGACGCCTACGAGCATCACCTGGCTGATGCCGATGCGCTGGTGTGCTTCCGCGTGCCGGTGCCGCGGCGCGCGCTCGATGCCGCGCCGAAGCTGAAGGTCGCCGTACGAGCTGGCGTCGGCTACGAGAACTTTGACCTCGGGGCATTCGCCGAGCGTGGCATCCCGGCGTGCAACGTGCCGGATTACGGCAGTGAAGATGTCGCCGTGCACGCGCTCTCGCTGATGTTGGCGCTGCGTCGGCGGGTGGTGTACTTCGACTGCCAGCTGCGTAATGGGACCTGGCGCGGGTGGCCGAAGAGCCTGCCGATGTGGCGATTGAGCAATCAGACGGTGGGCGTTATCGGCCTTGGCCGCATCGGCTCGGAGTTCGCAAGGCGCGCGCGTGCGCTGTTCGGGACGCTCCTCGCATGCGACCCACTTATTCGGCCAGATGACTTTGCACGGGTAGGTGCGCAGCCAGTCGAACTGGAGGAACTACTTCGGCGCGCCGACAACGTCACGCTCCACGTTCCGCTAACGTCAAAAACGCACCACCTCATCAGTGCGCAACAACTGGCGCTGATGAAGCCGACAGCCGTGCTGGTCAATACGTCGCGCGGCGCGGTGGTGGATCAGCTCGCGCTGGCGGAAGCGCTCCAGCAGCGAACGATCCAGGGCGCCGCCTGCGATGTCTGGGAGCACGAGCCTGTAAACCTGGACCACCCGCTGCTGGAGTGCGACAACTTCATCGGCTCGCCGCATGTGGCGGGACTGTCGGTGGAAGGCAATCGTGATAATCGCACCAAACAGGCGCAAGAGGTGGTGCGCGTGCTGCAGGGCCACCCACCGCGCAATCCGGTTATCGCAGACGAGTGATCTGGTGATCTGCTACTCCGGGATTCGCACCACGAAGTCGCGGAAACCGTGGGCGCGTTCGTGCTACTGTGCGCCATCACGGTTCCTAGTTTGTCTGAAGTCCTTCGCCTGCGCCTACGGACGGGCGCTCCGTGGAGGATGACAACCTCACCATACCGGAGGATCAAAACACCCATGTCGCGCATTACCACTGTCGATCAACTCGAAGCCTTGTACGGCCAGCCGGCGGAGCCGTCGCTGGTGAAGGAAGTGCCGTCGATTACGCCGCACTACCGCGCCATGATCGAGGCATCCCCGTTCGCGCTGCTGGCGACGGTGGGGCCGGAGGGAGTGGATTGCTCGCCGCGCGGTGAGGCGCCGGGCTTTGTGCGGATTCAGGATGAGCGCACACTGCTCCTGCCGGACAGACGTGGCAACAATCGCGCCGATTCGCTGAAAAATATCGTGCGCGATGGGCGCGTTGCGCTGTTGTTTCTCATTCCAGGTTACAGCATGACGCTGCGTGTGAATGGACGGGCGTACTTGAGCATCGAGCCGTCGCTGCTCGAGTCGTTTGTGATGGAAGGCAAACTGCCGCGCAGCGTGGTGGTGGTTGACGTAGAGACGGTGTATTTCCAGTGTGCGCGAGCGCTGGTGCGATCGGACCTGTGGAATCCTGAGAAATTCGTGGATTCCAGGCAGATGCCAACCAGCGGCCAGATTCTGGCGGCACTGACGGAGGGCCGCTGCGGTGGCGCGGAGTACGACAAGGCATGGCCCGAACGCGCAAAGGCGACGATGTGGTAGCGCGCGCAACGTGGTACAGCGCGTTCCGCGGAGGTGGTGCGCGCTCACGGAGGTAGTGCCCGCCCACGGAGGTGGTTCCGCCCACGGGCGTGGTTGCCGCGGGCCACGGGACGTGATGTCTACCCACGGAGTGTTACCGATCGACGTGCATCGCCAGGGCGTGAACTCGCGGAGTGACGCCACCTACGCATGTTCAACCCACGGAGTGATGTCCATCTACGGACGTGCAACGCACGGACTCCAACCCCACGGACGTGATGTCACCCGCCGGAGGTGCTGCGACCCACGGACGTGATGCGCCCACAGAGATGCACGGCCAGGGCGTGCA
>JAFAZN010000268.1 GCA_019239775.1 Chloroflexota bacterium
TTGAAGCCCTTGTACTTGCGATTGTTCGCCTGGTCCAGCCACGTCGCCACATCCACCTTCAGCAGGTTGATATTGATGCCGATTTTTGCGAGGTCTGACTGATAGATAGTGGAGAGGTCGATCAGCTCCGGGATGCCTGGGAAGGGCAGCATGTCCAGGTCGATCGGCGTGGTGACGCCAGCTTGCGTGAGCAGTGACTTTGCTTTGTCGAGGTCGAACTGATAGCTGTTGGCCTTATTGGCGTCGTACGCTGGCGAGGAGGGTGGCCATGGCAGGGCCTTGGGCATCACGGTGCCTTGCAGCACGCTGTCGGCAATACGCTTGCGATCGAGCGCGTAGTTCATCGCCTGGCGCATGAGCTTGTTGTCGAACGGCGCTTGCGTCACGTTGAGCTGAATCAAGTAGAACGTGCCCGGGAAGGGGTGCACCACCGCCTGGTACTTGGAGTTGGATTTTAGCCTGGTGAAATCCTGAAGCGGTGGCCCGATGAGAAAATCCAGTCCGCCACCCTCGAGGTCCTTCACCGCCGCCGATGGATCGCTTGCAATTGTGACCTGGATGCCATCGAGATACGGCCGGCCGCTCTGCCAGTAGTTCGGATTCTTGGTCAGCGTGATGTGATCGTTCTGGACCCATTCAACGAATTTGAACGGTCCCGTGCCAACCAGACTGGTCTTGGCATTCGGACCTTCCATCGTTTGCTGGTCGATCATGTTGAAGTATTCGAACATATCGAACATGCTCGGGCGCGGCTTGTCGGAGGTGAGAACGACCGTGTACTTGTCCGGAGTATCGACCGTAAACCAGTTGGCGTAATTGCTCCAGATTCCGGCGGCGAGCTTGGTGTCTTTGATCCTCGCAAAATTCCACTTGACGTCGTCGCTGGTGAATTCGCGACCCGAATGCCACTGCACGCCCTGGCGCAGCTTGAAGCTGATTTTGTCCAGCTTGTCTGAGACGTCCCAGCTTTCGGCCAGCATTGGCTGCGGCTGGAGCGTGTCGTCGTAATGCGTGAGTCGGTCCAGGGCATTCCAGGTGCTGTTGTTGTCGGGGCCCTGGATGAGGTGGCCGTCAAGGCTGGAGATGTCGGCCAGCAGGCCGATCCGCAAGGTGCCGCCCGTCTTTACATTTGCAGCCGCGGCGGCAGTCGGCGCCGCCGTTGGCTTTGAAGCAGCGACCGCGGTTGGCGCCGGGGCGCTCGTCGCCGCGGGCGCACTCGTAGCTGCCGGCGCGCTCGTGGCCGCGGGAGCCGTGGTGGCCGCCGGCTTCGGCGCGGCCGTGGGCGGGGCAGCCGATGTGGCCGCGCTTGGCGCCGCTGAGGTGCACGCGCTCAACAATGTGAGTCCCGCGCCGAATCCGATGAGCCGCAGGGCCTCACGACGACCGATATGTCTGGGGTCCACCACTGCTGTTCCTCCCTCCGGAAGTTGCCCTATATACCCGATCATATATGCTACACCCTCAGCCTTAGACAGCCTGGCTAGGATCCAGTCCGTCCCGAATTGCGTCTGAGAGGAAATTCAGCCCCAGCACCAGCAGGGCAATCGCGAGTCCTGGCCACAGCGCCAGCCACGGTGCGGTATCCACGAAGCGCTGGCTCTCGCTGAGCATGTTGCCCCACGAAGCCGCTGGTGGTTGAACTCCGAGTCCGATGAACGACAGCCCCGCCTCGGCGAGAACGCTGAACCCAAGCGATAAGCTGAGCTGGACCAGGAGCGCGGTTGCGCAGTTCGGGAGGATATGTCGCAGGGCGATCCAGACGCCGCCCGCGCCAAAGCTGTGCGCCGCGAGTACGAACTCACGGTCGCGTACGGTGAGAACAGAGCCGCGCATCACGCGGGCGTAGTACGGCGCCTGCGAGATCGCGAGCGCTAGCGCGGTGCTCGAGAGTGCTGGACCCAGCACCGTGATCAGTCCGATTCCGAGCAGAATCGCCGGAAAAGCGAACATGACGTCGCACACGCGCATCACCACCGCATCGACGAAGCCGCCGGAGTAGCCTGCGAGCAATCCCGCCAGGACGCCAACTACTGATCCTAGCCCGGTGGCGGCGATCGCAACAATGAAGGAGACGCGTGCGCCGAAGATAACCCGGCTCAGCTCGTCGCGGCCAAACTGATCGGTGCCTAACCAGAACGCGGCATTCGGGGGCAGGAGCTCACTGGAGGCGTGCTGCGCGAGTGGATCGTACGGTGCCACCAGCGGTGCGGCGAGCGCGACGATGCCGAGCACTCCAAGCACGGTTGCGCCGAATATTCCCATCGGATTCCGCATGACGTGCGCCGCTGCACGCTGCAGCGGACTTTCCACCCGCGGCCAGCTAGCCCGCATGTCTGCGCGGGACTCCGCCATGCCGAGTGAACGGCTTTCGGAACTCAGCGCCATCAGCGGTTGCTCGCCCGTAGTCGAACTCGAGGATCGGCGACGCCACACAGCAGGTCCACCACCAGGTTCACGAGCAAATAGACAACCACAAGAAACAGCAGACTCGCCTGGACGATCGCGTAATCCCGATTATTGATCGCCGCCAGGATCAACCGCCCAACCCCCGGCCAACCGAAGGTGTATTCGACAATGACGACACCGCCGATCAGAAATCCGAATTGCAGTCCGAGCACGGTAATAATGGGGATCAACGCATTGCGCAGGGCGTGGCCGATCACGACGCGTCGGGCGGCAAGTCCTTTGGCTCGCGCCGTGCGCACGTATTCGCTGTTCAGCACATCCAGCATGGCGCCCTTGACGAACCTGGAGAGTCCACCGGCGCCGGGCAGCGCCAACGTCAATGCCGGCAAGATCAGGCTCTTGATGGCCTGCCACGGATCGCGTCCAAAGTCTGCCTGGCCACCCGGTGGCAGCCACTGCAAGGTGACCGAGAACAACGTGATTGCCAGAATGCCGAACCAGAAGTTCGGGATCGCAATGACGATGCTGTTGAATCCCGAGATGAGCCAGTCGACTTTGGTGTGGGGATGGGTCGCCGCGAGCATGCCAGAGGTCATGCCGAGGACGATGATCAGCAGCATGGCGGCGGCGGCCAGTTCGAGCGTGGACGGCAACACGCGGAACAACAATACCGCGATGGGTTGTCCGCTCAGGCCTGAGGTCCCCAGGTCGCCGCGCAGGACGTGGCTCAGCCACACCGCGTACTGTACCGGCAGGGGTTGATCCAGACCGAGATCCTTGCGCAGTGCGGCGATGACTTCGGCCGACCCTTTCGTGCCGGCCAGGACGACCGCTAGGTCGCCTGGGATCAACCGCAACAGCAGGAAGATCGCGATGCTGGCCAGAAAGAGGACCGGAATCGCTTGAAGCAACCGCTGCGCGGAGTACACCAGCATGGCTTTAGAGGATTGCCAGTGGCGTGGCGGGTGAGGCCGTCGCATTGCGCCACCGCCACGGCGCAATCACAAAGAGAAACTCCCACCAGCTCGGCGCGCTGCACAGTGGTCGCACGCCTTGTCGCGCTTCCGCCGCCTCCAGGTCCTCCGGGAGGTTCAGTGTGCCGAGCTCGTCGTCGGTGCCCCAACGCCCCCAATTGCTCGGCGCATCGAAGTACGTCAACACTTGTGGACGACCTCCTTGAGCGAAGTGCGCTTCATGCTCCGTTGGCAATCCTATACGATGGCCTATTGCGGGCGCTGCTGCGCGCAAAGCCGCGGCTCGGCCATGCCACGTGGCCGAGCTGCTGCAGCCTGTGTCGCGCGAATCTCAGCGCGGAATTCCCAGCACCGAAAGCGTGAGGCTCGTCTGAACGGTTTTGCCGTTCAGGAACTCGACCACCAGCACGGTGTGCGTCTGATTTCCGGTTCCGCGGGGCAGCGCGATCTGTTGTGCGAAGGTGCCGTTCGCGGCGATGTTGGCCGCGCCGAGGTCCGTCCCGCTGGTACTGTCGAGGAAGATCCTCGCCGAACCAGGCTGGAAATTGACGCCCTGCAGGACGAACGGTGTGGCCTCCACTACTGAGCCGAGGACCTGGTTGGTGCTGGGATCTACCGCCGCCAGAGACGCCTGGCTAGCCTGGCTACCACCCACCACCGTCAGGCTGGTGGTAGCTTGAGGTCCAGTTGGATTGGCCGCAAGAAGCGCAGGACTGGGATTGATATCCAGGGTGCGGCCAACGACATCTGGCGCGACGTGCACGTTCTGGGCCCCGATGTTCGGATCGACGTTCAGGTTCCTACCCGTCGTCGGTGAGCCGGCGGTTTGGTCCAACAGTGCCGCATTGGCGTTGTCCGCGACGGCGGTGTTCCGCACGGGCTGAAGGCGAGCAATCTCTCCCGTATTGGCCGTTGGCAGCGCGATCGCGCCTTTCGGCGGCGGAGCGCGCCGTGGCGCCGGCTGCGGCTGTGCCGATTCAGGCTGCAGCGCAATCAAACTGTGTTGACCGGTTGTGGTGCCGCCCGGAAGCTGCGTGAGCGCGGAGAATGTTCCATCGGGTCCGACGGTGGCAGTGCCGATCTGGTTCGCCTGCGAGATCGAGTCAAGGTACAGGTTCACCTGGTCGTTACCCGAGAGTTGCGTCGCCGCGTTTAGCCAGCCACTCCAGTCGGTGCAACTGAGCACGTCGCAGTCGCGCACGCGGAACTGATACGTGGTGCCAGGGGTGAGATTGCTGGCGTCAAAGAACGCCTGACCGTCACCGGGTGTGCGGGTCTTAACCGCGTGCGTGATGTCTCCGCCCACGGGACCGTAATCGATATCCGATTCCGCGAGATCGAGCCCCGTAGCCGACGGATCGGTCCAGCCGATGCGCACGTGAGCCGGATCGAAGAAGGTGAAGTTGCCACCATCGACGTTGAATTGTCCGCCGGCATCCACTTGATTGGGTTGGACACTGATTTGCGGATGAGCAAAAGTCGGAATTCCGTTGACGTCGCCCCCGACGTTCTGTGGCGTGGACTGGTCCGTTACTCCGGCCACTGTATCGGTCGGGTGGGTCAGGATAAACTCCAGGCCGTTCTGGTCGGAGGCAGCAATGCCAAACTGGGTGAAGCCCAGTTGCCGAACGTCTGCGCAGCCTTGCGCGAGGTCGCCAAGTCCGTTCAATGCCGCAACGCGCCCAAGGTTGGCCGGGCCGAGCGCCAGGTTGAGGTGCGCGGTGATTTCGTCCCTCAGGTGGCCGTTGCCAATCGAAGCGAACGCTATCCCGGAGAGCTGTTCTCCCAGCGAGAGCATTTCCGATTTCGAGACGATGGCTTCTTCGCCAGTAATGTGATCAATCGCCCAGCTGTTGGCGAAGTTCTCGAACGCGCTGACAATGGCACCGCGCTGATCCCCGCCCACCACATCGTCGACCTGGATGTCCTGCCGCGTGTCGACGGCGAGTGGGCACACCAGACCATTCGGATCGTTGCTCGTTAATGTTACCCGGATGTGGATGTCGAACTCGAGCGTGAATTCTGGATCCTGGTCGCAAATGAAGGTGCTCTGTTTGCAGGTCGACGGCGTCGTTACCGAAAAGACCATCGAGTTGCCTGGAATCCAGTAATCCAGAAACACGCGGTGGCCGTTCACCGTCTGCCATTCGCACGCACCGCAGCCCGGAACGGGTTCCTGCCACTGGGTCTGCTCATCAGCCGTCAGAGAGGCGTACGGACCGAACGAACATGCGCTGAACCCATACGCCGCATTGTCGGCCGAGTTGATGTCGTTTGTGATTTGTGTGAAGAGCGCCCCGCAATCGTCCTGTGAGGTGACATTCCAGAGATACCCGAAGGCCGAGCCGAGCGGCTGGCCGAGAAGCCCCGAGCTTTTCAACTGCTGGAGGTTTGACGGCAGCGCGCCAACCACCGACTGTGGCGCCGAGTTGAGGTCGACTTGCTGCGGGTTGGCGTTTTTGTCGGGAAACGACAGAACCACCTGGAGTGGTCCCGACACATCGACTGGCGTGGTTGAGAGCGGGTTGTCCGCAAATGCGGATGGAATGGACGACGACAAGATCACCAACGCGAGGCCCGCTGGCACAAGAGTGCGGCGGCCGAAGCATCCAAACAGCGACATGCCCCGAGCCTAGGCCGGGCGCCCTGAACGTCGGCTGCCGCGGCGGCCGCGTGGCCTGAAAAACCAACCAAAAGATCGAGAATTTCGTGGTTTGCGCCACATGCGCGAATTTCGGTGTGAGCCACGTTTCGCTTCATTGTGAGCTCGCGGGGAGAGCGTTAGCTCGCGCAACCCAATCAACCATTCACGTAGAAGGAGAATACCTATGACTTCAGTTATCGAGATGCCCGTGTGTATTGACGAGTCGGACAAAGTCGCGTCGCTCGAAGACGTCCTCGGAACGCTCAAGGTTGCATACACCATCGTCGCATGCACGCATTGCGGCCGGATGGTCATGCTCGACGAGCTCACCGCACCGGCGGTCCGGGAACCCGTCCTGGCCTGATTGGCAAACAGTTCGGGGCCCGGCAGACTCTCCGGTCGGTCCCCGAGCGAACCACCAGTGGAGTGGAGACTGGATAGATAAAACATGTTTGTGCCGCCAGCCAGGCTCGGCATTGGCTTCCCCTATTTTCCGACCGCCACACAGGTCAACGAGCGCGTGCGCGATCTCGTCGATTTTGCTGAGGTGAGCCCCGACACGCTGTGTCGTGAAGTTGAAACCAGCGATGGCCCGAGCCTGCGACTTCAGCCCGCGCTCCTGGACGCGGCGTTGCACGCCTTGGATGGCCTCCCGATCACCGTGCATGGCCTGGAGTTGTCGATCGGTTCCGCATCGGGCTGGAACGAGTCGTACGTCTCGATGCTGGATGAGTTTCGTTCGGTGCGGACGTTCAGCTGGCACAGCGAGCACCTGGGGTACCTGCTGACCGCCGACAAAGATGGCCAACCGTTCAATGCGGGCGTGCCCCTGCCGCTGCCATTCACACAGGAAGCCGTGGACCTGGTCGCCTCACGCGCAAACCAGCTCGTCGAGCGCTATGGCGCACCCTTCCTTCTGGAAAACGCCGTCTACTACGTTCCGAATCTGCCCGCGGACCCAGGTTGGGACGAGATAGTGTTTCTCAACCAACTTGTGGAGACGAGCTCGTGTGGATTGTTGTTGGATCTCTTCAATCTGTACTGCAACAGTGTCAACCACAGCTTCGATCTCATCGATGCCCTCTCTCGGTTGCGGCTGGACCGCGTCGTCGAAGTGCACCTCGCGGGTGGTAAGTACGTCGACGACTTCATTCTCGACGGACACTGCAATACGGTGCCGGAGCCCGTCTGGTCCGCGTTGGAGTGGCTCCTGCCACGGGCGCCGAACCTCGCAGGCGTTGTGTTTGAAGTACTCGGTCCAGCCGTGCCGCTCGTAGGACTGGACGCAATCTGCGGGCAATTGGAGCGACTGCGCGCGACCTGGAGCCACCAATGAGCTTGCTCACGTGGCAGACTGCCCTGGCGGAGTTCGTAACTGCACGCGCCTCCGATGACACCGCGCAGCTTCGATCCGCCGGAGGCCCTTCCCTAACAGCACGAGAGAGCACCTGGCTAGCGACGATTTCGAGCTCCGCTGGATTCAAGCTGACATGCGATGTGCAGCGCTGGTGGCGAGAATTCCGCATACAACAGGCAGCTCCGCTCACCCTTGGCGCGTTGAACGCGGAGTGGCGCGCTCTGCTGATGGCCGAATACATCCGCCGTCATGGGCGTCCGTCGTCGTTCTTCTTGCGCGAGGCGTTGCCCTTTCTGGACCTGGCAAACGAGCTTGCATATGATGTGGCGCACATCGCAGCGCTGGCGGCATTCGAGCGTGCGATGCTGCGGCTCGGCCAT
>JAFAZN010000298.1 GCA_019239775.1 Chloroflexota bacterium
CCTGGTGGCTCTGTTTACGGTGATGCTGCTGGGTCAGTCTGAACGTCGCTATGCGCGCGCGAGCGCGGCTGCCTCAGCCTGAGCCGCACGGCGCGCTACGCCTCGAGCCGACCGCGGCCAGGAGCAGGCGGAGCACGCCGTCCGCGCCTAATCACTGCTGCCGGGTACGCACCTGCGGCAGGCGTGTCTGGCTGCCGCGGCACAGGCAGCGCTAGCCGACCGCCTTGCGATGATGGTACTTGCGTGGATTGAACCTGCGGGGTTTGAACCCTCCGCGAAGTGTTGACCACCGGACTGAAGAGCCAATTCCGCCGGCGTGACGGGCCAATGTTTCACGTGACGGTCCAATGACGGGCCAATTGTTTCACGTGACGGTCCACTTCGCCGGCGTGACGGGCCAATGGTTGGCGTGACGGGCCAATTGCCAGACAACTGGCTTCCGTACCCTGGTAAGCGCTATGCGCATCACCCATGTCCAGTGCATCCCCGTCGATCGTTACCTCTTCGTCCAGGTCCACACTGACGAGGGCATCGTCGGCCTCGGCGAGGTCGGCACCTGGGGCTTCCTCGAGGCCGCCGAGCAGGTCGTCAGCAAATTTGCCCACTACCTGGTCGGCCAGGACCCGCTGCGCATCGAGCACCACTGGCAGTACCTCTACCGATCGACCCATTTTCGCGGCGCGGCAATCATGGGCGCGCTCAGCGCGATCGACATCGCACTCTGGGACATCGCCGGCAAGCATTTCGGCGTGCCGGTGTATGCGCTGCTTGGTGGCAAAACGCGCGACAAAGCCCGGGTTTATTACCACGTCCTGGCCGAGACGATCGAGGAGTTGGTGGAAGGCTGTCGCGCGGCAAAGACGCGCGGCTTCACGGCGGTCGGCCACCTGTCCCCGTTCGGCGACGAGCCGCGCGAGCAACCCTACTTCAAGACCCACGCCGCCAAGATGGGCCAGGCAATCGACGCGGTCCGTCAGTTCCGCGAAGCGGTCGGCGACGACGTCGACCTCTGCATCGAGATCCACCGTCGGTTGACGCCGGCGGAAGCCATCGTGCTCGCGCGCGGCATCGAGCCCTACCGCCCGATGTTCTACGAAGACCCGATCCTGCCAGACAACTTCGACGCGATGGGTCTTGTTGCCGAAAACATCCATATTCCCATCGCCACCGGCGAGCGACTCCACACGATCTTTGAATTCGAGATGTTGCTCCGACGTGGAGCGGTTCAGTACGTCCGGCCGGATGTTTGCATGTGCGGCGGCATCACTGGCGGCAAGAAGGTCGCCGCCCTGGCTGAGGCGAATTACGTCGGTGTGGTCCCCCACAATCCGCTGGGACCCGTTAGTACCGCCGCATGCGTGCAGTTGGCGGCGTGCATCCCGAACTTCGCGATTCAGGAATATCCAATTGGTGAAGACAAACCGCCGAAGAGCGAAATTGTGCGAACTGCACTGACTTACGACGGCAAAGGCTCGCTGCTTGTGCCGGATGCACCAGGTATCGGAGTGGAGCTAATGCCGGATGCGGCGGACAAACATCCATATCGACTGCGCTGGCTCGGAACGCGACTCTATGACGACGGCTCCGTGATGGACCAGTAGCGACGCCCGGACCAGCCCGCACTCACCCGGAGCCGCGATCGACCGAAAACGTCTAGTCGTGCGTCGGCGGCGCTAGTCCCTCGACGAGCGTGCGCACCACGCTCTTGATGAAGCGGTCGTCGGCGCCGGGCGAATCCTGCTCACCGAGAAAGCGGCGCATCAGCGCGCGCCCGATGCACGAGCCAATCAGCAGTGCGGCCACCGCTTCAGGATCACACCGCGCATTGACACGGCCAAGGCGCTGCTCGGCGCGCACGTACGCTGCCAGCTGCTCGACCGAGCGATGCGGCCCGACGTTCTTCTGGCGCATGTGCTCCTGGTGGCGTGCGAGCAGCTCAGGCTCGGCGAACAGCGACGTCGCCATCGGCAACGTCTGGTCATAAAACGGCAGCGCCACGCGCGCAAGGTCCTCCAGGTTCGACCGTACCGTGCGTTGCCCGGCGCGCGAAGGCAGATCTTTTAACGCGGCCACCAACTGCGGGAGGCGTTCGCCGACCACGCACAGAAACAGCTCGGCTTTGTCGACGAAGTGGCGGTACAGCGCCGCCTCAGAGAGCCCCGCGGCCGAAGCGATCTCCTTGGTCGTGGTGTGGCCGAGGCCGATATTGCGGATCAGCGATGCCGCTGCGTCCAGGATTTGGTCGCGAGTCGAGAGGTTATTCCTTGACATGTGAGTGAGTGCTCACTACTGTGTGAGTGAATAATCACTAACTTTACAGGCCTTGGCAAGTCCTCGGCCCACAATCCCAGACCCCGACCCACCGGCGTCTAACACGGCACCACACCCCCCGTCCTCAACGCATCTTTCAGGAAGGGTACATCGACGCGTGTCTACGTTCAGCCCTGCGCTTCAACTCGCCCACACTTCGACTTCGACGGTGACCCCGAGCCACCTTAGCGTGATCACCCCCGTTGCGCCGCATCTCAGCCTCTTGATGCCGACAGCGGCGCCCGCGCGCGATCGCGCGGTGCGCTCGGCCGCTGCCCCAGCCCAGCCGGAGGACTCGACCATCGTCGTCGAGCGCTTCTTGACGGGTGCCGAGCACGGGACCTGCGCCCTGTGCTGGTCGGGCCCAGAGTCGATGGCGGGGAGCGTGCACCGCCTCAGTGATGCGGCCGAACACCGACTCATCTGCGGCCGCTGCCTTGTCACGCTCGAGATGTTGGCGGCGCAGTTCGACTCGGAGCTCCAACTTCACATTGAGACGTCGGCATGAACATCACGCGGTTTTCGATTCGCAATCCGCTGGTTGTCACCGGCGTCGCGGTTGCGCTGTGTTTGTTTGGATTATTCGCGTTTACGAGTCTCGGCATCGCGATCGCCCCGAACGTCAACATTCCACAGGCTGTCGTAACGACGACCTACCCAGGCGCCGATCCGGCCACGATTGAAGCTAATGTCACGCGACCGATCGAAGACGCTATCGCGACGCTGCCCAACATCGATACCAACGGCCTGACATCCACTTCGGCGTTTGGCGTGTCGATTGTCAGCGTGCAATTCACCAGCGCCGCCAACGCGGATCTGGTAGCGGTGGATGTCCAGCGGGTGGTCAATGGCGTCCGCGCCAATCTCCCCGCCGATGCCGACACGCCCACCGTCACCAAGGTGGATTTCAACGCACAGGGCGTTGCGACGGTCGTGCTCTCGGGACCTGACCTCACCCGACTGGAGGACCTCGCTGAGAACTCCCTCCAACAGGAATTCAACTCACTGCCAGGTGTTGGGACGACCGCGATTCGATCTGGGATCAAGCACGAGGTCCATGTCACTGTCGACCAGGACGCGCTCCGAGCGCGCGGTCTATCGATCAACACCGTAGCCGGCGCGCTACAAAATCAACAGCTCGAAGTGCCGGCTGGCACGATCGCGCAAGGCACGACTGACCTCAGTGTATACGTCGACTCGCTGGCGCCGAAGATCGATGCTCTCAATGACCTTGTCATCGAGCAGACCGCGAATGGTCCGGTCTATCTTCGCGATGTTGCTTCGCTGCAAGATACGTATAAGACGCGTTCAACGATCGTCCGCGTTGACGGGCGCGAGGGCATTTCGCTGGTGGTCGTCAAACTGGCGGATGCAAACAGTATTTCCGTCGTCGACGCGGTCAAGCAGAAGATGTCCGAGCTCAATCAGCAGCTGCCACCCGGCACCCATCTTGACCTGGTTGTGGACGCCTCGACGTACACGTCAAAATCCTTTGCGACCGTGCGCAACGCGCTATTGGAAGCCATCTTTGCCACCGGTCTGATTCTCCTGATATTTCTGCACACGTGGCGCAGCACGTTGATTGTGCTTGTGTCGATTCCGGTTTCGCTGCTGTCAACGCTGACGTTGATGTCAGTACTCCATTACAACCTCAATTTGCTCACGATGGTGGCATTGGTCGTCAGCGTTGGCATCCTCGTGGACGATTCCATTGTGGTATTGGAGAATATTGCCCGCCATCTCGGACTCGGCAAGAGCTCGTACGACGCGGCCGTTGATGGACGCAGTGAGATTGGACTTGCCGCGGTTACCATCACGCTGGTCGACGTCGTCGTGTACGTCCCCATGGCGGTGATGACCACCGGTTTGCCAGCACAATTTCTTCAGCCATTCGCGGTCGTCATTACCGCCGCCACGTTGTCGTCACTGCTGGTTTCGTTCGCGCTCACGCCGATGCTAGCGCGCTTTTTCTTACGGCATACGGAAGAATCAACTGGCACCGGACCATTGGCGCGCTTCGGCCGATTCTGGGACGCCGGCTTTGGACGCTTGGAGCACGGCTACGAACGTCTCCTGAAGTGGTCCCTTCCGAGACGTTGGCGGGTCATTGCGATGGGTCTGGCGAGTTTCGCTGCGGGCATCGGTCTACTGGTGTTCGGCCTGATCGGACTTGACTTCTTCCCGAATGGTGACCAGAGCGAGCTGGACATCACACTGACCATGCCCGCCTCCACCACGTTGGATGCCACCAACGCGACAGCTCAGAAGATCGAAGGCGAGCTGCGGGCTTTCCCCGAGGTGCGAAGTCTCTTCAGCGTTGTTGGCGAGAGCAGTGTCGGCGGCCAGCCGACCGAGATTGGCGGCGCCAATCAAGCCCAGATCACGGCGTTGCTTGTGCCGCGCGGAGACCGCAGTCGGTCTTCCGCCGATATCGCCGAAGACGTCCGTCAGCGCTTTGACCGGCGTTATCCGGGCGCGAAAGTCCAGGTCGGCATGCCCAACGCCTTCGGCTTCGGTGGTTACGGCGGAGCGCCGATCCAGGTGCAGGTGCAGGGTAGTGATCCGCAAGTGGTCGACAAGCTTGCAAGCGAGATCCAGCAGCGCGTTGCGGCGGTACCCGGTGCGGTTGGCCTGGACAACAGTAATGACAACGTGCAGACCCAGCTGCGTGCGCGCATCGACTGGACGCGTGCGGCCGATCTCGGTATCAATCCGCGCGATGCGGGTACGGCGGTCCGTTCAGCACTGGATGGATTCACCTCGAATGCCAATCAGTTCCGCCAGACCGGTCGGCCGTCGATCCCGATTCGCATTCTGACGGTCGATCCGAAAAACTCCAGTCAAACCGACATTCAGCGACTTCCGGTCACTGGTGCGCGGGGCGATGTGGAGCTTGGCCAGTTCACCACCTTCGAACAGGTGCGCATTCCGACGGCGATCAAGCACGTCAATCGATTGCGCAGTGTAACGATTGGGGTAAATGCTGGTGAAGGTCATCTGGTGGGCGATCTGCAGAACCAGGTCCAAGCCGCGGTTGCCGGCGAACCCATGCCTGCCGGTTACACGGTCACCTACGCAGGCCAGGGACAGCAAGGCGGCAGCGCTTTTGGCGACCTCGCACGCGCAATGGGCATGGCGGTACTGCTCATGTATATGCTGATGATGATGTTGTTCCGTTCGCTCACGCTGCCGCTGGCGGTACTGATGTCGCTGCCATTGGCGATGGTTGGTGCGCTCGGCGCAATGGCGATCGGCCACAGCGCGTTTACGTTATTTTCCATGCTTGGTGTGGCTGTCCTGCTAGGCTTGGTCGGCAAGAATGCGATTTTGCTGGTGGATCGTACGCACAACTTGAGACTCGCCGGATACGACCGTTACGCGGCACTACTCGCAGCTGGACCGAGCCGCTTGCGGCCGATCGTGATGACCACGCTCTCGGTCATGGCAGCGCTGCTGCCGATCGCGACAGGACTCGAGGAAGGCTCGGAGCTACTCCAGAGCGTGGCGCTCGTGCTGATTGGTGGACTACTTACATCGACACTTTTGACGTTGGTGTTCGTTCCGGCGATGTACACGGTTTTCGATGACCTCGAGCAGTTGGTGCTCAGCTTCGTGCGCCGCCCGCGATTGGTAGCGCCGCGCGCGCTGCGGCAACGTGTGGCTCCACTCCGACGCATCGAGGAGTCCGCCTGAAGTCAACATATGCCGGCGAAACGTTGCAACAACCAATGCCGTTCTCACGTCTGGTTGTTGATTAAATTCGATGAGAGGAGGTGATCGTTCTTCCACATCGCACCTCTGAGAAAAATTT
>JAFAZN010000386.1 GCA_019239775.1 Chloroflexota bacterium
GATGCCCGGACCGGACGTGGCCGTCATTGCTTTCTGGCCGGCGTAGGAGGCGCCAAGCACCATGCCGATGGCCGCGATCTCATCTTCGGCCTGGACCACTGCGCCGCCGAGCTTGGGCAGCTCATCGGCGAGGAACTCCATAATGTCGGTGGCAGGCGTAATCGGATAGCCCGCGTATCTGCGACATCCCGCCACGAGCGCGCCGAGCGCGACAGCGTGGTTGCCCGACAGGACAATGCGGCCTTCCAGCTTCGAGGCCTTTACCTCGAGCGAACCTCGTTCCGCGACGTGTTCGGCAACGAAGGCGTAGCCGAGGTC
Source organism: Chloroflexota bacterium (assembly GCA_019239775.1). Taxonomy (GTDB): domain Bacteria; phylum Chloroflexota; class UBA6077; order UBA6077; family CF-72; genus CF-72. Next base: position 319 of record JAFAZN010000386.1, read on the forward strand.
CACGGCCTTCAGGTTCTTATTGAGGATGTCCTCGCCCTTTTTCGCGAGCTTCGATTCGCGCAACAGACGGTGCACGTGAGCCACATCGAGACCAAAGAGACCGCCGACCACGCCGACAGCCACCATGTTCTTGGCCAGCGTGAGCTCAACCTGGTTCTTCGCGATGTCCGTGAGCGGGACCGCGTACGAGCGATACCGATCGTTGTCGGGCGGGTGCAGCTCAGCCGAGTCATAGATCAGGATGCCGCCGTCGCGCAGCTGCCCGATCGAGTTGTCGAACGCTTCCTGGTTGAAGGCGAGCAGCACGTCCAGCAGGTCGCCGCGGGCGCGCAACCGCTGTTCACCGAGGCGTATCTGGTAGAAGCTGTAGCCGCCTTTGATTTCGGCAGGTGGCACCGAGTCGGTCAGGACGTAATAGCCGGCGCGCGCGGTGGCCTGAGTGACCATCTGACCGGTGATGAGGACACCTTCACCGGCTTCACCGGCGATCCGAATGACGAGGTCTTCGCGTGCCACGGTACGGCGCCACCTCCTGGGGCTTTGATAAGCGTCCACCTCGGCAGCGCCGAGCACCATCTTCAAAAGCGGAGGAGGCTTTCTCAACCGAGCTTCGGGTTCGCCCCGAGCGACGCTGCCGGGTGGGGCTGGGTTAGTTGAGCAACGACTGAATGTGTGACAGACAGTATCGCACTTCACCGGGTCCCCAGGAGTTATAAACAGGACTATGGTGGCTATAAGTTCTCGCTATATCGGGCGGCGCGGCGGCTGACTTCGGCCAGGATCGCCCGGGTGGCTGCCAGGCGTAAGCCCTGGCCCGTGTCTTCGGGCTCCAGCACACTCACGCCCCAGCTGCGCAACGCGGCCATCGACTCTGCCGTGCGGGGGTGCGCGAACAGCGGCGGATTGACCGACACCGCCACGATCACCGGTGTACCGCGGCCGATGGCCTCAGCCGTGAGCGAGAGCGCCAGGTTGTCGGCGATGCCTTGCGCCAGCTTGTTCAGAGAGTTGAAGCTGCAGGGCGCCACCAGCACCAGCCCATCGGGCGGCCGCGGCAGGATCGCGGCGTCGAAGTAGGACTCCACCAGGCGGTTGCCAGGGATCACCGCGAGGTCTCGCGGAGCCATCACGCGCTCTGCGTTGGGAGTCATCAGTGTGAACACCTGTGGGAAGCGCGCAAGCAAGGCAGGAACGAGTTCGAGCGCGCGCGGAGCCGTTGTAGTGCCAGTAACGATGAGGTACGCGAGCTTCACCCGGGCAAGCGGATGCAGAAGCGCGTTCCACCGTCCATCGGGAACTCGGCCGTGAGCTCACCCCCGTGCAGCTCAACGATCGTCCGGCACAGGTACAGCCCAAGACCCAGACCACGTCCGCCCTCCGGCTGAGCCTGGAAGAATCGATCGAAGATGTGCTCGCGTTTGTCAGGCGCGATACCCGGCCCATGATCGCGGACCGAGACCTGGACCCAACTGCTTTCTAATCTGCGCACCTCAACGTCAATCGCCGTGCCCGCGCACGTGTACTTCATGGCGTTGTCGAGGAGGTTTGTCAGGACCTGTTCCAAACGCAGTGGATCGACCGAGATCACCAATTTCTCAGGAGCCAACACGGAAATCGGGTGGTTTTCCGAAAGTGACTGGCACAGCTCCACCACCTGGCAGACCAGTTGGGCCACGTCGACGGGCATCGACTCGATCGCGAGCCTGCCCGAATCCAGGCGGGAGACGTCCAGTAGTTGCTCGACCAACTGCGCCACCTTGTCGGTTTGCGACTCGATGCTCCGCAGCGCGCGAAGCGCACGCTCGGTCTCGAGCTCACCGGTTCGCTCCCAGCGGCGCAGCACCATTTGGGCTTGCACGCCAACGACGGTGATCGGTGTGCGCAGCTCGTGCGACGCGGTCGACAGAAACTCGTCGCGGGCGCGCAGCGCAGCCTCCGCGGCATCACGCGCATCGCGTTCGGCGGCGAGCGCACACTCCAGTGACGCGGCTTTCTGCTGCAGCGCGGCGATCTCCCGAAGTTGCGCTTCGCGGCTGCTCAAGCCCGAGTAGCTCTCGCACGGGACAACCGACGAGTGCGCTGCGCACGCGGCCTTGAGCACGCTCTCCCGCGCGTGACCGCGGAAGGTCGCCATCGGGTATCCGCAGAGCAGCCCGAACGGTCGAGTCTGTTGAGCTTGGTTCCACAGCTCTTCGAGCTCCATCGCCGCGTCCGGATAACCATCGTCGGCAAGCAGCGCGACCATTTCTCCGAAGATGCGCGCGGGCTGCGCATGAGTGCAGCCGTCCAGAATTTGATCCAGAACGGACTCGAAGCGCTCGGGGCATGGCCCGCCGTCGACCATGAAACGCGCCAGCGTGTGGCGGGCGTCGGCAGCGATGTAGCGGCCGCTTGCCAGCGCCTCTGTGACATCGATGCCAAGGGCAGACAGGCGAGCTTCGGCGCCGGCACGATGCTCGGGTGTTGCAACGATGACAGCCCGTTGGCCATTCTGCAGGGCCGGTGCAACGAAGCCCACCAGGCTGTCCAGGAGAAAGCGATCGTCGTCATAAAACATGACGACGTGCTCGGCGCTTTCCACCACGCGCGTGCCGGAATGTGCCGGCTCAAGCTCAGTGATCACCAATTCGGCACCCCAAATGGCATTTTGCATGCCTGCTACCCTGGGCGCGCCACACGGGACCCAGGTGAAAACACCGTTGTTCACACGGTCGGCCCTGCCGACGCCACTTTGCAATCTGCCACGCCTGTTCGAAACCCTCGAGCAGCGCGGCATGGACGGCCTCGTTGCTTACCTGCGCCCAAACGTGCTGTACCTGAGCAGCTTCGCGCCGCCCTCCAATCAGTCCGTGCACGAGACCAACGGCTACGCCGCTGTGGTCATCTCGCGCCACGCACCCGACCAGCCAATTGTCGTGGTCGCCGAGTTCGACCTCGCGTATTTTCTCACGCAGCCGTCGTGGATCAGCGACGTTCGCCCGTATGCCACGCTGTTGCTTCCGTTGGATATCCCCGTTGGTGAGGCAGCACTGGACCGCTTCATCCCGCAGAGCCAGCGCACGACGCCATGGGCCCAGGCGGCGCGGCAGAAGTACGCGCCGAACCTCGTGGAGGGCGTCCGTCGAGCACTGCAGGACCTCGGTCTCTCGAGTGGCGCCGTTGGGTTCGACGACCTGCGGTTTGCCCACCAGGTCGGCGCAAACGCGGTGGACGCGTATGGTGCTCTCAAGTACGTGCGCCAGGTCAAGACGCAGGCCGAGCTGCAGCTGCTGCGCACGGCGACGCTGCTCAACCAGCAAGCGATTGAGACAACCGTTGCGACCTGGACGCGCGGCACCACCTGGCAGGAGCTGGTGCACACCTACAACGTCACCGCCACCCAGCTCGGCGGCTTCGTGCGCGACCCGAGTGCAATCGTGGTCGCCAACGCGCCAGGCGCCGACCCCGCCCTATACATGACGTCTGGCCTGGAGGACTTCGTCGTCGAACCCGGCATGCACATCATGTGGGATTGCCATGGCACGTGGCAGCACTACTGCTGGGACGGCGGCAAGACGTGGGTGGTGGACGATGACCCGCTCGCAGATGCACGTCCGGTTGTCGACGGCGTGGCGAACGGCATGCGCTCGATCGAGGAGGCACTTCGGCCCGGTGCGCGCTTGAGCCAACTCCAGGCCGGTGCACGCCGCGCGCTGCGACAGTCGGGCGTCACCTGTGCCGACGACGCCTTCATCTTCTTCCACGGGCTCGGACTGGAGCACATCGACATGGAGGTCGTCGAGTCCCACCAGGATTGGGCGGTGGAGGATGGCATGGTCGTCTCCGCGCACCTGCAGGTGCCGGGCGACGAGCGGCATCGCGGTTGGCTCGAAGAGATTTTTCTGGTTACCCACGACGGTGGCCAGGCCTTTTTCACCTGGGATCACGCGCCGCTTACGGGAGGTGGGCGATGAACTTCGGCACGTTCCTGCTGATGCAGTCGCCGTCAGCGCAATCTTCGGAAGACATGTACGCGCGCGCTGTTGAGCACGCCCAGCAGGCCGAGGCGCTTGGCTTCCGCAATATCTGGCTGGCCGAGCATCACTTCTCGACCTACGGCTACGTCGGGCGGCCGGTACAGGTGGCCACGTACCTAGCAGCACGCACGTCGCAGATACGTGTTGGGACCGCGGTGATCGTGGTACCGCTCCACCACCCGCTGGTGATCGCCGAGGAGATCGCCACCCTCGACGTGCTCTCCAACGGCCGCTGCGACATTGGTCTGGGGCGGGGCTACCAGTACTACGAGTTCGAACGTCTAGGACTGGAGCTGGACCGTGCCCGCGCACGCTGGAACGAGTCGATCGACATCCTGCAGTTGGCCTTGGCGGGTCAGCCGTTCACCTATCACGGCGAGCTCTTCGACATTCCGGAGACCTCGGTCTTCCCCGCACCGGTCCAGAAGCCACATCCGCCGTTCTGGGTGACCGCCCAATCGCCGGAGTCCGTGGAGGCCACCGTGAGGCGTGGCTTCAACCTCTTGACTGGCGGCTTCGGTGTGCCCGTCGAGCGCATGGCCGAGTTCCGTCAGTTGTTTGACCGCCTGGTGGCCGAGGCGCGACCTGGCTGTCCGCCGGATGTTGGCGTGCAACGCGCCGTCTACGTGACCGACGACGTGAGTGATGCACGGGACGCGGCCGAGCACGCGCGCTGGAACATGCGTGTGACGTTGTCGCTGCGCAATCACTACGAGCAGGTCGATAGCGGCCGCGCCGTGGCGGTGCCGATGCCCACCCGCGAGCCTTCAACCGATGAGTTGCTGGAGCGCTTCGTGGTGGTCGGGAATCCTGACACAGTCATCGCGCAGATCCAGCGCATTCAGGAGCTTGTGGGGATCAATCACTTCAATTGCAGCTTCTGGTTTGGTGACCTGGACCAGAAGCGCGTGCTCAAGAGCATGGAGCTCTTCGCCCGCGAGGTGATGCCAGCATTCGCCTAACGTCTAGCACACGCCCTGGACAGACCGTCGTGGGACGCGGTTCGGCGTTACTGGTTCGAGCGCTCTGGGGGCCCGCTTCGCGCCGCGACCGCTCGACGGATCCACACCAAGTGAGAGGAACAAGTTTGTTCTCCACCGGGGACGGAAGAAGTTTGTTTCCCGCTGGTGGTTGAACCTCCGAACGTTCGCGGCGCGGCTACCACCAGTTGTCGCGTTGATCGCGGAAGTCGAAGCGAGAATCGACGCCGTAGCGGTGCGCGGCAAAGTCCAGGGCGACGAGCACCACGACGATGGCGAAGGCGAGCAGCAGGTCTGGCATGCCTCCAGGCTCCGCTCGAAGCGCGTGTGCAACGAGGGACGATGCGGACAATCATGCGGACAATGCGCCGCACACTCCCTCGCTGAGTTCAACACAGACTGTCCGCGCGCACACACGAGCGTGTACAACCTGTCCGCAACCAGGAGCCCCAGGGTTGATCAAATGGTGACGTCTGAGCTCGACTTCGGCGCGGTCCTCCGCAAGCATCGGCGTGCTCGCGGCCTGACCCAGGAAGCCCTGGCCGAACGCGCGCGTCTCAGTCGCGACGCGATCAGCGCGCTCGAACGCAGCCGTCGGCGAACGCCGCGTCCAGATACCCTGGCTCTGCTCGCCGATGCGCTCGAACTGGCTGACCCCGAACGCGCCTCGTTTGCCGCCGCCGCGCGCCAGGCGTACGTGGTCGATCCTGAGCCTCAGGTGCTGGCAACCGTCAACAACCTGCCTGTCTCACCAACACCGTTGATCGGCCGCGAGGCGGAGGTCGAGGCCGCGGCGAGCCTCCTTCGACGCCCCGAAGTGCGTTTTGTCACCCTGACCGGACCAGCCGGCGTCGGCAAGACGCGTCTGGCCCTGGCGGTCGCTCGCCAGACGGCGGATGCCTTCCCCGACGGTGTGTTCGTCGTCGCCCTTGGCAGTGTGAGCGATGCAGCGGCGGTCGACTCGGCTATCGCGGTCACGCTGGGTGTGCGCGAGCAGGAAGCGCAGTCCCTCCCCGAAACATTGAAGGCGTACGTACGCGACAAACACCTGCTGGTCGTCCTCGACAACTTCGAGCACCTGGCGCCAGCCGCCGGGCTGCTGGCAAACCTGTTGGCTGGCAGCCGCTGGCTCAAACTGCTGGTGACCAGTCGCGCGGCGGTCCACGTCCGCGGCGAGCACCAATTCGTGGTCCCTCCTCTGGCCGTGCCAGAGTCCGAAAACGCACCGTCACCGGAAACCCTTGCGTCGGTACCGGCGGTCGCCCTCTTTCTTCAACGTGCAAGCGCGGCTTCGCCGGAGTTCGAGCTGACCGCTGGTAATGCCGCGGCCGTCGCGGCCATCTGCAGGCGGCTCGATGGGCTACCCCTGGCGTTGGAGCTGGCCGCCGCGCGCACGCGCGTGCTCTCGCCCGCCGCCTTGCTCGAACGCCTCGAATGCCCACTGCCGTTACTCGTAGACGGTGCGGTCGACCTCCCCGAGCGGCAGAAAACGATGGCGCGCACCATCGACTGGAGCTACGACCTGCTCGACGAACCACACAGCCTGCTGTTCCGGCGGCTGGCGCCCTTCGCCGGCAGCTTCTCGTTGGAGGCTGCTCAGAAGGTCTGCACCGCGACCGGCGAACTCGGGTGCGATGTGCTCTCGGGCATGGCCTCGCTGGTCGATCAAAGCCTGCTGCTGCGGGTGACCGAACCCTGCCACGACGAGCCGCGGTTCCGCATGCTGTACACCATTCGCGAGTACGCGACCGATCGCTTGCGCGAAACCGAAGAAGCCGATCGCGTGTACGAGGCGCACGCGACCTATTATCTCGACCTGGCAGGCTCGATTGGTCCGCGGCTGGGAGGTGCCGAGCAGGCCGTCTGGCTCAGTCGACTCGAAGAGGACTATGCGAACCTGGTCGCGGGCCTCAGCTGGTTCACGACCTCGAGCAAGACCGAGCCGGCCATGCAGTTCGGGATCGGCCTGTGGCAGTTCTGGTGGCTCAAGGGCACGTACTCCGAAGGGCGAGCGCACCAGGAGGCAGTCGCCGCCCTGCCGGCCGCTCCAGGCAGTGAGCCCGCCCGCGCTGATCTCTTCTCGCGGGTTGCCGAGTTCGCCCGCCTCCAGGGCGATTTCCTCCATGCGCGGCTGTACCACGAACAGAGCTTGACCATCAGCCGTTCGTTGGGCGATCGCACCCGCGTCGCGGCTGAGCTGCGCGAGATCGGTCGGCTGTCCCTGATAGAGGGCAAGTTCGACGTGGCGCGCTCGGTACTCGAGGAGGCCCTGGCCATCCATCGAGCGCTGAACGACCGCCATGGCCTCGCGCTGGTGCTCTCGTTCACGGCTGAGCTGGACTTCGTCCAGGGCGACGTCGAGTCAGGGAGTGCACACCTGGCACAGGCGCTGGAGCTGCAGCGTATCTTCGACGACCGATCGGGTATGGCCGTCACGCTCCAACTGCTCGGTCATGCAGCACGCGAGCAGGGCAACTGGGCGGATGCCGAGGTGCTCCTGCGCGATAGCCTCGAGCAATTCGTCAACGCCGGGCCGGCGTGGGGTGTGGCGTGGGGTCTCGAAGGTTTCGCGCTGCTTGCCGCTGCGCGCGGCCAGGCGTCCCGCGCACTCCGCCTTGCTGGTGGCGCCGCAGCAAGGCGTGAGGCGCTAGGCCTCACCACCACGCCACTGGCGCGCGATATCTTCGACAGCAAACTCGCCGTTGCCCGATTGGATTTGACGCCTGAGGCGGCGCGCGAGGCGTGGAATGCCGGGCACGCGATGTCGCTGGAAGTTATCGTGGCGTACGCCACGTCACGCGGCGGCGTCCAGGCGAGCGTCTAGCCAGGTATTCAGGTCGAACGCGCACATCGGGCGAGCAATGAAATAGCCCTGTGCGGAATCACAGCCAAGCTTGGCCAGCGCATCCCACGTCCGCGCATCTTCGATACCTTCGGCCACGACGCGCAGGTCCAGCGCGTGCGCCAGTTCAATCGTGGCCTGAACGATCGCGGCACGGCGCCGACCATCCATCAGTCCGCCGACGAACGAACGGTCGATCTTGAGCGTGTTGACAGGCAGGTCGGCGAGGTAGGCCAACGACGAGTAGCCGGTCCCGAAGTCGTCAAGTGCTGCTTCGACGCCGGTCGCGCGCAAACGGCGCAAGACGTCGATCACGCGCTTGGGATCGGCCATCAGCATGCTCTCGGTGATTTCGAGGCGCAGCCGCCTCGGGTCTACCGCGTAGCGATCCAGCAGCCGCAAGATGGACTCGTCCAGGTGGGCGTCCTGCAAGTCGCGCATCGACAGATTGACGGCCACCGACAGCTGGTGGCCAGTTCGCTGCCAGCGACGGCACTCTTCCAAGGCCGTCTCCAGCACCCACGCTGTGAGCTGCCGAATGAGTCCGGTCTGCTCGGCGAGCGGGATAAACCGATCCGGCCCGATAACGCCACGCTGCGGATGCGGCCAGCGCACGAGCCCTTCCACTCCGACCAGTTGTCCGGTTCCGAGGGAGACTTGCGGCTGGTAGTACAGGGCAAGGCCGTTCTGATCCAGCGCGTGGCGCAACTCGCCCACGAGCGCCAACTGGCCGGGGCTGTGCCGATCCTGTTCGGGTGAATACAAAGCCTGGCCACCCCCGGCGTGCTTGGCCATGTACATCGCCACGTCGGCGCGTTGAAGCAGCTGATCCGGCTCGCGCCCGTGCTCCGGAAAGACCGCGATGCCGATGCTGGTGCGCACGTCAACGTCGATGCCGTAGTCGGTCAGCCTGAGCGGCCGCTCCACCACATATTGGATTCGCTGCGCGGCCAGCACTGCGTCTGTCGCATCGGCGCCAGGCAGCACCACCGCGAACTCATCACCGCCCAGTCGAGCCACGGTGTCGGCTGGGCGCAATGCCAAGATCAATCGCGCGGCCACCTCGATCAGCAGTCGATCTCCAGCCGCGTGGCCGAGCGTATCGTTGACCTCTTTGAAGCGGTCGAGATCCATCAACAGCAGCGCCGCCGTCGAACCGTCGCGCGTCGCGGCGCGAATGACCTGCTGCATGCGATCTTGCAGGAGCGCCCGGTTGGGCAAGCCTGAGAGGCCGTCATGCATCGCCTGATACGCGATCGCGTCCTGGGCGCGTTTCTGCTCGGTGACGTCCCGCAGGATGCCGCGATAGGCGACCACGCCGCCGGCCTCGTCCTTCATCGCCGAGGCGCTTTCCTGCACGATCACCACTCGACCGTCGCGCCGCTTCAATCGCACCTCGCGATCGCGGACATAGCCCTGCTCGGCGATCAGCCGCTTGAATTCCTCGCGATCGGCCGGGTCACAGTACAGATCCGTGGCGATATCGGCGATCAACAGGTCCTCGTGCGAGTCGAAGCCGAAGAGCGTCAGCCCAGCCGGATTGATATCCAGAAACAGGCCGCCTGGCGTGGTCATGTACACCACGTCCAGACAAGCCTCGAACAGCGAGCGGTATTGCTCTTCGGATTGGCGTAACTGTCGGAGCAGCCGGGCGTTCTCGATCGGCATCGCCGCCTGGCGGGCGAACTGGCTGACGTACTCCAGCTCCACTTCGGCAAACGGTCCAGTACCCCGCCAGAACCCGAACGCGCCGATCAGGTTATTCTTGACGAGCACAGGCACGCCAATCTCGGACTGGCGGCCGGCGTCACCGTCACGCAGCTGCGGTTTGCGGGTGCTGATGGCTCGCGTCAGAGTGTGGTCTGGCAGTCGAACTTCGCGCGGCGCGGGGCTAACGCCTGAAGCCGTGACGGCGGCCGCCCGACGCAGCGAACGACGCCCAACGTCCCACCAGTAGAAGCCGCCACAGTCGTAGGGCACGGCCCGCTGCAGCAGCTCCAGCGCCTGGCGCACGACGTCGTCCACGGAGGCCGAATTCAGAGCTAACTCGGCGATCGCGGCGAGCCCCTGGTGCTGAATCGCCAGGCGCTCGGAATCGGTCAGTTGTGGACGCGGCAAGACCACTCGGACAGAAGAATCTCCTCCCCGATGATCGGCCGCCTACCTTCTCCGCCTTAGCTTCGGTTTCTGTGTGTTTTGCCCTCGGGCGTGTGGCCCATGGCGCCAAACGTTCGAGGGTTGAAGGTAACCCAGGAAGGGCCCCGGACCCCTTTCTATGGCGTAAGGTCCATGGCCTCCGTGACGCGCGTGAACGGGATATTGGCCGCCTCCTGGACTTCCTTCACGTATTCCGGCGAGGTTGCCTCGAACAGGCACATGCAGTGCGCTTCGCCTGGCACGAACGTGCTGCGGATGTACCGAACCGGCTTGCCGTTGGCCGTGAACTCACGCGAAGTGGTGATCGCCGCCTTCTGCGCGGCTGCCAGCTGGTCCATCGTGATGCCGGGCAAGTCGCGATCCACCATGTATACGGGCATGGGAGTAGTTCCTCCGTAGGCCTGTCGCCAGCAAATTCTAATGCTTTCCGCGCCCGCGACCGCGATGGCGCAGCGCCCCAAGAACAACCTCGGCCGTGATCGGGAGGTCGGTCACGCGCGCACCCACGGCGTCCGCAACCGCGTTGGCGACGGCTGGCGCGACCGCGCAGTTGCTCAACTCGCCAGCCATCTTGGCGCCAAACGGTCCAGGCCCAACCGATTCGACGTACGCCAGCCGATAGGGCGGCATGTCCATCTGCGTCGGGAGCTTGTACTCGCCGAGACTCGGCGTGAGCACGCGGCCGTCCTGGATGGCCAGATCCTCCATCATGGCCGCGCCGAGGCCGAAGCCGAAGCCACCCCGCAGTTGGCCTTCGTGCGCGACGGGGTTGATGATCGTGCCGACGTCGGCCACCTGCAGGACGTCCTCAATGCGCACCTCACCCGTGTCCGTGTCCACCGAAACATCGATGGCAAATGCCGTGAAGTTGGCATCACCAACGTCCGGCGCATGGTCACGCGAGGGCGTGTGCTCACCATTCACCTGCACCCGCGGACCCTCAGCGATCCGCCGCGCAACCTCCTCGAAAGGTGCGCTCTGATCACCTGCCACGAACCGGTCGTGTGCGAGTTCGGTAGCCGCGGCGGGCCAGCCCATCACCTCGGCGGCCAATTCCTGCAGGCGCTGCTTGAGCTCCGCGGCGGTCTGGACAGCGACCGCGCCGATGGAATGGGTGCTCTTGCTACCGCCGGCGCCGGCATCGAACACACCTCCCAGCGTGCTCGCGTACCTGACATCAACCCGTGACTCAGAGACGCCGAGCGCAGCGGCCACCACGCGCCGCGCCACCGTGTGCGATCCGGAGCCTTGATCAGGCAGACCCGTTTCCACTCGAACGCGGCCATCCGGCAAGAGCGTCAGACGCATCTCGGATCGCCCGTCGCCCACGTGTCGCGTGCCCAGACCAATACCTCTTCCGTGACCTGCACCCAGAGGACGTGCCGAGAGCTCCTCCCGCAGCCGGGACAAAACGGCGCGACCTTGTGGCGCGTGCACGTGTGCGCCGGTCACGTCCGTATCGCCCTCAACAGTCACGTTGCGCAATCGAAACTCGATCGGATCGAGGCCAAGCTCGCGCGCGATCATGTCGACGTGGGATTCGGCCGCCCAGACGCCTTGCAGCTCACCTGGCGAGCGCATGATCCCACCAGGCACGTTGTTGGTGTAGACCGCCCTCGCTTCCATACGCACGTGTGGCACCCGATACGGCGCCATGCCTTGAAAGACGCCGCCAGGCAGCACGCCAGGGCCAATCTTGGTTGCGGCGTACGCTCCGCCATCGAAGATGACGTCCATCGTGTGCGCGACAAATCGACCTTCGGCATCGACCGCCGAGCGCAACGTCATCCGCGAGCTGTGACGTGAATTGTGCGTCGTCAGCGATTCGGCGTAGCTGAGCACTGACTTGATTGGCCGACCCGTGGCCTGTGCGAGATAGAAACTCAGCAGCTCGTTGTAGACCTGGCCTTTGCCACCGAAATCGCCGCCGACGTAGTTAGCATCCACGTCGATGCGCTCCGGGTCCACCCCGGCGACCGTGTTCAACTGATCGCGCAGCGCGAACGGCATCTTGTTGGTGCACACCACGTGGACCACCTGGTCCGCATCGATCCAGAGCAGGCTTCCGGGCGGTTCGATGAACCCCTGGTGCTCCCGCGGTGTGCTGAACGTGTGCTCGAAGACGCGAGGCGCGGACCTGAACACGTCTTCAATGTGCTCGTCGTCCTTGCGCACCACCTGCATGCCCTGGACGTTCCGACCCGATCGTTGCGGAGGTTGTCCCGGCCCATACAGCGCGTACTGGCTCAGATCCTCGTGAATCAGCGGCGCCACTTCCTGGAGCGCCTCCATGGGATCGAAAACGGCGGGTAATTCTTCGTATTGGACCTCTATCGCGGCCACTGCACGCTGTGCCTGGGAAAGCGTTTCTGCAGCAACTACGGCGACACGGTCGCCAATGAAGCGCACGCGATCGCGCGCCAGCAGCGGCCAATCCCGCACGCGGCGACCCCACAGGATCTGTCCGAGATCCTGGCCAGTCAGCACCGCGTGCACACCCGGCATCGATCGGGCAGCGCTGGCATCGACAGAGACGATGCGAGCATGCGCCACCGGGCTGTACAGCGTCGCTGACCACAGCATGCCCGGCATCGAGGCATCGGCTGCGTAGCGCGCCGCACCGCGGACCTTGAGCTTACCTTCTATACGCTCCTCGGGCGCCGCCAACGCTTCGAGCACTTCAGAACTCATCGTCACGGTTCCCCCATAATAGGGGCACACGTAGACTCATCCTTACCCCTGGATAAAACCCCTCTCGGGAGAGTTTCTGCCTCTCCCCGGGGTTTCAAAGGCGGGCCTTATCCAACCCTTTGAAGATTCTCCCTTCTCCCTGAGATAGGAAGAGGGGTAGGGGAGTGGGTCGATTTCGTGTGAAAGAGGGGATGGTCACGATGACGCAAACAGCCGAACCAGCCGGCGGGAAAAAGACGCTAAGCGAGAAGGCCGATCAACTCGAAGAGCAGATGATGAAAACGCTGGATCTTGTACCCAGCAAGTCGCCGCTGTACACGATGGGCGAGATCGACCCGCGGGTCGGCATGGTCCGACCGCCGCTGCAGCCCGGTCAGCACATGCTCCAGGGCGCGGATCCTCGACTGCCTGCGATGCCCGAGAAGCCAAGTATTCTCGACTTCTTCCACCTGCGCTTCCGCCAGGGCGGGATCCAGCACCTGCTGCAAAGCGCCAACCTGGCGCGCAAGAACGGCTATCCCGAGAAGATCGTGGCGGCGTGCTTGCTGCACGATATCGGCGTCGTCGGCTTCATCCAGGCGGACCACGGCTACTGGGGCGCCCAACTCATCGAGCCATACGTGGACGAAGAGATCAGCTGGGCTATTCGCTATCACCAGGCGTTGCGGTTCTATGCGGATGAGTCGGTTGGCTACGCGTATCCCGAGCAGTACGTTCGCAATTTCGGCGCAGACTACAAGCCGGAGCCGTACATCGAAAAGGCGTACGAGTACGCCAGGAACCACAAGTGGTACATGAATAGCCGGCTTATCTGTGTGAACGACCTGTATTCGTTCGATCCGAACGTGGAGGTCCACCTGGAGGACTTCGAGGACGTCCTCGGCCGCCACTTCCGCCAGCCGGAGGAAGGCCTCGGCTTCGACAACAGCCCGTCCGCCCATATGTGGCGGACCCTCATGTGGCCCACGCGGTTTCTCTGATCGGGGGATGAGGCGCAGCTCCGAGCGGGTTCTCACCACGTTCGTTGGGAGCCTGATTCGCCCGCCGGAGCTGCGGCAACTTCAGACCATCGACGGCGCCGATCCACGCCAGTACGCTGATACGCTGCGCGCGGCCGTCGGTGAAGCCGTGCGGCACCAGGTGGATATCGGCCTGGACGTGGTAAGCGATGGCGAGTTCGGCAAATCCAACTGGGCCGGCTACATCCTGAATCGCGTCAGCGGCTTCGAGTTACGTCCAGTTCCTCCCGACGCACAGGTCTACAACCGCTTCGGCCGCGAAGGTGAACAATTCGCCGACTTCTACTCCGAAAACGTCGTCGGGGAATGGACCCCACGCCGCGTGGTCTGCGCTGGCCCAATCACCTACCGGCCAGCGGAGATCCAGCGCGATATTGCGAACTTCAAAGCGGCGCTAACCACCGTCGATACGGACGTGGAAGCGTTCATGCCGGTGGTGGCCCCTGCGAGTTTCCTCCGGGATGCGGTGAACGAGTTCTACGCGACCGAAGAGGAGTACCTGTACGCAATTGCGGATGCATTGCGGCAGGAGTACCAGGCGATTCTGGACGCAGGCTTCCTCCTCCAGGTGGACGACGCCGTTCTGGCCACGATGTGGCTGGTGATGGAGTCCGAAGGCCTGGAAGCCTATCGACGTTGGGCCGAATTACGCATTGAAGCGCTGAATAACGCGCTGCGTGGCCTCCCACAAGAGCGTGTGCGATACCACCTGTGCTGGGGCAGTTGGCCCGGTCCACACGTCACCGACATCCCCCTGGAGCATGTCGTGGACCTCTTGCTCCGCGTGAATGCCGGCGCGTACGCCATCGAGGCCGGCAATCCACGGCATATGCACGAATGGCGGGTGTGGCAATCAATATCCTTGCCTCCGGGCACCGTGCTGATTCCGGGCGTCATCAGTCACTGCACACCGGTGGTGGAGCATCCACAACTGGTTTCGGAGCGCATCGTGCGCTATGCCAATCTGGTGGGCAAGCATAACGTGATCGCCGGCTCCGATTGCGGCTTTGCGCAGAGCCAGGGGCTTGCTCGGGTGCCGTCATCGATCATGTGGGCCAAGCTGGCCGTCCTGGTTGAGGGCGCCAGACTCGCAACCAAGGAGCTCTTCTGACAGATGCAGTTTGGCGTGGCGATGTTTCCCGCGGATTTCGCAATCAATGTGGTGGACCTCGGCCGTGCTGTCGAAGAGCGCGGCTTCGAGTCGCTCTTCGTGCCGGAGCACACCCACATTCCGGCGGCGCGCGAGACGGACTGGCCGCAAGGCGGTGAACTCCCGCGCGAATATGCGCACACGCTGGATCCGTTCGTTGCACTGGCCGCGGTAAGCTCCGTCACCAGCCGCATTCTGCTGGGCACGGGCATCTGCCTGGTGATCCAACGGGATCCGATTGTGCTCGCCAAAGAAGTCGCCAGCCTGGACCTCCTGAGCGGTGGACGTTTTCTGTTTGGTGTGGGAGCCGGCTGGAACCGCGAAGAGATTGCCAATCACGGCGTCGATCCGCGAGTTCGCTGGCGCGTTTTCGGCGAGCGGATGCGGGCTATGCAAGCCATCTGGACCCAGGACGAGGCGAATTTCAGCGGCCGCTACGTCAACTTCGAGCGGATCTGGTCGTGGCCGAAGCCGGTGCAGAAACCGTATCCACCGGTGCTCATGGGCGGTGACTTTGGCGCAGCGATTGAACGCGTGATCGAGTTCGGCGACGAATGGATGCCACATCCGGACCGCGGCGGACCTTTGGCCGAGCGCATTTCCGAATTCTGGGCGCGGTGTGAGTCCGCCGGTCGAGACCATCTTCCGGTGACGGTCTACGGTGCCCCAAGTGACCCGAAGGTCATTGACGAGTATGCGTCTGCCGGCGTGACGCGCTGCGTGTTCCGCATCCCCTCCGCGAGTTCCGACATCGTGCTTCCAGCACTGGACCGCGCCGCCGAGGTCATGCGCCTCGTCGCGGCGTAAGCGTGCCGCGGCCGCGCTACCACACCGCCGTCTCGCTCGGGCTTGCCGGATTGGTCGTCTGGCGGAGCCACCGCTGGCGCGACGCGATCCCTGTGCTGATCGCAGGAGTGCTGGTCGACATCGATCATCTGACGGATCTGTTTGCCAATCGGCGCGCCGGCCGACTCGCGTGGGTCATCCTGCCGCTCCACGCCTGGGAATGGGTTCTCACGTTGCTGGCGCGGGGTTCGCACGGTTTCGCTGCTGGCCTCGCCGCGCACCTGGCGCTCGATCAGTTGAACACCGCCATCACCCACCCGCTGTTCTACTGGATCACCTTCCGCGCACTGAACCGCTTTCGCGCCCGCGAGCCACTCATCAATCCACAACGCTACGCACGCGGCGCCCAATGGATGTTCCAGCACCCCCGCGAGTGGCTCTAAACTTCACGCAATGTTGAGCAAACGCGACAATGACCTGATCACCCATGTTGGTCCTGGCACGCCCATGGGCGAGCTGATGCGGCGCTATTGGCTGCCGGGCCTGCTGTCTTCTGAGCTACCAGAACCTGATTGTGCCCCGGTACGGCTGCGGTTGCTTGGGGAGGACCTCGTTGCGTTCAGGACCACGAGCGGCGCGGTCGGGGTGCTCGACACGTATTGCCCGCATCGCAATGCGAACTTGTTTTGGGGCCGCAACGAGGAAGAGGGCTTGCGCTGCGTCTATCACGGCTGGAAGTTCAACGTCGACGGCGCATGCGTGGATATGCCTAATGAGCCGCCACGTAGTCGCTTCGCCGAGAAAATTCAGCAGACGTCGTATCCAGCGGTCGACCGCGGCGGTTTCATCTGGGTCTATATGGGCCCGCCCGAAAAGCAGCCGCAGATCCCGAATTTCGAATGGCTGGATGTTCCGGAAACGCACCGCAACGTGCACAAGCGCGTTCAGGACTGCAACTGGCTGCAAAACCTCGAAGGCGAAGTCGATTCGTCACATGCGCCATTTCTGCACGGCAGTGTCGGCCCCGACGGCATGCAACCGTACAACGCCAATGCGGATCGCCAGCCGGTCTTCCAGGTGCTCGATGTCGACTTCGGTGTGGCGATCGCCGCTCGCCGCGAAGCCGGGCCGGAAGAATACTACTGGCGCATCACGCCATTCATGCTGCCCTTCTACACGATCGTGCCGCGCGCCCGTGAAACCAATTACATCTGGACTGCCGCGGTGCCGATCGACGACCTGACGATGTTCGGCATGACCGTGATCTGGAGCCCCGACCATCCCGTACCGCCAAATCCGGTGGTGGACGTGGATGCCAATTTCCGCGCCAAGCAGAACAAAGCCAACGACTATCTGATCGATCGGGAGCTGCAGAAGACCTCTTCGTTTACGGGCATACGAGGTGTGCGGGTCCAGGATATGGCAGTCCAGGAGGACCAGCGCGGACCGCTCTCGGAACGCTCGCGCGAGCACCTCGGAGCCAGTGACCTGGGCGTGATCGCGACTCGGCGGATGCTGCTCAAGCAGCTAAAGGCCCTCCAGAAGGGCCAGGAGCCGACGCAACCGCATCGGCCCGATGTCTACCACCTCCGGTCGCTTGCGCTGAATGCGCCGCGAGCGGTGGAGTGGCAGGAGCTGATGCGCGAGCATATGTTGCTCGCGCACCAACGCTGAGTGGGTTCCGTCTCTCCCGAGAAGAGAGAATTCCCTCACTCGTTTGAAGCGCTCGGCACAGTTGCGTCCGAGCGCTTCCACCCTGAGTGATAGAACTTCTCTTTCAAGAGAAGCAGAACTTCCTCAGGCCTAGAGGGCGACGATACCTTCCTCAGTTACGCTGCCAGCAATGTTGCCGACCGACGTCAGGCTCCCATCCGCATTGACGCGGAACTCGCCAACTGTGTGGTTACCACCAAGTAGGACGTAGAGGAACTGCCCGCCACGCGCGTGGTGCAGGTCAATTGCGCCAGGTCCAACCGGGGTGGTCCCAACAAGGATCGGATGCCCGCTAGCGTCCAGACGGAATGCGCTCACCGAGCCGCTTCCCGCGTTTGCCGCGAAGAAGGTCTGCCCATCACGATCGATCCAGCACAGCGCCGCCTGCGAATCGGGTTGTGAGCCAATGGTCGTCAACGTTCCATCGGCGTGTACCTGGTACGTGGAGACAGAGCTGGCAGCTGCTTCACCGACGACCAACCGGCGCTGACCATCGAAGGTAAATGCAAACGGGACTGGCGTGGCCGAAGGATTGACGACCGGCGTATCGGACAGCCGGCCGTCGTCGCGCACGTTGAAGACATCAATGTGGTTGCCATTCGCCTTGGTTGTCACGATCAGTTGACGTCCGTCTGGCGTGAATCCCACCTGACCCGGAGAATTGAGAAACGCGGTAGGTCCAGTAACCGGCGTCAAACCAAGCGAGCGGGTGGAGCCATCAATCGAACGCAAATGCCCGCCCTCGATGCGATAGCCGTGCACGCTACCGGCGCCACCGGCATTCAACACGTACACCAGGTCATCGTTGACCGCAACACTGACCGGGAACGAGCCGTCGGAGCCCAGCACCTGTCGCTCACCGAGCCGGCCACCATCTTCCAACTCGAACGCATAAATCGAATCACTACCAGCGTTCACGCCAATCAACAGGTGGTGCGCGGAGTCGAAGATCAGCGAATTCTGAGATGCAAGTGGATCGACGGCGGAGCCCTGAATGCGTCCACCATTGCCACCGGTTGGATAGCGCGCTGCCAGAGTCAGCGCACCGCTTCGATCGCGGTGATACGCCAACACTTGATTGCCAGCGGGATCGTTTCCTTGAACAAATACGGCTTGCCCGCCGTCATCATTGCGAAGCTCCTGCGCGGAAGCCGCCACAACGGAACTACCAAGCAGCGCCGCGGTCGCCACGGTTGCTGAAAATACTCGGAACCAGGTATGCACTGAGACATGCCCTCCAGGGGACTAAAAAATTGAGGTCGCAGACCCAGACTAGAGAGAGGCAACAGGGCAAATGGTTACAAAGCTTGCGCGTTGTCGCCGGCAGTCGCTAGCTGTTGCAGCTTTCGCAGGATGTGGTTCACGACCGCCGCGAACGTGCCGAGGTCCGTCTCAGTCAAACCGTCGAACAGCGTGGCCGCCAGCGCCGCCGAGCCAGCTTGCATGCGGGCTACTTCACTCTTGCCGCGGCGTGTGAGGCTGACCAGGGTTGCGCGCCGGTCGCGCGGATGCGGCTCACGTCGGACGAGACCGGCCGTCTCCAGGCTGTCGACGAGATCGGTTACGTTACGGGGTGTGCAGCGCAGTAACTGACTGAGCTCGCGCTGCGTCGGCGTTGCCTGCCTGGACAAGACCCACAACAACTCCGCGCGGGCCGGCGTGAGACGCCGTTCCGCCAGCCCCTGATCCATGCTGGCGTTGAGCATGACAGCGAGCTCGAAGAGCCGCTCGAGCGTGACCGTCAAGCGTGCATCAGACATCGCGCAACCTCATGGCGGTGCGTATATTGTGTAGTGACTTCACGATGTAGTAGCCTCATTAGCGCACGTGATCGTACCTCAAAAGACCGGGCCATTGGGACGGTCGGCGCGGCTCGCCTTGCTGGCAGTCGTCGCGGCGAGTCTGGCATCGATCGTAGATTCCAGCGGTTCGGCGCGCTTTCGCAATCCGCACATCCTGATGGAGCCCAGCGCGTGGGCGCTCCACCTGGCCATGCTGGTGGTGTTCGTGGTGTTGAGCGGCACGCTCGGGTCGGCGTTCCTCGGCCGGCGCAATGTTCGTCGCATCCAGCTTTACGCGCTGCTGATCCTGGCCAGTGCGGTGGTCGCGGCAGCAGCAATCGGTCAGCTCGCATTCGGACAGATGTGGGGGTTCCCACTGGCGGACCTCGTCTGGTACTTCGACGTGCTGATGCTGCTGCTGGAGCTCATCGCAACCGCGCTTGCGATCGTGGCGGGCACACCAGGTTGTGAGCTGAACATACTGCGCAATTTGATGGGTCACCGACGCACAAGCACGGAGAGTGCACGCTGCGTCATCGGTCTCGACGCACTCGACCGTTGGGAAGCGCGGTCCACCGAGAGGGCGGGCTAAGATGGGCGCCAACTATGACCCGCATTCATCTATTGACGCGCCGCGCGTTGTTGCTCGTGGGCGGCGGGGGTCTGATCGGGCTCGCGGCGGCGTGCTCGGCTCCCGCACCAGCCGCGGCGCCAACCAGCGCACCAGCCGCGGCAAAGCCAACTACGGCGCCCGCGACCACCAGCGCGCCCGCGGCACCGGCCGCTCAGGCCACCGCGGCACCCGCTGCTCAGCCGACTGCAGCACCCGCCGCCGCGCAGCCGGGCGGAACCGTGACGTTGCCGATCGGCGCCGATCCCACGCTCAACCCCTGGCATCCCAACGCCTTCGTGGAGTCCCTGTTCGTCAACCGCGTCCTCTTTGCTGGACTCACCAAACCCGGCAAGGACCTGAATCCGGCACCGGACCTGGCCGCCTCCTGGAAGGCCGCCGAGGATGGCATGAGCTGGACCTTCACCTTGCGCGACAACGTCGCCTGGAGTGACGGACACCCGTTCACCTCCGACGACGTCGCCTATACCTTCAACGAGATCGTCCTCAAGCCGGACGTCGGCGCCAACGGTCGCGGCAACTTCTCAGCGCTCAAAGATGTCAGCGTGGTCGACCCCAAGACCGTCACCTTTAACTTGCTGCGACCCTTCGCGGCACTGCCCGCGTATCTCGCGTACAACGCGGGCATCTTGCCGAAACATGCTTTCGAAGGCGCGGGCGATCCATGGCAGTTGAACTCCTTCAACAAAGGGACTCCGGTCAGCACCGGACCCTACAAGGTTGAGAACTTCACGGCCGGCCAGAGTGTGACGCTTTCGCGCAACGACGCGTACTACGCGGGCAAGCCGTTGCTGGATAAGGTCGTGTTCAAAGTCGTCGCGGATGCCAACACCCAGATCGCGCAGGCACTCAGCGGCGAGCTGCAGCTCATGATCCTCGACAACAAAGCCGCCGTCGACAGGTTGAAGGGCGCCAAGGGACTCTCAGTCCAGCCGCGCACGCTGGTGCAGTATTACTGGCTGGCGCTGAATCAAACGGATGCTCGATTCCAGGACCTGAAGGTCCGCCAGGCGATCGAGTACGCCATCGACCGCGACGCAATCATCCAGGCGATCGAAAAGGGCTACGGCACTGTTGCAAATTCGGCCATCGTGCCCGCGTTGAAGGTCTATTACGACTCGTCGCTGGAGAGCCGCTATCCGTACGACCCGACTAAGGCGAGCTCACTTCTGGCGGAGGCGGGTTGGACTGCAGGAGCGGACGGAGTCCTGACGAAGGACGGCCAGCCCTTCAGCTTCACGATGGATGTCGGCCAGCGCGGCGTGCTGGAGCCCACCAATGAGCTGATCCAGCAGAACTTGAAGAAGATTGGCGTCGCAGTAGATCTGAATTCGATGGAGTGGAACGCGTACATCCAGAAAGTTGTCGTCAACCGAGATTACACGGCTACAGTGAACTGGTGGGTGTACCCGAACGATCCGGATGTGCTGCCGTACTACGCCTCGTCGGCGGCTGGCAAAGGCTTCAATATTCCCGGCTACAAGGACCCCGCGTTGGATGATTTGCTGACCTCCGTCCAGAAGACCAGCGATCCCACCGCGCGCAAGTCCGCTGTCACGCAGCTTCAGACGTACATGGCGGACAATCTGCCCTACAACTTCCTCTGGTATCCGCAGGAAATTGACGTCGTCAGTGACAACTTGCAGGGTGTGCCGGACCTCAACCTGCGCGACGCCATGCACTACGTCAACGAATGGTCGCTGAAAAAGGCCTGAGCCCACGCTCCGCCTCACGCTGAGCCGTCTGGTGCAGGCGGTGGTGGTGCTGGTTCTGGTCAGCGCCATCACGTTCTTCCTGGTGAATGCCGCCCCGGGCGGACCGTCGGCGTTGATGCGCATCGACGCTACGCCCGAACAACGCGATGCGCTCATCCGCCGCTTCGGTCTCGACCGGCCGGTGCCGCTCCGTTACCTCGACTGGCTCGGCGGCGCGGTCCACGGCGACCTCGGCACCTCCATGCTGACGCAGGAGCCGGTGCTCAACCGCATTGCCGATCGGTTGCCCAATACGCTGCTGCTCAGCGGACTCGCGCTGTCAGTCTCGATCGCATTGGGCATCCCGACGGGCGTCATCGCCGCACTCCATCGAGGAACTACCGCGGACTACACGCTCTCAGGCTTGAGTCTCCTGGGACTCTCGATCCCGGCCTTCTGGCTGGGCATCATGCTGATCCTCACCTTCTCGGTCAACCTCCAGGTTCTACCGTCGTCCGGGGTCGCCACCACCGGAGCGGAGTTCAGTCTGACCGACAGGCTGGAGCACGTGCTCATGCCCGCGGTGGTGCTGTCCACCGCGGTGCTGCCCTATGTGGTCCGCTTCACGCGTTCGGCAATGCTGGAAGTGCTCTCGCAGGACTACATTCGCACGGCCACGGCAAAAGGGCTGTCAGCGCAAACAGTGACGTACGCCCACGCGCTGCGCAACGCGCTGGTGCCGGTCATCAGCATTATTGGCACACTGATCCCACGCCTCGCTGGCGGAGCAGTGGTCACAGAGGCGGTCTTCGGCTGGCCCGGTATGGGCCGCCTGGCAGTGGAGGCCGCCAATGGCCGCGACTATCCGCTGATTGTCGGCATCACCGTGGTCATTGCGACCGTTGTCATCCTGACGAGTTTCGTCGTTGACCTCGCGTATACGTGGATCGATCCGCGCATTCGGCTGGCATGAAGCCATCGCAGACACGCCGGAGCCTGTGGCGTCAACTCGTACACCAGCCCCTTCCGTGCGTGTCACTGGTGGTGCTCCTGGTCCTCCACGTTGGAGTCCTGGTCGGTCCGCGTCTCTGGCCGGTATCGCCGCAGGCGACCGATCCGATCAACGCACTGCTGGACCCAACGCCCGACCACCCACTCGGCACCGATGAACTTGGTCGTGATGAGTTGGCGAGGTTGCTTCAGGGCGGTCAGGTCTCGCTTCTGGTGGGCTTCACCGCGATGTTGACGTCCATAGTGGTGGGCGTCCTGGTTGGTGCTCTCGCCGGTTTCTACTCCGGTGCAGTGCGCGCGAGTTTGATGCGGCTCACCGATGCCATGCTGGCGATCCCCAGCTTCTTCCTGATTCTGGCGGCGGTCACGGTCTTCGGCGCCACACCGCTGACCCTGGTTCTGATCATCGGCGCCACCTCCTGGATGCCGGTGGCTCGCGTCATCTTCGGTGAGACGCTGCGCTGGCAAGCGGCCGAGTTCGTCCAGGCCGCGCGGGCGCTCGGCGCCGGTGGCCCGTATCTGCTGGTACGCCACATCCTCCCCCAGACGATCGCATCGGTGGTGGTCTCGGCCACGCTTGGTGTTGGCATCGCCATCCTGACGGAGTCCGCCGTCAGCTATCTGGGGCTCGGCATCCAGCCCCCGACGGCCTCGTGGGGCAATATGCTGCAAAACGCGCAGCAATACGTCTTCACCGCCGCGCTGTTGGCAGTCTATCCAGGCGCAGCGGTCACCCTCGTGGTACTCGCCTACAACTTCCTCGGAGACGGGTTGAGAGACGTGCTTGACCCACGACTCCGAACCTGAAAGGAACTCTCTCGATGACGAAGAAGTACAACGGTTACCGGTCGTTCCAGTACCTGGAGGAAGGCGTCGACTACGTCCCGTTCAAGCTCGCGCGCGAAGTGGACCGTGTCCAATCAACCCGACTGGAGGTCAGTCCCCAGCAAGAGGAGCGCGCGGAAAAACTCATGCGCGACAACCTGGTCATCTCGCTGCATGACCATGCCTTCGTCGTACCCGAGAATCCGGACCAGATCTGGGAGTACCGCCGCGCCGGTCGGGACTGGACCGGCTACGAAGGCCTGAGCGTTTCCGGCATCGACGCCGTGTTCGACAACCTGATGGATGGCACCGCTGTCATCATGTCCAAGGCCGGCTGGAAATGGGACGACATCATCTGGGACCTCGGCATGCGTCTCAGCGACATCGCGCATCAGAACATGGTCATTCGGGCAGAGACCACCGCCGATATCCGCCGTGCCAAGCAGAATGGACAGATTGCGTTTGTGCCGTCGCTCGAGGCTGCCACGCCCATTGAGAACGAAGTGGACCGTCTGGATGTTCTGTACGGGTTCGGAATCCGCCAGTCGGGTATCGCCTACAGTGAGGCGAACACACTCGGCTGTGGATTGCGCGAAGCAAACGACGGCGGTTTGACGCAGTTCGGACGACTGGCGGTGCGGCGTATGAACCGCCTTGGAATTGCGATCGATGTCTCGCATTCTGGCGATCAGACGTCACTGGACACCATTGACGTCAGTGAAAAGCCGATCTTCATCACGCATGTTGGCGCACGCGCGCTCTGGAACACACGCCGCATGAAGCCCGATCACATTCTCAAGGCGTGCGCGGACAAAGGCGGCGTTATTGGGGTGGAGGCTGCGCCGCATACCACCTTGACGAAGGAGCATCCGCACCACAACCTCGAGTCTTTCATGCAGCACTTTGAATACATCGCCAACCTGTGCGGCATCGAGCATGTGGCGTTTGGGCCCGACACGCTCTTCGGCGACCACGTCGCCTTGCACCATGCCTTTGCACGGCAACTCTCCATCTCGTCGGCACATAGCGGCGTGGACTTCGAGGAAGTTGAGTTCGTGGACGGGGTGGAGAATCCATCGGAGGAGTTTCACAACATCACCCGATGGTTGGTGAGACACAACTACTCAGACGCTGACATCGCCAAGGTGCTTGGCGAAAATATCATGCGAGTCCTCGACGAGGTTTGGTTCACTCCATAGGTGGCATCACCTCGGTGAGGAGCATCTCCTCCGTGAGGAGCATCACCTCCGTGGGGTTGCACTCCCATAGGTTGCACTCCCGTAGGTTGCCCCTCCGTAGGTGACATCACTCCGTGGGTTGCACTCCGGTGGGACATCACTGCCGTGGAGTTACACGTCGTGGGGAGCATGACGCGTGAGGGACGAACGTCGGATGATTCGGCTCAGCGGGAGCCAGTGACGTAGCGCTGCAGGGTGGGCGCCAGCCAGGCTATGACCTCGGCGGGGGTCATTGCGGTCACGGGCGGCAACTGCAGCACGTAGCGACAGAACGCCATGCCCAGCACTTGTGTCGCTACTAGTCCGGCCCGCAGCGCGGCCTCCGCGGGATCGGACACGATCCAACCAATGGCATGCGCCAGCTGACTGGCAAAGATCGTGCGCATGCGCGCCGCCGCGGCCTCATTGGTGACCGCGGTACGCAGCAGCACTTTCAACGCCTCGTCGGTCTCCCAGCGTTCGACGAAATGGACCGCCAGGATACGGCCCACCGAACGATGCCGCACGCCTGAGAGGTCGGGTAGATGCAAGTCGAGCTCCGCGGCGGCGGCGAAGAGTCGCTCCTTGCTGCCGAAATAACGCATGACCATGGAGGGGTCGATGTGGGCGTCGCCGGCGACGGCCCGAATGGTGGCGCGCTCGTAGCCATCGGCGGCGAAGCGCTCGCGCGCCGCGGCCAGAATGGTGGCCTTGGTGGCAGCCGCACTTCTCTTCATTGCCAACAAGTGTAGGCCAACAAGCGTTGACATTGGAAGTCCCACTGCGATACTCTGATGCCAACACCTGTTGGCCAACACGCGTTGGCAACCCAAGACGGAGGTGATCAAGATCACACCATGGACTGCACCCGCCAACACGCCCTGGTTACCGGCGCCTCCACCGGCATGGGTCGCGCGATTGCCGGCTCGCTCGCGCGGCGCGGCTTCCACGTGTTCGCAACGGTCCGCCGTTCTGAAGACGGCCAGGCTCTATCGGGCGAATTCCCCGGGCAACTCACACCGCTGCTCATGGACGTCACCGAGCGCGGTCAAGTTTCAGACGGCGCCCAGCTGGTCGCCGAGCATGTCGCGCAACGTGGGCTGGA
This sequence comes from Chloroflexota bacterium, assembly GCA_019239775.1. GTDB lineage: Bacteria > Chloroflexota > UBA6077 > UBA6077 > CF-72 > CF-72. Next base: position 25,937 of record JAFAZN010000386.1, read on the forward strand.
CGTCCTGGTCAATAACGCTGGCGTTGGTGTGGCGTGGCCACTCGAACTCGTGCCGCTCGACAAGTTCCGGCGCCAATTCGAGGTCAACGTCGATGGCCAACTTGCGGTGACCCAGGCCTTTCTGCCGCTGATCCGCGTGGCCAGGGGTCGAATCATCATGATTGGATCGATTGCCGATCGGCTCACGCCTCCGTTCATCGGGCCGTTGGCTGCCACCAAGCACGCGCTGCTGGCATTGACGGAAGCGCTTCGGCTGGAGCTCACGCCCTGGCACATCCGCGTGGTGTTGATCGAGCCCGGCAACATTCGCACCGAGGCTGGTGGCAAATTCGAACGCGATGCGGCGGAGGCGTTACAGGAATTTTCGCCCGAGGGACGCGCACTGTACGGCACTGCGTTTCGCGCGATGACTTCGCGTTTCGGAGCGCGTCACGAACGTGGGAGTGATCCACAGGTGGTGGCGGACGTTGTCGTCAAGGCCATCGAGTCGCCCAATCCGCGAGCGCGCTATCTGGTCGGCAAGGACGCGCATCTGTTCGCGCTCGCGGCCAAGCTGCCACCCAGGGTGCTGGACCCGCTCCGTCAAATGGTGTTCGGCCTACGCTGATGGCGACTTCAGAACCAGAGGGCTTTATCCACCACGTTGCGCAATGGCTGCTTCTGCACGAAGCGTTTGGCATTGTCCACGATGATTTCCAGGCGGCGGTCGTCGAGATACGGTCCGAAGCCCGCGGTGTGCGGCGTGATCAGCACGTTTGGTGCGCTCCACAGCGGATGATCTGAGGGCAGCGGCTCTTGCTCGAACACGTCGAGTCCGGCACCGGCGATCGTTCCCTCGCGAAGCGCGCGATCCAGGTCAGCCAGACGCGTGGTCATCCCCCGACCGATGTTGATGAAGAACGCGCTGCGTTTCATCCGAGCGAAGCGCGCGGCGTTCATCAGGCCCTCAGTTTCAGGAGTATGCGGGATCGTCAGAATGACGAAGTCTGCGCGAGGCAGCAGGTCATCCAATCGATCAGGCCGGTGAAGCTCCATCACACCGGGCGGGGAATCTCGCAGGCGGGCATCCACTCCCAGAACCTGAATGCCAAACGCTGCACATTTCAGGGCGGTCTCGGCACCAATACCACCGACACCGACGATCAGAGCCGTCGAATTCGGCAAGTGCACCACGCCGGTGTCCAGTCGGTCCGGTGCCCATTTGTGCTGAAGCTGCAAGGGAAAATAACGGTGCAGTCCACGTGCAAACGCCAGCACGAACATCATGATGTGCGCGGCGATGTGGTCGTTGAAGATGCCACGGAAATTCGTGACGACCACCGGGTGCGCCTGGAGCTCCGGGAAATAGTAGCCCGCTGGCGGTGCAATCGCCGGCGCCTGGAGCCACTCCAGCTTGTTCGCGCGCCCTACTAACTCGGGCGTCAACGTGCCAAAGGCCGCGTCGGCCTCGGCGATCTCGCGCAACGCATCGTCCTGCGTCTCGGCGACCACAACTTGCATCTCGCGAACCTGGGAAGAAACTGTGGCGGCCCACTGGCGGGTGGTGCTCGTTTGAGGTGGTACGAACAGGAACTTGGCCACACGGGCCAGTTTAGCGCTGGTAGCGTGGATCCAGTGCGTCTCGCAGGCCGTCGCCGACGAACGAAAAACTCAGCATCGAGAGTGCCAGCACCAGCGTGGGGAAAAACGCCAGGTACCAGTACACACGCACGTACGCCAGCGAATCCGCGATCATTTTGCCCCAGCTCGGCAGCGGATCGTTGATACCGAAGCCGAGGAAGCTCAAGCCGGCCTCGGTAAAGATCGCGGTTGGGATGCCAAGCGTGACCGCTACGATCAACGGACCCAGTGCATTCGGCAGCAAATGCCGCTGCGCGATTTGCAGCGGCGTTGCGCCCATAGCGGTGGCGGCGAGCACGTACTCCTTTTCACGCAGCGACAGAAACTGCGCGCGCGTGAGGCGACACAGCTGAATCCAGGACACCAGGCCGATCGCCACAATCACGTTGATGAGCCCACCGCCGGTCATCTGGTCCGAAGCGCGCCAGATCGAAATGAGAAACAGCGCGAACAACCAGATCGGCATTGCGGTGAAGACTTCCACCAGGCGCATGATGACGTAGTCCACCCAGCCGCCAAACGCACCCGCCAGCGTACCCAGCGTGACGCCAATCGCGAGCGCAAAGAGCTGCACCGCGAAGCCCACGGTCAATGAGACGCGTGCGCCGTAAATCAACCGGCTGAGAAAGTCGCGTCCTACCGAGTCCGTGCCGAGAAGGTGTCGGGCGCTCGGAAACTGGTTGGCCTCTGCCAGGGACGAAAAGTCGTAGCGCGCCGGCGAGATGATGTCGGCGAGCACCGCCATCGCAATGAACAGTGCCACGACGACCAGTGCACCCACCGCGAGGCGGTTGCGCGAATACCGCCAGATCGCGTCCCCCCACAGCGTGGATTGCGGCCGCAGCGCTTTGCTTGGCGCCGCGGTGACCAATGGTGGCGCGGCGACGGTTGCGCTCATGCGGTTTTGCCGTACAGGCGGATACGTGGATCAACGGCCGTGTACAGGAGGTCGCTGAGCAAGTACGTGGTGCTCCACAGCGTTGCCACCAACAGGACCGTCGCCATGATCATCGGATAATCGCGCACGAAGATGCTGGTGACAAAGAACTTGCCGAGCCCGTTCACGCGAAAAATGACTTCCACGAAAATCGTGCCGGTAATCAGGTTGGGAATCTGCGGGATCAGAATGGTGATCAGCGGAATCAGCGCATTCTTCAGCGCGTGACCCAAAATGACCGCGTTGTCGCGCAGGCCTTTGGCGCGCGCGGTGCGGATGTACTCCGCGTGCAGCACCTCGACCAGGCTCGCGCGCGTGAAACGCGCCACCAGCGCTGTCGGACCGAGCGACAGCGTAATGGCGGGCATGATGATGCTTCGAAAATCCAGGTCATTGCCGGTCGGCCAGCCACCGGTTGGGAGCCAGCCGAGTCCCACCGCGAACACCAGCAGGAGCCACAGCGCCACAACGAAATTGGGCACAGTGAGGCCCAGGGTGGAAACGAACGTGACCAAATAATCCACCCAGGTGTTCTGGTTCACCGCGGCTATGATTCCGCTGCTAAGGCCGAATACCGTGGCGATGAGGATCGCCAGGATGCCCAGCTGCATGCTCGTCGGCCAGACTCGCGCGATAAGCTGCATGACGGTTTCGGTCGGGCTCTGGAAGCTGATGCCGAAATCGCCGTGCAGCGCATTCCACATATACAGGATGTACTGCTCGTAGACGGGCCGGTCGAGGCCGTATTTGTGAAGGATGTTCTCCTTGGCCGCGGGGGGAAGCGGATTGTTGGTCTCGTCGAACGGACCGCCCGGCACGGAGTGCATCAGGCCGAAGGCCAGCATCGACACCACAATGAACACCAGGACGATGCCGGCCACACGGCCAAGGAGATAAACGACCATCGGCGCCTATGGCACTCCAAACGGTAGTGGCGGGCCAACGTCGCGTACGAGCCGGGCCGCGCCGCTACCCTGTAGGAGGTTTACAACCCAGGAAGAATCCTGGACCTCTGTATGCGGGTGACGCATCGACGGGTTAGTTCGGCAGTTTACGTCCGGCGGCGTCCTTAGTGATATACAGCGAGCCTACGACGGTGCTCATAGTGGCGTAGGTCGGCCAGTGGATGGCCGCGAAGCCGTTCTTGTCCGGTTCCAGCTCGGAACCCTTGAGGTACGGCCTGTAGAGGTCGGCCACGGTTCGATGCTGGATGAAGACGGCACCCACGTCGGAAACGAGAAGCCGCTCGGCATCCTGGAACATCTTGATGCGCATGGCGGGATCGCCGGTGTACGAGGCGGCCTTCTTGATCATGTCGTCGTACTGCGAATTCATCCAGTTGTGGCGACCGCTGCCCTGGAACACGCTGAGCATGTTGTACGGATCGAGGAAGTCGAAGCCGTACGACACCATGCCGAACTGGATCTGCGGCGGCTTGGCATTCATTGCGTCGGTAAAGAGCTTCTGCTCCTTGTTGGAGACGTCCACGTTGATGCCCAGGTTCTGCTTCATCGAGGCAGCGATGGCCTGAGCCATCGCCTGACGACCCGGTGTTTCGGCGCGGAGCCACAACGTCAGGTTGGGGAAGCCCTGGCCGTTCGGATAGCCAGCCTCGGCCAGTAGCGACTTGGCCGTTTCGGGATCGTAGTTCTGGATGTCCTTCAGACCATCCGAGTTGGATGCGGGGAAGCCTGGCATCAGGAACGAATAGGCGGGGATGCCCTGGCTTGGCTTCGTGATCTGCTTGATGATGTCGTCGCGTGGAATAACGTGGCTGACCGCCTGGCGCACCTTCAAGTTGTTGAAGGGCGGGTTCTGATAGTCGAAGAACAGGTAGTCCGTGCGGAAATCACCGTTGTGGGGATGGAGCTGCTTGGACAAGTCAGCATCCGCCGTTACCAGGTCGATGTCTGCCGGCGTCATGGACGAGCCAGCAACGTAGTCGATCTCGCCCGCCTGATAGGCCGCGAGCATGGCGTTCGTGGCCATCCCGATGCTCACTACCTTCTGAATGAACGGCTTGTTGGTGCCGCGATACTTCGGGTTGGCTTCGTAGATGACCCGATCGCCCTTGCGCCACTCTTTGAGCACGAACGGTCCATCGGACACTGAGGTGGCCGGGTCGTTGTTGTACGTGCCGCCGTATTTCTCGAGCGCCGCCTTCTGGAATGACATGCTGTACAGCAACATGGCCGGCAGGTACGGCGCCGCCTGTTGAGTGGTGATCTGCAAGGTGTGCGGATCGACGGCCGTCACGCCGAGCTGATCGGTAGCCATTTTGCCAGCGACCACATCGTCCCAGTTCTTGATGACGCCCTGATAGAACCAGGCAAAGTCCCAGGCGTGAGTGGGATCGGCCGCGTAGCGGAAGGTTGCGACGTAGTCGTCGGCCGTCACTGGCGTATCGTCGGACCAGATCAGGTTCGGATCGAGCTTGAAGGTCCAGACGGTGCCGGTCGAGTCGGAGCTCCAGGACTGGGCCGCGGCGGGCACGATGTCGAAGTTCTTGTTGATGCGGACCAGCGGCTCGGTCATCAGGTCGGCGCCCGTTCCGGCGTTGCCGCGCTTATAGACGGACTCCATGAAGTCCATGCTGGTGAAGTCAAGGCTGTTGTCGTAGGGCAGCACCAGCACTTGCTGATCGGGTGGCGCAGCATCGGCTGGCAGAGCCTGTGGCGTCGGGGCCGCGGCGGCGGGCGCGGTAGTCGCCGCGGCTGGCGCGGTCGTCGGTTTCGCGGCTGCGGCGGTGGTGGCGGCCGGCGCGGTCGTAGCGGCCGGTGCAGCCGTCGGTTTCGGCGCGGCTGTCGGCGCGGTGGTGGGTGCGGCGCTCGGTACGGACGGGCCGCACGCAGATACCAACAGGACGGCAGTTACGACGGACAGCAGACGTGGGTGCAAGCGCATCATCGGCAAATCCCCCAGGTGCGGCTACTTCTACCCCCGACCGTGAAAACCTGTCAATTCGGTGAATAAGTAAACTGACCAGGCGTACTAGCGCTGCGGAAGGGGTACATCTGGTAAATGGCGGCTTTTCCAATCTGGCGAGGCGTAACCAAGTCACGCTTGCTCGGTGGCGCGAGCCTGGCGTTCGGCGCGCTGCTGGCGGTGCAGCCGGTTGCGGGCGCCTCCGCGACAACGTACGGGCAGGCTGATCCAGCCGTTCAGGCAGGTCAGGCCGTGATCATGAAGGCGAACTGTGGCGGCTGTCACACGATTCCTGGCATTCCAGGCGCGAACGGCACGTTTGGTCCGAACCTTGGTCCAACTGACTCGGCGCCGCCGGTTTCCGGGCGTGCAATGATCGCGTCGTTTCCGAACGGCGCGGTACCGAATAATTCGCCCGATGACCTGGCGGCGTGGATTCAGGATCCGCCAACGCTGAAGCCAGGCACGGCGATGCCGCGATTGGGCTTGAGCTCCGATGACGCGGCTGCCGCGGCCGCCTACCTCGATGCCATTCAGCCCGACGGATCGATCGCAGGTCTGGGCGACTCCGGTAGCGGGGGCGGTTCGGGCGGATAGACCTGTAGCTAGATAAATAGGTAGGTAGCTTCAAAGTGTGACGCGCTTCACAGAAGGCGCGGCACATCGGGACCTAGCCTCACCTCGTGAGCTACAGCGGTCCCACCCAGGCATCCTTCGCCGCCGCGGTGACCCAGCTGTACCGCGAGCTGTTCCCACCCGGTGGCTGCGTCCTCGACTTGCTCTGTGGTCGAGACAGTTACCTGCCGCCTGACGTCGGATATCGACGCGTCGTGGGATTGGGCCTGGATCTCGAGGAGCTGGCGGCGAACCTGCGCCTTGACGCCTTCGTCGTGCAGAACCTCGACCTCCAGCCACGCCTGCCGTTCGACGCCGCGGAGTTCGAGGCGGTCGCGCTGTCTGATGCCGTGCGTTTCCTGGTCGACCCGGTTGAGGTGTTGCGAGAGGTCGGCCGTGTGCTGCGACCCGGCAGTCCGCTGGCCATTGCGTTCTTTCGCGATGGGACCCAGGCGCGTCAGGTGACGCGGTACCTCGAAGCCGCTGGCAACTGGCAGGACATCATGGTGCTGGATCGCACCGCCCGCGAAGGCGGCGACCGCCTCCTCGCCGTCTGCGCCACCGCCCGCTAGCGGCCGGCGAGGCCTGCTGTTGAGATGCCGTGGACCAGGTAGCGCTGGAAGAAGACGAACACGGCGAAGACGGGCACCAGCGCGAGCGTGGCCATGGCAAAGATGGCTCCCCAATTGGTCACGCCGGCCGGGTCTGAAAACGTTCTCAGTGCGACTGAGATCGTGTACAGCCGCGGATCGTTCAGGTAGATCAGCGGACTCAAGAAGTCGCCCCACGTGAAATAGAAGGAAAAGATTGCCGCGGTCACCAGCGCGGGCGTGATCAGCGGGACGATGATGCGCCAGAAGATGCCCACCTCGCCGCAGCCGTCGATCGAGGCGGCATCGTCGAGCTCTCGTGGAATCCCGCGAATGAACTGCATGATCATGAAGATGAAGAACGCCTGCCCACCGATGCGCGGCAGCAGCAGAGGCCAGAACGTGTTGAGCAGGCCGAGCTTGCTGAACACGATGTACTCCGGCACCACCTGCACCTGTATCGGCAGCATCAGCGTGAGCAGCATCAGGACGAACCAGATGCCTCTGCCCGCGAAGCGCAGCCTCGCGAAGCCATAGGCGCTCAGCGTGGAGGAGCACACCACCAGAATGGTGCCCGCCACCGAGTAGATCAGCGAGTTGCGGAAAAACGTGGCGAACGAGATGCCGCCGAAGCCAGCCCAGCCCTGAACGTAATTCTCTAACGTGACATGCCGTGGCACCAGGGCAGTTACTGTTGAGAACACTTCATCGGCTGGCTTGAACGAGCTCGCGATCATCCACAGCAGCGGGTACAGCATGATGAAGCCGAAGGCCAACACGAACGCGTGGTAGACGACGGTCCGCGTGTTGAGCTGCGGTCGTCGGGCGACGCTGAGCGCGTTCGCGCTCACGCAGGCTCCCCGATGTCGGTCTCGTAATGCACCCAGTACCGCGACGAGCGAAAAATCAGCGCGGTGCAGCAGGCCACCACCAGCAGCAGCGCCCAGGCCATCGAAGCCGCGTAGCCCATCTGGAAGTCTTTGAAACCCTTCTGGTACAGGTACAGCGAATACAGAAGCACGCTGTCCAGCGGCGCCCCTGTGCCGCCCGAGATCACGAAGGCCGAGGTGAACACGGTGAAGCCGAAGATCATCTGCAGCACCAGGTTGAAGAAGAT
>JAFAZN010000433.1 GCA_019239775.1 Chloroflexota bacterium
TACGGCCGATCCCGATCAGCGCCAGTTCATGCACCGCAACGTACGCCACCTGCTCCAGCACGCGCCCAGCGTGGCATGGTTCGAACGCGTGCTCGACGGTGTGAGCACGACTGGAGTCCGATAGCACACAGCCCGTAGGATTCCAGAAAGTGTGGAACAAGTCCAGCATCAGCATGATGATGGAAATCGCGCGCCAATTGGGCGTGAAAGCTCTCCCTCAGTCGGTTGTCAATGGTGTAACCCTGCATGAGCGCGGCGCGGTCGTTTGGCTGGGCCCAGCGACGAAAGTCGAGCGCCGGATGGCTCAGGTAGGCATCGCCGAAATCGATGATCCCTGTGAATCCAAGTGTATTTGGGTCGAGGAAAACGTGCTCCGGGCCGGGGTTGGAGTGCAGCGGCACCGGTGTCTGTTCGATGACATTCAGTCCGCTGCGCGCTCGTGCGCCGGCGTCCGCTGGCGAAATGTCCAGCGTCCATGCGTCGCCTTGCTCCAATGCGGCCTGCACGGCACGCCGCAGCTCGCGTTCAAGGCGCATCAAAATCGCCTGAGTGTCCTCGTCGCCAGGAAAGTGTCCGCTGGCGCGAAACGGTTGCGGATCGAGGTCGTGGATCCCACGCAGCGTTCCGCCAAGCTCGCGCAGGGCATCGACGCGCGCCTGGCCCTCGACCTGGAGGTGGCGCATGGCGACACCAGGCATGCGCGTCATCAGGATGTACTCCACCTCACCGTCGCGACCGTAGCCGAGCACGCGAGGCACCCTGACTTCGGGCGCGCAGCCGCCAGTTGCTGCAAGTGAAACACTTCTTTTTCAAGACTGGTTCGCGGGCGCACCCGGTGAGGGCGTTGTGTTTTGAAGATCAAACCTTCGTTGATGGCATACGTTCGAGCCTCGCCACCGCTTTCGTCGACCCCCGTGACGACATCTGCAGAAGCGACATGTCGACGAGCGAGGTCCAGCACGCGCGTTGCCGAAAGGACCGGATCACGCGGATCCGCTGCAACTTGAGCCATATGCTCCATTACTCCACTTGAAGTGCGGCTATGCCGTTTGGCGCGCTAGCTGGGAGGCGCCAATCCCAGCCTGAGGCTTCCAGCTCGAGTAACGCCGCGAAGTAGCTGCCGGTCCGAAGCAGCTCGCTCGGCGAGCCTTGCTCGACAATTCGTCCGCGATGCAGCACGATGACGCGGCTCGGGCTTCCGCGCCCGCAACCTCTTCTGATTGCGGGGAAGTCCCGCGATAGGGCGTTGGAACAGCGCGCGGCGAAGCCGCGGAATCCGGTCCGTAACGCGCAACATCGCGCGGAAGGCGAGTCGCGCCGCAACTTTGCGCGAGGCCACGGCGTTGAAGATTGCAGTGACCTGGGCAACGGCTTTGAAGCCGCCGCGGCGCATGGCCTGCTCGTACTCCGCCACTGGACTGAGCAGCGGTTTCTCGCCCCGATTGGCCTCCGAAAGCTGGTGCGGAGGAGCGGCGCGTCGGCGATCCCCCGTGTTGTCGCCCAGGCCCTGGAGCGGAGTCATCGTATGGATGGCATCACCCAGCAAGGTCACGCGGGACGTGGGCCAGGAGTCAACCGGCAGCGAAGTGTGCAGCGGTACAGCCGTCAGGCTTGCCTGATCGACGGCTTCGACCAGGCGGCGCAGCACCGAGTGCCAAGGCGCGACGATTCTCCCCGCGTCCTGGAGCGCATCCACATGCGCCAGCTTGTTCGCTGTTTCTCCGCAGAGTTGCCACTGGATCGGGGTAGGAAGCACACCATCAGCCAGGTGACGACGATTTCCAGCGCCACCACAGAGACGGCCAGATAGTTGGTTGGAGCACTTGCCGCGGTTGGGTCAGGTGCCGAACCGGCGGCGAAGAACAGCGGCAAGTTGATCAAATTATTGACCACGATGGCCGCCAGCAGCCGGCAGCCGCCGCCGAAAATCCGCCAGCACGCGATACCGTAGATCGACTCCAGCGTAAACGCGAGTAGCGGCAGCGCGTACAGTCCCGAGCCAAGGCGGATCACTTCGATGCCCGCCGCAAAGTTGCATCGGGCAGATGCGTCGCAAGGTCCAGCAGCAGGTGCGAGGCAATTGCCAGGCCGATTGCCGCCCCCAGGACCTTACGTCGGAACCCTTACCTCAGCACGATCCAAGCGGCCATCGAGCAGCCGAGCATCGTGACGACCGAATGCGACCACGGCATGTCGCTCAGGCGGGTGACTCCGCCGACCAGGGTGGTGTGCTCGATGCCGAGAAAGTTGAACACGACCCATAGCACTTCGACGAACTGTACTGCGATGAGCAGCGGCACGGAAGGGTAGCCCTTCTTGATCACGAGTGCCATTGCCGCGTGATTGATGGCGTACATCGGCTTTGTCCAGTCCTCCGAAATATGTCAGGCGGGGCGGATCGTCTGGAGCACGACGGTCCGAAGTCGCGCAAGCCAGACGCGCGGTAGCATGAACACTCCGGATCCCGATACGAGCAGGACGCTGCGAACAATCAGTTCATCGTGCGACGCGTCGGCGACTCCACAAATGGCGCACATGGGGGTTTCTCCTTTCGCGGTTGACTGAAGTGGCACACCGCCATGTTCCCAGGTCGTCGAAAGCGTGCGACGAGAGCTCCCCCATTGGAGTGACCGAACCCTCCGCGGCAGTGGCAATAGCCTATTCAGTCGTATGGTCACGCACACGGCGCGGCGATCTCAAGTCTACTGAAGCGGTGCTATCTACTAACTTGATACGCAACCCGATCCGAGGCGTGATGCTCCTACCCTTGTGTACCTCGCCGCTGTGATCGGCGATTCGGGGGCGATGAGCATGCTCGTCCCTGACCTGTCGGGTTACAGCCTGACCGTCCCAGTCAAAGCTTCCCGCTGGTGATCGGCTCCGCAATACTGTTGCTCCTGCTCGTCGCGGGCCTTGGCTGGAGGCCATGGCCGGATTCACCGCGCCTGGGTTGTGGACGGAGATGCGGCCGTACTGGCTGCCAGTGGTATTGCTGCTCCTCCCATTCGCTGGCGGGTCCTCCACTCTCCGCCAGGGAGCGCGAGATTCTTGTTGCTTGCGGTGAGGGCCTGTAGACGGCCGAGCTGGCAACTCATTTCTGGCTGTCGGAGGCACCGTTCGGAATCGGATCTCGGAGATACTGGGCAAGTTGGGCCTGCGCAGCCGCACCGAAGCAGTGCAGGTCGCGCGTGACAACGGCTGGCTCTGAGGCACCGGGTGGTCGCGCGCGACAGACCGGTTTAAGGGCATTTGCTGAACGGCGGCGACTCAGTGGTGGTGCGCGGGCTGCGTAAATCGAAAGACGTGGCCGTCAGGATGCTGGACGTGCATCTCGCGCACACCCCATGGCTCGCTCTGCGGTGGCTGGAGCACAACTATCTCCTCGCGCTGGCACACAGTGTGGAGTGCGTCCACGTCGTCAACCCAGATGGATAGCCACACGCCGTGCTCGTCTCCGCGGCCGCCCTGACCGTTCAAGCACAGAAAGATGTCGCATGCGCCCGAGCCGATGGCGCCGAACGTCGGCGGGCCGTCCGACTCGCCCCAGTCCCCACCTCTTCGCCCAACCAGGTTTGGCGAACCAGGCAATGCTCTCCTCCAGGTCCGAGACGTTGAGGATGGGGACGAGCTGGCCTGCTTCGATCGTATGCTCAGCTCTGGTAGCGATGCCTGCTGCGGCGGCGGCTTCGGCGCGGTTGCCGTGGCCGCGGATGTCGACGATATGGTGATGGCGAACTTTGAGCACCTGATAGACGGTGTGCTCGCGCGCGAAGCCACCCTGCACCGGTCGCTTCACGTTTAATCCGACGACGACCGCGTCAGCCCCGGGGATGACCTCGAGAAGTTCCGTCTGCATGCCGGCTTAACGTTGTCTGGCCAGCCGCTCCAGGACCTGCGCAAACTGTGACAGGTTTCCGGCGTTTCGTCCGCGGGACCCCACCGAACGTTCTGATCGAGCAGCGCGGCGTAGGCCTCCAGGTCTGCTGATTCAATTGCGGCTCGCAGCCGGGTCGCGACTGACTGAATGTCAGCGTTTGTGTCACTCATGGGCGGATCGATCGACGTCACGACAAATCGTTGCACAGTGGGACTTCTCGTATGCCGAATATGCGTCGCAGATTGGTAGGGACCCCGACCTCATTGTCATTCCAGGGATGCCCGGGTACACCCCCGAGCAGGATGCCGTGATGCTCGACTGGATCCGCCCCCATGCCGGACCGAACACGACGGTTCTCGGGATCTGTATTGGTGGCATCGTCCTGG
>JAFAZN010000483.1 GCA_019239775.1 Chloroflexota bacterium
GGGACCGAGGAGACTTCATGGACCCAGACATCGTCCGGTAACGAGTTTGAAAGGACCTCGCGCAGACCACGCGCCGTGATGGTGGAGGTGCTGTCGAAAGAGATGACCTGGCCTTCGGCGTGGACGCCAGCGTCGGTCCGGCCAGCCCCGGTTACACGGCACGGATGGCCAAGCGCGGACGCAAGTGCTGTCTCAACCGTCGCCTGCACCGTCGAACGGTATGGTTGGACGGCCCAGCCCGCGTAACGCGTGCCACGGTAGCCGAGGGTGGCGCGAAAGCGGGACGTCATCAAGGCATCGCTCAGGGGATCAGTTCGATCTGTGCCATCGGCGCGCCGTCACCACGGCGCGGCATGAGCCTGACCGTGCGCGTAAAGCCGCCTGCGCGACTCTGATAGCGCGGCACGATCTCCGCGAACAGTTTTTTCAAGACTTCTTCGTCGTACAGTTTCGCGGCGCAAAGTCGGCGGGCATGCAAATCATTCGCGCGCGCCGTCCCGATGAGGCGCTCCACCTCGCGACGCAACTCCGCCGCCTTCGGCTCGGTTGTCTGCAAGCGTTCGTGGCGGATCAGGTCGGTCATCAGGTTGCGGATGAGCGCAAGTCGATGGCCGGTGGGCCGGCCAAGTTTGCGCATGGCTACGCGATGGCGCATGGGGAAGATCTACTCCTCGTCCGAGTCGTCGACGTCGGCGGTACCGTCGGTCGAACCGTTGGCCGAGGCGCCGAATGCGCCGGCGCCTTCGCCCTCGGGCAGCACGCCGTGCTCCTGCAGCTTTTCGCGCAATTCCACCAGCGATTTCTGGCCGAAGTTGCGCAGCGACAGGAGCTCGTTTTCGCTCATCTGCAAGATTTGACCGACTTTGGTGATCTGCGAGCGCTTCAGGCAGTTGTAGGTGCGCTGTGACAGCTCGAGCTGCTCGATCGGCATGTCGAAGATTCGCGACGGCACCGGCCCGGCGCTGAGACCCTGCTTGTCGGGGCGTCGCTTTTCCTGCTGCAGCTCCTGGAACAACGCGAACTGATCGATGAGGATGTTGGCTGACTGCACCAGCGCGGCGATGGGCGTGATCGTGCCGTCGGTCTGTACATCGATGATCAGCCGGTCGAGGTCGGTGCGCGCACCGACGCGAGCGCTCTCCACGGTGTAGTTCACCCGCCGAATGGGCGTGAACACCGCGTCGACAGGAACCACGCCGAGCGGGACGGATTCCCGACCATCTGAAGGTAGGTAGCCGATGCCGCGTTCCACGGTCAGCTCCATGTCCAGGCGTGCGTCGGGCGAATCCAGGGTCGCGATGTGCAGCTCAGGGTTGGCGATTTCGATCTCTGACGGGTAGATGAGATCGGCGGCCGTCACCACGCCCGGGCCTTGCGCTTCGAGACGCAGCGTGACCGGTTGATCGCTATGCGACTTCAGACGCAGCTGCTTCAGGTTCAGCAGGAGCTCTGTGGTGTCTTCTTTGACGCCAGGGATCGTGGCGAATTCGTGGTAGATGCGTTCGATGCGCACGGCGGTAACCGCGGCACCTGGCATCGATGAGAGTAGGACGCGACGGAGGGCGTTTCCGAGTGTCAGACCGAAGCCACGCTCCAGGGGTTCAACCTGGAACTTCGCATAGTCCTCCGTCTGAGAGACGATCTCCACTTGAGCATTGAGTTGTTCGAGCAATGTATTTGGCCCTCCGAAGAGCCGTTAGCGCGAGTAGTATTCGACGACCAGCGCCTCGTTGAGATTGATATCGATATCCTGACGTGCTGGCCGGTCCGAGATGCGGCCACTCAGCGCGGGCGGATCCAGCTCCAGCCAACGCGGCACCGTCTTACGCGTCAGCGTTTCTGAAACAGTCTTGAAGTACTCGTTGGTGCGACTCGACGCGTGAACAGCCACGGTGTCGCCGCTCTTAACCTGGGCCGAGGCAATGTCGGTGCGGCGGCCATTCAGCGTGATGTGGCCGTGCAGCACGAGCTGGCGAGCCTGCCTGCGCGAATCAGCGAAGCCGAGCCGGTAGACCACGTTGTCCAGACGCATCTCCAACAAGCGGAGCAGGTTTTCGCCGGTCACGCCGGGCTGCCGCTCAGCGGTGACGAAGTGCTTATGAAACTGCCGCTCCAGGATGCCGTAGATGTTGCGCGCCTTCTGCTTTTCCTTCAGCTGGATGCTGTACTCGCTCTCCTTCCGCCGGCGACGGTCGCTCGGCGACGCGCCTGGCGGCGTTGGTCGTCGCTCGACCGCGCACTTCGGCGTGAAGCAGCGTTCACCCTTGAGAAACAACTTCATGCCCGCGCGACGGCACAACCGGCAAACCGGACCTGTATACCGAGCCATGGTTAGACGCGCCTCTTCTTCGGCGGACGGCAGCCGTTATGTGGAATCGGCGTTCGATCCACGATCGCCGTGACTTCAAGGCCCGCCGCCTGAAGCGAGCGGATGGCGGCTTCGCGACCCGCGCCTGGACCACGCACGAACACGCTCACCTGCCGCATGCCGTGCTCCATCGCCTTGCGCGCAGCGGTATCGGCCGCCAGGCCGGCTGCGTACGGGGTGCTCTTGCGCGAGCCCTTGAAGCCAGCTCCGCCTGAGGAGCCCCACGTCAACACGTTGCCGTCAGGATCGGTGATGGTCACGATCGTGTTGTTGAAGCTCGATTGGATGTAAGCGTTGCCGCGCGGCACGTTCTTACGTTCACGCCGCCGGACACGTGCGGCGGCTGCGCCTCGGGCAGTTCTTCTTTCCGCCATGGCTTACTCGGCCCTCGGCGCGTAGTCTGTTTGATCGGCCGCAAGCGGCCGGGGTCTTGCAGTGCGTCTCTCTGCCATGCCTGCGGGTTACTTCTTTGCGCTGGCCTTCTTGCGGCCGGCGACAGTCTTACGGGGGCCTTTGCGTGAGCGCGCGTTTGTGCGCGTGCGCTGGCCGTGTACAGGCAGCCCGCGGCGATGGCGAATGCCGCGGTAGCAGTTGATTTCCATCAGCCGCTTGATGTTCAGGTTCAGCTCGCGGCGCAGATCGCCCTCCACCGTGAACTCGCGGTCCACGATCTCGCGCAGCCGCGTGACTTCGTCTTCGGTCAGGTCACGCGTGCGACGATCCGGGGGAATCGTCGTGCGCGCCAGAATCCGATGGGCCGTGCTCGGTCCAATGCCGTAGATGTAGGTCAACGACACCCAGATCTGTTTTTCGCGAGGAATGTCAACGCCGGCGATACGTGCCACGTGTTTCTTCTACCCCTGCTTCTGCTTATGTTTCGGATTGGAACAGATGATCATCACCGCGCCTTTACGGCGGATGATTTTGCACCTCTCACAGCGCGGCTTAATGGATGTTCGAATTTTCATATCGCTTCACGCACTCGCCCACGCGCTGTGAGCGACTCTGTTTGAAATGCTTCGGCTGCGCCTACGCATGGGCGCGGCTTAATGGACGTTCGAATTTTCATGGTTAAGGGCACAACCTAATGACCGCTCGACGGCGGCAAACCTTTTGACTTTAACACACTGCAGCCTGTAGCTGCTGCTTTATTTCGCTGGCTACGCCGTCGATGTCGCGCGTGCCGTCGATTTCGCGCAAGATGCCGCGGTCGCGGTAATAGTCCACCACGGGCACGGTGTCGCGGAGGTAAACCTTGATGCGTTCCGAAACGACCTCTGGACGATCGTCCTCGCGCTGGTACAGCTCGCCGCCATCGAGATCGCAAATGCCGGGCTTGCGCGGCGGATTGACGCGGTAGTTGTAGGTCGCCTGGCAGGTGCGACACGTCCAGCGCCCCGCGGCGCGTTCGACCAGGACCTCGAAGGGCACCTCGAGGTACAAGGCGAGCTTGAGCGCGCGGCCTTCAGCCA
>JAFAZN010000484.1 GCA_019239775.1 Chloroflexota bacterium
TTTTGAGCATGGCGATGAGCCCGCGGATCTCGTCACGTCGGACG
This sequence comes from Chloroflexota bacterium, assembly GCA_019239775.1. Lineage (GTDB taxonomy): Bacteria > Chloroflexota > UBA6077 > UBA6077 > CF-72 > CF-72. Next base: position 45 of record JAFAZN010000484.1, read on the forward strand.
GTCTCGCCGCCGCGCATGGCCTCCTTGAGGTCAGCATTCAGCCGATCGAGCAAAGACGGCATAGGTAATCCACCGAAGTATAGATTCGCCGATTCGCCCAAAATATTGCAGACCCACCGCGCAGGTGATATTCTCTAGAACAGATGTTCGTAGCAGCAACACCCGATCAGACAGCGGAGGCGCCCGAGAGCACCTACGCGCTGTTGGCCGCGCCGTTCGAGGTGACCTTCACGGATATGCGGGGTGGCGTCCAGGTCACGTTCATTTCAGGCGAGCAAGTCGTCAGTCGCCTGAATGAAGTGCTGGGTGTGGGTGGCTGGAGCTTTCGCATCCTGCATCAGGAGATTCATGCCGAAGCGGATGAGGTGTGGGCCCTGGGCGAGATGGTGGCGGACATCGACGGCAAGTCGGTCACGCGGCAGCAGTTCGGCTCGCAGAAAATCAAGCGGTCGCGCAATTCGGGCGCACCACTGGATCTCGGGTTTGACCTGAAAGGTGCGGCGACCGACGCCATGAAAAAGTGCGCCAGCTTGCTCGGGGTGGGGCTGTATTTGAGCCGTAAACCAGCGCCGCGGCAGCGAGTCACGCGGATTGGAGGCGGTCCTATGTGATAGCGGGATTGGCTTCGACTCGGTCCGTATACTGCGCGGCGGTGCCTGGGCAGATGTATGACCCGGCGGTGCAGCGTGCCGTCCTGGAGAAACTGGCGCGCTGGCGGCAACTGCCCGAAGGTGACCTGATTGGCATGCTGAGCCCGGTGGAGCGTTTGCGTTTTCGGCCGGAGGCGCTGGATGACCTGGTGTGGGACGGGTTCATCGAGGCGCACCTGGCGGGCGACGAGCGCGTGGTGAGCATCACCGCGGCAGGCGAGGCCTGGTTGCGCGGCGAGCGCGCCGACTAGGGCGAAAGGCTCCGGCTTGGCCTGAGACTGAAAGAAGTGACTGAGTCGACTCCGACTGTTGACAACTTCATAGAGGCACTTACTGCGGAGCTGCCGCCCGAGGCAGCGGCAGGCGCACTGGCGGGACTGGTCAACCGCGCGGCGGCGCGGCTGCACACATTGAGCCGCGCGCAGGCAAGCGCGGCTCGCGAGCAGCCCGAATGGCCCGCGTGGGCGCAACTGCAGAACGCCGCGCGAGCGCTGGTGCTGCAGTCGAGCACCTGTCGCGACCTGGCGGCGCGGCTGCCGCAACAGCCGAAACCATGAACCGCTCTGCGGGCCGCATCACGCCGCAGGACGCCACTGTTGGAGCATGCCACCTCGTTGGGCGTACCCGTAGCGCAAACCTGAGGGCAGATTCCCGGATGGGGCGGCATCAAGTGTGAGCGTGCTGGTGTGGATTGGCCTCGGCATCGTGGGTGGGCTTGCCTGCGGCTGGTTCCTGCGCGTTCGCGGTCGTGCGCTGCTCGGCGACGTGGCGGTTGGCACCACGGGAGCGATCCTGGGCGGCTTTCTGGCAGCGGCGCTGCTCGGCCTCGACGTGGCCGACTTCGAGCTGACCAGCACGCTGGTGGCCGCCATGGGCGCCGCGCTGCTGCTGCTGGTGCTGCACTCGCTGCCAACCGTTGACGTCTTCGACTAGCCTGCCAGCAACTCCCGAGCTACGCAGTTCTGGCGTTAGCCACTCCTTTCTGCGCCAGCCACTCTTTCTGCCTCAGGCACTCTTTTCTGCGCCAGCGACTTTTTCTGCCTCAGGCACTCTCTGCCGCGTCAGCCTCATTTTCTGCGCTAGCCGCTGTTGCAGGTGTCACTCCTTCAGGTGAAGACCTCGTCCTTACATCGCGCGTAGGCAGTGGCCGCTAACGCTTAAGCGGTACGCCGCTTGGTCAAGAGCTTGAGGCGGTTCTTGAACACGCGCACGGTCGCGCGGCGATCTGCGGCGGTGCGCCTGCGGCTGCCTTCAAACACCTCGATTGCGCGGCGCAGGACGCGCTCGGCCTCGTCGAGCGCGCCGCTGCGCTCGTAGAGCATCACCAGCCGGCCATACGGCAGGTCGCCCGGAAAGGCTTCGGCGACGTTGCGCTCGTATAGCGCGATCGCCTGCTCCAGGTCGCCTGCCTGCTCGAAAGCCAGCGCCTCCAGGTTGCGCGCGGTCTGCGCCTCGAGCAGCCAGCGGTCCTCGAGCGTTTCGCGCTCCACCTCAACCCGCCGCGAAGCCATCACTCAAGCCCAGCCGCCAACCTCAAGAAGTGAAGATCAAAGAGAAGAAGTTCATTTCATCACGTCGGGCAGACGCGGCCGTGCGCCGACAACCATCGAGTCGGGGAGAGAGGATTTGAACCTCCGGCCCCCACGTCCCAAACGTGGTGCTCTGCCTGGCTGAGCTACTCCCCGAAAAGGTCCGCGTGAGTCTAGCAAACCCTACCGCCCCACCGACGCCGTACTACCGACGAAGGCACGTCGCCCAAACCGCTTTGCAATCTGTTAGCGTGAAATGGTCTTGACCGACATCCGACCCCGTCGGCTGGGATTTCCCAGCGTGCGCCGCGTGCTGGAGATTCTGCCTACTGCTGCCGTTTGGCTGATCATCACCGCGCCTATCTGGGCGGCCATCATCGCACCAGTCGCACTTGGCTTTGGCCTCATCTTGTTCAGTGTGTACTGGCTGTGGAAGTCGCTCGGCTTTGCCAGCGGCGTAATCATCGGGTTCTGGCGACTGCATAACGCCCAGAAACGGGATTGGCTCGCGGCATCCGCGGGCTTACCCGACTACGACCGGCTCCATCACCTGGTCATCGTGCCGACGTATGGCGAGAGCGAAGAGATCGTCGCCGACACGCTGCACTACCTCACGCTGCAGGACGTGCCGCTCGACCGTGTTTCGGTGGTGCTCGCTTTCGAGGAGCGTGACCCGTTCGCTCCAGAGCGCGCGCGGCGGCTCAGCGCGCGTTTTGCTCCGTTATTCCAGAACCTGCTGATCACGTTCCATCCGGATCGGGATGGTGAGGTGCGCGGCAAGTCAGCCAATATGACGTGGTCCGCACAGCGGATCCAGACGGAGCTGATCGAGACCGGCCTGATCGATCCGGAGCACCTGGTTGTAACCGTGTGCGATGCGGACTCGCGGTTGCATCACCGCTATCTCGGGGCGCTCGGCTATGAGGTACTCAGTCATCCGGATGGCTTCTTGCACATCTTCCAGCCGGCCATCCTGTTCTACGCCAATCACTGGCGGCTGATTGCGCCGCTGCGCGCGCTGAACAGCATTTACTCGCTGTGGGAGCTCGCGCGCATGGTGCCGACCCACCGCCTGGTCACGCAGTCCACGTATTCGCTCAGTTGGAAGGCGATCTACGAGGTCGGCTTCTGGGACGTCGACGTGATCCCGGAAGACTCGCACATGTGCTTCAAGGTGCTGTTCCACTTCGGACGGCGCGTGAAGGTACGGCCGATCTTTTTGCCGGTGTACGCCGATGCCGCAGAGGGCGCCACGCTGCGCCGGACGCTCCAAAATCAGTACCACCAGATCCTGCGGTGGGCCTGGGGCGTCTCGGATATTCCGTACGTTGCCGTGGGTGCGGCTCGCGCACGCGATTTGCCGTGGTACGTGCGGATCATGCGGGTGGTCTGGTACGTCGAGGAGCACCTGATGTGGCCGTCGCACTGGTTTTTGCTCACGCTCGGCGGCCTGGTCCCGCGACTCATCAACCCGACCTATGCCAACAGCCAATTGGGGCTGTGGCAGTCGTCGCTGGTGTCGGCGATTCTCGGCCTGTGCTTTCCCTGCCTGGTGCTGGTGATCCTGGTCGACTGGCGGCTGCGGCCACAGCACCCAGATGGCGAGGATGCGCTCGACGTGTTGATCGGCTGGATCTCCTACGCGATGCTGCCGGTGGTTGGGCTGGCGCTATGCGCACTGCCCGCGCTCGATGCGCATACGCGTTTGCTGTTCGGGCGTCGACTCGAATACCGCGTTACCGAGAAGGTGCCGGTCCAGGCGCGCTTCCGCGATCAGCAGGCCGCACCAGGGAGTGCGAAGCTCGCGAGCGCCACGGCGCCCTCACGCCGCCCCCGATTCGATCAGCTGGCGCAGTATCGGGCGTATGCGCCCGGCAGCACGACCGCGGTGACTGATTCGGTCTTTCTCGTGTACCGCGACCTGCGCTAGCGTCTGGCCAAGACGCGGGATGTAGAAGACCGGGTCGTACCCGAAACCGCCGTCGCCGGCCGGCGTGTGCGCAATCTGGCCTCGGCATTCGCCGCGCACCCTCCAGACGCGTCCGTCAGGATGCCGCAAAACCACCACACAGGCGTACCGGCACGCGCGCTCGGCGCCGCTCTTGCCTGCCAGTAACCGGATGAGCAGCGCGTTCTTGTGCGCGTAGTCGTTGCCCTCCCAGCGCGCCGAATGCACACCAGGCGTGCCTCCAAGCGCAGCCACGCTCAGCCCCGCGTCTTCGGCCAACGTCAGCAGGCCGCTGGCTGTACCGTACGCTTCGGCCTTGAGCAGCGCGTTTTCGGCATACGTTGCGCCGGTTTCGTCCACGTCAAAAGTGATGCCCTGGTCCCGCAGCGTCAGGAGATCCAGCGGGAGATCGGCCAGGAGTTCTTGCCATTCGCGCAACTTGCCTGCGCTAGTCGTAGCCAGGAGCAGACGAGGTCGGGGCACTTCTGCATACGGTACACATGGCTGCCGATAGCCTGGGCGCCGCGCTCCTGCGGTTGCCGCCATCGTGGCATGGCTTCTGGTTCGACACCGTCGATAGCACCCAGGATGCGGCGCGCGCGGCGGCCGGTCGAGGCGCCGCCGACCGATCGTTGTTCGTGGCGGACTATCAGCGCGCTGGCCGCGGGCGCCAGGGCCGAACCTGGTTCGCCGAGCCTGGCGCCGCGCTGTTGATGTCGATCCTATTCAGGGAGATCAGCCGGGAATCGGACATAAAACCCTGGCGCTTCACCAGTCTGGCAGCGCTATCGGTGGTGGAGGCAATTCAGCCGCTGCTCGCATCCGGCGCGGTCGCGATCAAGTGGCCGAATGACGTCATGCTCGACGATCGCAAAGTCGCGGGCATCCTGGCGGAGACGCGTTGGGACGGTCGGGAGCTGCAGGCGATCGTTGGCATCGGCCTGAACGTGACCGCCTCGCCGGAAATGGTCGATGCCACAACGTTGGCGAAGCACACCGATGGCCCGATCGACCGTGGCGACGTCTTGCTCCGCGTCATCCAACGGCTGGAGTACTGGCTCGGCCAGCCGGATAGGACGTTGCACCACGCCTGGCAGGTCCACCTGTGGCGTCGCGGCCAGCGGCTGCGCCTGCACGACCTCGGGCACGAAGAAGAGGTCGTGGTGCTGAGCGTGGACCCTGACGGCACCCTGGAAGTCCTGCGCGCCGACGGGACGCGACTGCGCACCAGCACCGGCGAGCTGCTCGCGTGAGCCGCGCGCGCCACTACGTGCAGCAGCACCCGTTTGGCATTGGACTGCTCGCGTGTGTGGTGATCGGGCTCGGCGTGCGCCTGGCCATCATTGTCTCTCCGCTCGGCGAGATCGACGGCGACGAAGCGGTCGTCGGCCTGATGGCGCGCCACATCGCGTTTCTAGGAGAACGACCGGTCTTCTATTGGGGTCAGCCGTATCTCGGCAGCCTGGAGGCATTCACCGCCGCTCCGCTGTTTCGCCTGTTCAATTCGAGCACATTCCTCCTGAAGCTCGTCCCGACGGCGTATAGCCTCGGCTTCCTCTGGTTGGCGGCGTTGTTCGCCCGAAGCGCGTTCGGCATCGGCCCCGGTCTCGCTACGGCGGCATACCTTGCGGTGCCACCCGCGACGTGGGCGGTCTGGAGCACCAAGGCTCGCGGCGGCTATGCCGAAGTGCTGTTCCTCGGGCAGGCACTGCTGCTGGTCACACTGGTGCTGGCGCGGGAACCGAACCGGCGCCTGGCCATGTTGTGGGGGCTGCTGGCTGGACTGGCGTTCTGGACCCACCTGCTGGCGATTGTGTACCTGGTCCCTGCGCTGCTGTACCTGGTCCTGGGGCGTGGCCGATGGTCGCTATCCCAGGTGGGGATGCTGCTCTTCGGCGCAGTCGTCGGCATGCTTCCACTGCTGATAGATAACCTGTCGAACCAGTTCAAAACGCTGGCGGCGCTGCTCCAGCCGCCCGACCTCCCGGTGGATCCGCCTGCCCAGTTTGTGCGCTTCTTCCGCGTTGGAGTGCCGGTCCTGCTCGGTCTGGGACAGCCGACCACATCGCAGACGATGTTCGATCAGGACTGGCTGCAACGTCCGGCGGGGCACCTCGCGGTCGCCGCGGCCGCCGTTGCACTGCTGGCGATTGTTGTGTTGAGCTACGCACCTGCGCTGCGCCGACTGTTGGGCTGTGGCGCCGACGACCTGAACGCATCGGCGCCTGCGTTGCTGGTGCTTCTGAGCCTGGTGGTGCCGCCGGTGGTGGCGCTTACACGCTTTGGATTCTTCGTGTCCGAGCCACGCTACGCCCTGCCGCTGTACAGCACCGTTCCGCTGCTGGGTGGCGGGCTGTGGCGACTACCCTGGCCCAGAATGCGGTGGCCGGTCGTCGGGCTGGTGCTGGCCTTCAACCTCTGGAGTCTGGTGACCACCGATTTGCGCTTGTGGCGCCCCGAAGATGCGCCCGACAGCACCGCCACCACTCGGGCTGAACTGGTCCAGTACCTGGTGCCGCAGGATCGACACCAGATGTACACCGATTACTGGATCGGGTACCCGGTCATGTTCGAGACGCGAGAAACCGTGCTCGCTTACGTGATCTCAGGTGGGTTCAATCGCTATCTGCCGCCCGCGGATAACGTGCAGCGCACGCCCAATCCAGCCTGGGTCTTCGAACCCGGCACAGATGCCGAGACGGAGTTCCTGACGCA
>JAFAZN010000165.1 GCA_019239775.1 Chloroflexota bacterium
TTCGTACAGCTTGCGATGCCAGGCCCGATGCTGCTCGTGCGTTTCGAGCGGGCCAGGCGTGTTGCGTTCGAACCAGTCCCGCACCTTGCGCCGGAACGCTTCGTCCTCGGCGGTATAGCTCAGGTCCACGGTTGGGAGCGTACCGCGCGCGCTGTGGCCCGTCGAGCGTTACCGACGAGGTTCGTCACCAACACCGCGGGCGGGACTCATGAGCGTGACGCCGCCATCGACGCACAGGAGTTGGCCGGTGACCCAGCGCGCCTCGGGACTGGCCAGGAACACCGCGGCCCAGGCGACGTCCCAGGGTGTGCCTTCGGTGCCGAGCGGCGAGGCTTTGGCACGCGCTGCGCGCTGGTCTTCGGTCATTCCGGAGGAAGCCACCATCGGCGTGTACACCGGCCCCGGCAGGATGGCGTTCACGCGGATTCCCTGCGCCGCGTGATCAACCGCCATGGCGATCGTGAGCGCATTCACGGCGCCTTTGGAGGTGGTATACGGCGTCAGGCCGCGCGGACGGATCGACGAAATCGAAGAGACATTGGTAATGGCGCCGCCGCCATTGGCGGCCATCACCGGAATGACGTGACGCGACATGAGCATCATGCCTTTGACGTTCACGCGCATCACCTGGTCCCAGAGGTCTTCCGTGATATCGACCACCGTGCCAGAACCACCGATGCCCACGTTGTTCTGGAGAATGTCGATCCGGCCGTAGCGTTTGACGGTCTCGTCGACGACTCGCTGGCAGTCGGCGGCGGTCGTGATATCGGCTTCGACAACATAGGCGTCGCCGTGCTCGTCGGCGATCATGCCGAGCGTTTGTTCGGCCCATTCGGCCACCCGATCAACCAGCACGACGTGCGCGCCTTCGCGTGCAAACAGGATGGCGGTGGCGCGGCCGTTGCCGACGCCTGGGGCGCGGGAGCCCGCTCCGCTGACGATGGCGACCTTGCCAGCCAGGCGGTCAGCCACGAACGCCTCTGGTGCTACACACTTTTCGAGAGTAAGTCGCCGCACGCGGTGTGATTCAACTTACCCGGGTGTGGTGCCGGCGAGGGTCGGCAGGTCCGCGAGAAACCCCTCCGTGCCGCGGCCTGTGGGGAACACCTTTCCAGGATTGAGAAGGCCGTCGGGATCGAAGACACGTTTGATGGCGCGAGACAAGTCAACCGCGAGCGCGCCCTGTGCCTCCGCCAGGAACTCGCGTTTCAACGTGCCGATACCGTGCTCCCCACTCAAGGTGCCGCCGAGTCGGATCGCGGCGCGGAAGATGTCGCGCGCAGCGCACTCCACACGACGGACTTCGTCCGGATCGCGCAGGTCGAACAGGATGTTGGGATGCAGGTTGCCGTCACCGGCGTGGCCGAAGACTGGAATCGGCAGCTCGTACCGTGAGGCGATCTGGCGCACCGAGGCGATCATCTCGGGAATCGCGCTCTTGGGCACGACGATATCCTCGCCGAGCTTGTTCGGCCTGAGCCGTCCCAGGGCGGCGGAAACCGAGCGGCGCGCGCGCCACAACTGGTCGCGCTCGGCGTTGGTGGTGGCGACGGTGACTTCGGCGGCGCCCAGCGCGCGGCAGACCTCCGCCATACGGTCGACATCGGCTCGCGCCACGCCCGCGTCCGTGCCGTCCTGCTCCAGCAGCAGCATCGCTTCTGCGTGACGCGGCAGGCCCATCTGCAGAAAGTCCTCGACCACGTTGATCGTGGTCCCGTCCATGAGCTCCAGGGTAGCCGGCAGAATCCCGCTGGCCATAATCCGCGAGACGGCCTGGCTGGCCTGCGCCAGCTTCTCAAATGTCGCCACCGCCGTCACGCGCGCTCGCGGGAGCGGCGCCAGCTTCAGGGTGACTTCGGTGACGATGCCGAGCGTACCCTCGGAACCTACGAACAGCTGCATGAGCTGGTAGCCGGTGGCGTTCTTGGTGACCTTGCCGCCGAGTTTCAGGATGTCGCCTGAGGCGAGAACCACCGTCAGACCAATCACGTAATCGCGGGTCACTCCGTACTTCAGGCAGCGTGGGCCGCCCGCATTGGTGGCAACGTTGCCGCCGATCGTGGACTGCCGCGAGCTGGCCGGATCTGGCGGATAGAACAGTCCCGCCTTTTCCACCGCCTGCTGCAACTGGAGCGTCACCACACCGGCCTGAGCAGTGACGCACACGTTGTCCGTGTCGATCTCCACGATCTGGTTCATGCGGGCCAGGTTCAGGATGATGCCGCCGGATTCGGGGATAGTTCCGCCGGCCAGGCCGCTGCTGGCGCCTCGCGCGATGATCGGCGTCTTGCGCTCCTTGGCCAGCTTCACGATTTGCGCAACCTCGTCGGTGGAGGCGGGCGAGACGGCCAGGTCAGGACGGCGCTGCTGGAATGTACCGTCGTAGGAGTACGAGATGATCTCGGATGGCGCGGTGTGGACGTACCCAGGCGCCACTACGGCACGAAGTTCGTCGGCGAGGGCAATCGTCATTTGGCGTAGGCCTCGTCGAGAACGTCCACTACGTGGCGCACCTGGATGTGCGATGGCAGGCCTGCCTGAATCTGGCACCAGCAGCCCGGGTTGCCCGTAACCACGACCTCACAGCCGGTGGCCGCGATGTTGGCGCATTTGCGCTGCTGGAGCTCGCCCGCAATCTCCGAGTGTGTGACGTTGTAGATGCCCGCGCTGCCGCAACAGACCTCGGGTTCGGCAATTTCCACGAGCTTCAGCCCGGGGATCGCCCGCAGCAACTCGCGCGGCTGCGCAAAGATGCGCTGCGCGTTCAACAGGTGGCAAGGGTCTTGAATGGCAACGGTCAGGTCTAACGCGCGCGGTGCATGTTTGGGCTGGCATGAGGCCAGGAACTCGCTCACGTCGCGGACGCGCCTGGCAAAGCGCCCAGCCCGGGGATCCTCGGGCAGCAGTTTGCCGTAGTGCTTGAGCATCGCCCCACAGCCGGCCGCGTTGACGATGATCGGCTCGTCGCCGTCGCCGAACGCCTGGAGGTTCTGGCGTGCCAGCTCGCGGGCACGCGGCAGATCGCCCGAATGCGCCTGCAATGCGCCGCAACACACCTGCGCCCGGGTGAATTCGGCAGTTGAGCCGAATGCCGCGACAACCCGCGCCGTGGCTTCGGTCGTTGGCGCGAACGCGGTGCTCATGATGCACCCGGCAAAGACCTTGGCGGTTGGACCGCTCCCAAGCGTCTGTCCGCGTGGGATTACGAAGCGGTTCGGCACCTTGGGAAGGAGACGTTCCATCTCGGCGAGGCGGAGCAGGCGCAGGATGCCCAAGTGCTGTCCGAGCCACTGCGCGCCCGAACGCTGATACAGCCACATGAGGCGTGCGAGCGTGCGGAAATGTCCAAGGTCACCGAACAGCCAGCCGAACGCCACACGCGCGGCGAGCTGCTGTTTGCCCGGTGTTTGTTGGGCGATGGTGTCGCGAAAGGCGATGCCCATTCGCTCCATCTCGACGCCGCTGGGGCACACCTGGGTGCACGCCTCGCAGAGCAAGCAATTATCAAGATGGGTGACAGCGTCCGGGGTGATGTCGAGCTGGCCTTCCACGATCGCGCGCATGATCGCGATGCGGCCGCGCGGGCCTTCCTCTTCTTTCTGGCTCACGACGTAGGTCGGACACGAGGTCAAGCATGCCGCGCAGCGAATGCAGCGCAGCATGTTGTCGTACTCCGACTGGAGCGGAGCGAGATCCACCATCGTCTGTCTTACTTGAAGGGTACGAGTCCGAGCACCTGCGAGACGGTCGCCACCTGGAGGCCGCGCTCGGCCAGGTTGTCCAGGACGGTAGGTAAGGCGCCCGCGGTGGCATCCGACCCGACGTGCTCGACGACGATGTCCCCAGGCTGGGCGTAGCGCAGAATCTTGTCGACCACGGCGCCTGGTGTGGCGCGAGGCAGCCAGTCGCCGGAGTCGATGCTCCAGTAGATCGACCGGAAACCGCTTGCCGCGGCCACGTCCAGCACGCGGCGGTTGCGTGCGCCGAACGGCGGCCGAAAGTACGGCCGCGTGTGGGTGCCCATGACGTCGGAGACGACCTGGTCGGTGTAATCGAGCTCCCAGACCACCTGGTCGTCGCTCAGCGTTGTGAGATCGGGGTGATCGTAGGAGTGGTTGGCTACCTCGTGGCCGTCGGCCACGATTTGTTGGGCGAGGTCAGGGTTGTGGTCGACCCAGTGGCCGGACAGGAAGAAGGTGACGTGGAGACCTCGGTCTTTCAGGATCTGGAGCACTTCAGGGGCGGAGCCGCCACCCTCGGTGCCTGCGTCAAACGTCAAGGCGATGAGGCCGAGGCTCGGATCGCCATGGACGACTTCCGAGTAATCCTGCGGATCTACCTCTGTCGGCGTGGGCGCGGGCGTCAGCGCGGGGGCGGGTGTAGGCGTGGCCTGGGGCTGCTGCTGCGCTTCCACGGGTCTTGCAGTTACGAGCAGCACGAATACCAGCAGCAAGTAACGCACAGCGCGTCTGAGCGTACAGGCCGCAGCATCCCGCTGCCGCGCCGTCAGGCCGATTCTTCGGTATCTTCCTCGGCGGCCAGCGCCTCGAGCGGGGTCTCTTCGACGCCCACCTCCAGGTCGGCCGGCACGACCTCGACCTCTTCCTCTTCTTCCTCGCCGAGCTCCTCGTCGTCCTCTTCGTCTTCCTCGAGCTCGTAGCGCGGCGCGCCCTCGCGGGTGTACGCACGCACCTCCTGCGCGGCCGTCGGACGGAACGACGGACGGTTGCCCATGGTCGCCGAGCGATGCGTCTCTCGAATGATCACGTGCAAGATCTGGTCAGAGGCAGCGGTGACGAAGACCGAGTACTGGTTGCCGAGGTCGAGCAAGCGGATGAGGTCCTGCTCCAACTTCGGCTCGATCCGGCCGATCTCAGTGCCGGCCTGATCACAGACCACCACCTGGTTGCCACGCCGCGCGACCTGCAGCTGGTCGCCCGCGCTCAGTTTTGTGGCGGCCTCGTTGCGTCGCAGGTCGGTGAGCTGGGTGACCGTGGTCTTACCGCTCTCTTCAATAAAGAGGCGTGGATCGACGGGGGAAGGCGCGGGTGCCGCGGAGCCTTCGGCGGCCAGTTTGCCGAGCCGCTGCAGGTTCTTGGACGCGATGCCGTTGAGTGGGTCGAGCTTGACCGCCTGCGCGTAGGCGTCGCGGGCTTCGGCGTAACGTCCCAGCTCAGTGAGGGCTTTACCGAGGCGGTTATAGGCGTCGACCTCGTTGGGGAAATTGTCGAGGATCTCGCGATTGATCTGGGCAGCCTCGTCCCAGCGATTTTTCATCGCGAGTGAGATGGCTTGTTCGGACTTGGTGCGTTTCTGGCGCAGCCGGTCCTCAGTGGGGAAGGTAGTCATAGTCCACCTTGCGCGCGGGCTTTAATCCAAAGGCCGTCAGGGGCAGAATCAAGAATCGCCTGAATAGCAGATTCGGTACCAGGCGCTCGGACGCGTCAGTCTAGCGCCCGCACGGATGGCCTGCAACGGAGTTTTTCGTTGGAAGGAGCCCGCGCATGCGCGGGCTCCCCAGGCGGAACATGTTCCGCCTGGCGCAGGCGATCATGATCGCCTGCGTCGCTGCGCTTGGCACGCCGCTGCGCGGCGAAGGGAACTCGTCCCCTCTGCACCAGTCATGGCGCGTGAACCCCGCACGTGGGGTAAAGGGGCTTGATAGTGCCCCTCCGCGCGAAGCGCCGTTCCGCACCAAAAGACTACCTTCTCCTCCTCTTGAGGCTGAAGACGTAGGCCAGGACTTCGGCTACGGCTTGGTACAGCTCTACGGGGATCTCCTGGCCTACCTCAACCGAGGCGTACAGGCCGCGTGCCAGGGGCACGTTCTCCAGGCAGGGCACGCCTGCTTCGCGGGCGATCTTCTTGATGCGTTCGGCAATCAGGTCCGCGCCCATCGCCACCACCTTGGGCGACGACATC
>JAFAZN010000200.1 GCA_019239775.1 Chloroflexota bacterium
CTGCACCAGCCACTCGGAGCGCTCGATGCTGTCGATCGGCGCGTTCACGTGAGGTTCCACACACACCGCGACGCCGCTGCGTGCGGCATATTCGGCCAGCTCACCCAGGCCGTCCACGATCATGGCGACCGAGCGCGGATCCTCCAGGTCGCCGCTCTTGCCGCCCGTGCCGGTGTTCATGGTGGGAACCTCGCTGTTAATCGCGAGCTCCACGCATAAATCAATCGCCTGCCTCAACCGGTGCATGGCCTGCCGCCTGGCGTCCGGGTCATCGCTCACCAGGGACTGGTTGCCAATAATCGACGGCAGTTTCAGGTCGCGGGCAACAAACTCCGCCTTTATCCTGCGCCGGTCTTCCGCCGAAAGATTCTCCAGCGCGCCAGCGTTCTCCACACGCTTACCGCCAATGCCATAACCCGGCACCACGCTGATGGCGATCGCCCCAAAACCAATCTCGGCTAGCGCCGGAATGAAGGTGGAGTACGGCACCGTGGCCATGCTCCAGGTGTTGTACGCAATGCGCATTAGAGCGCTGCTCCTGCCGGCGCTAACAACCCAATCTGCTCGTCAATCTCGCGTTGATAGGCGTCCACCGCGCTGCTTTCCACTTCTTCGATCGTGACCGGCCGCCTAGCCCTGTCAGATTCAAACAATGCGTACACCAGCGCGACATCGCGCATCGCGACGGCGCCAGTCACCTCCGGTTGTTGACCGGTTCGTATGCAGGTTGCCAACTCGTGGTATTCGAGCGCCAGCAACTTGCGGTCAGTCGTGGGGAAATCGAAGTCATAATGCCAGATGCGTTCGCCGCCGAAGAGCGCCGCCGCGGCCGGTTGCAGCCGATAACTCGGCGCGTAATCGAGCACACGAGCACCGGTAATGACTCCGACGTCGTCGATGTGTAACTCGACCGGTCGTCCATTGCGATCGCCCGGTGAGGTGATGGAGCCACGGGTCCCGAACACCTTGCGTTGGTGCAGCGATTCACCATGACCAGCGTGGTTATTGACCCAGTGGCCCAATGCGCCATTGGCGAACGTGATCTGGCCGAAAATGGCATCCTCCCCGGTTGGCTGAATGGACTCCGGCATGCCCGAGGCCCACTTGGCGTAGAAACCGCCCGGTCCGTCTGTGTTCCGGCGAACTCGCGTCTTTTCCAGGAGACGGACCTGCCCGAACGCGCTGTGCGCATCGCCGATGTAGTACTGGAGAATGTCCGCGTTGTGGACCCCGGCATCCAGCGGAATCGTCCCGCTGAGCTTCATGTGGCGCCACGGCGTGATGATGATGCCGTCGCGGCCGCCGCTGTCCGTCTCGATCATGAACTGCCGCTGACCGATGGCGCCATCGTCGATGAGCGCGCGGACGAGTCGGTTCATCGGGTCGCGCCGATAGTTCTCGGCAACCGAAAGAATTCGCCCGCTGGACTGCGCTGCTTCGATGATGCGTTTGCAGCCTCTGATCGTGAGCGCAAGCGGCTTTTCGCACAGAATGTTGAGCCCAAGCTCCAGGGCGTTGGTCGCGGCGACATGGTGCGAACCAGTATCGGTGGGGCAGTCGGCGGCTTCGAGACCGTCCACGTCCTTCACCATCTGTTCCGCGTTCGAGAAGACCGCCGGCCGCTCGCCCAGCAGCTCGTGCGCTTCGTCGGCGAGGTCCTCGGCGTTCTGGCGGTTCGGATCGCACACCGCCACCAGCGTGCAATTCATGTGCGGCGAATGCGAAAGCTCGGCCAAACCCAGCAGGTGCCGTCTGCCCATGCCACCGCAGCCAATAATGGCCAGTCGAACAGGATCATCCATCACCGGCCACAATACCTCCATGGACCGGTTGAAGGGCAAGGTGGCGATTGTGACGGGTGGTGCCTCCGGCATTGGCAGAGCCACCGCGCTGCTCATGGGCCGCGAAGGCGCCGCCGTGTGTATCGGTGATATCAACGAGGATCTCGGGCGCGCCGCCGCGAACGACATCGTGTCCGCGGGTGGTCGGGCCATGTTCGTTCGGGCCGACGTGTCCCAGGCGCACGACTGCGAAGTACTCGTGCGCGCCAGCATCGAACAGTACGGCGCTCTGCACGTCCTGCACAACAACGCCTACTGGGCGCGCTCAGGCCGCAACGTCGTCGACCTGGATGAAGCCGACTGGGACCGAACCATCGACGTGTGTCTCAAGGGTATGTACCTGATGAGCCACTATGCGATTCCGTCGATGCTGGAATCCGGCGGTGGCTCGATCGTCAACATGGCCTCGGTTGTGGCAATGGTGGGCAGCCGGTCCAGTCCGGCGTACGTTGCGGCCAAGGGCGCGATCGTGAGCTTTACCAAGTCGCTGGCGATTGACTACGGCAAACGCGGCATTCGCGCCAATTGCATCGCACCCGGCACGATCGCGACAGCGGCCAATGCCGAGCGGCACAACGATCCGACGTGGACCAGCTATATCCTCGAACATTCATTGCTCGACCGCATCGGGCAGCCCGAGGATATTGCCTACGCGGTGCTCTACCTCGCCTCCGACGAATCGGCTTTCGTGACGGGCAGCACGCTGGTGGTGGATGGCGGCGTCACCTCGACGCCGCACTGGGGCCGGCCTCGTGCGCCATAGTCAACCTCATTGCACCACTTGCGATGAGGTGGTCCAACTCATGGTCCATGCCGATCTGGGCCAGAACGCTGGCACCGTCGGCGCCGACTGGATTCACCGGCGCGCCGACGCGCAGTGGCGTCTGCGACATGCGCACCGCCACACCTGGCATGCGCATGCTGCCCAACTGCGGGACTTCCTGCGTCAAGCTCAGTCCGTGGTCGCGCACCCACGGGTCGTCCATCAATTCCTCCGTCCGCACCATCCCGTGCGCACCCACGTCGGCTGCACGCAACCGTGAGACCCACAGGTCAACGGTGTCCGAACGCAGTCGCGCCTCCAACGCGTGTTCGAGGTCCGTGTGCTGGAGATCCACCACGTCTTCGAGACCTTGCACTTTTGCCAGTTGCGACGCGTCGCGTGCACCCAGAAAGAACCAGCCGTCGGCGGCGCGGTAGAGGCGCTGCAGTGGTCCGGACCCAAGCGCGTCCGTCCCATGCGGCTCATCCCGCACTTTGCCCGGGTAGTCCAGTAGATACGCCGCCTGGTGATACGAAGCCGTCTCCACCAGCGAGATGTTGACGTGCTGACCGGCGCCGGTGCGAAGTCGGTGATACACCGCCAGGCCAATCGCGAACGCGCCCCGCACGCCGGTGCCGTAGTCGTCCAACAGGTACGGTTGGCCGAGCGGAGCCGCGTCACCGCCAAAGCGATCCATCAACCCGGTAACCGCCTGAGCATTCCCCTCGTAGCCGCGATACGTCTCCATCGGCCCACCGTAGCCGTACGCGCTCAACGAGAAGTAAATCAAGTCCGGATTGCGCTCACGCAGCTGCTCATAGGCGATGCCGTAGCGCTCCGCTGTGCCTTTGGCAAAGTTCTGCATCACCACGTGCGAGTGCTCCACCAGCGTGTTGAAGACGCGCAGTCCGTCCGGTGCATGCAGGTCCAGCAGCATGCTCTTCTTGCCCCGGTTGAGGTGTTCGTGCTGCTGATTGCCCGGATCGGTCGGACGCAGCGAGAGCGACACCGCGGTGGTGAGGAACTCGGGGTCCGGATCGTTGATCTTGATGACCTCCGCCCCGTACTCCACCAGGATCCGACCGGTGCAGGGTCCAGCCACCACCTGCGTGAGGTCCAGCACGCGCACGCCTTCCAGCGCCCCACCCAACTGGACCTGATGCGCATCACGCTCAGGCGCCGCACCGCGCTGGGCTTCACTCTCCTCTGCATCACGCGGCGGGGGGGCACTCGCATCGGACCCGCTCGCGCCCCGGGGGAAATACTCCTCCAGGATCGCCGCGCGGTCAGCGTCAACGCGGTGGCGCGGACCACGAATCACACTCGGACTCTCCGATAGATGCGCCTGGATGCCAGCCATCCATGTCGGTCCGTACTCCGGATCATCCAGCTGGATAACCGTGCCCCGTCGCCGCGCATGCTCGTTGCCAAGCCACTCCGCCGCCGAGCGCACCATGGCAGTCGGTCCACCAGCCGCGTTGATGGCTGCTTCCCATTCAGCAGCAGGGCGGCTCAGGAACAACTCGCGCAAACGCGCGCGAAATCTTCGCCG
>JAFAZN010000368.1 GCA_019239775.1 Chloroflexota bacterium
CGTTTGCCCGGTGGAAATTCCTTTGCCGCGACAGATCCTCGACGTCCGCGCACGCCTGGTTGCTTCACGTGGGCTGCCGCCGGCCAAACGCGCCGTGCTGGAGCTGTTTCAGCACCCCCGTCTGTTTGACCTCGCCGCTCGCGCGGCCGTCGTTGTCCTGCGCCCACTCCGCACATCCCAACGAACGCTGAACGTCCCACAGCCCGCGCGGTATGGGTGGCGGAGACTGCCGCAATTGGCCGAACATCCGGCGAGGGACGAGCTGTTCGACCGGACCTTTGAGCCCTTTGAGCCGCGCAACGGGCCATGGGTGAAGAGCGGCGCACGCGGCAAGACGGTGGCGTATTTCATCCAGTGCGTCACCGACCGGTTCGCACCCGAACAGGCTCTGGCAGCTGTGCGGCTGCTGCAGGCTTGCGGCGCACGAGTCACGGTGCCGCGGAGCCAGCACTGCTGCGGCCTGCCGCACCTGGACTCCGGCGACCTGCCTGGGGCTCGCCGCCTCGCCAAAGCAACGATTACCGCGCTCGAGGCGGAAGAGGCCGACTACGTCGTCACCGCGGCCGCCAGTTGCGCGGTGTCGATCCTGCACGACTACGCACACCTCCTGCGCGACGAACCGTCGTGGGTTTCTCGTGCGGAACGCCTGGGCAATCGCACCATGGACTTGCTCTCGTTCCTGGAGCGTGTTGCCACACCGGCACCTCTGCCGGAAAGCGATGGTCCGAAAGTGACGTATCACTCGTTCTGCCAGAGCACCAACGTGCTTGGCATCGGCGAGGTCGGGCCACGCCTCTTACGCCTGGCTGGCGTGCGGCTGGAGGAGTTGCCGGAGGCGACGGTATGTTGTGGCTTCGGCGGCGCCACCTCCATTGACTATCCCGAGGTTGGTCGCGGCATTGTGAGTCGCAAGCTCGAAAACGTGCGCGCGACGGGAGCGCAGGTGCTGTGCAGCGATAACCCGGGTTGCCTGCTTCACCTGCGCGGCGCAGCTCAGGCCGCCGGCGACAATTTTCTCCAAGTCCGCCACATCGCCGAGTTACTCGCCGAACGGGTCGCGCCCGTCTAACACATCCACCCGAAGACTCTCCAGACCCCAAAGATCCGGAGGAATCCGGGGACGTTATTCTCGTGCCGTGTGGTACGGGGCGATGCGCGAGGGGCCGAGCAGCAGGCCGCCCAGCGCCAGGTCGCGCAGCAGCTTCTGATCCAGCCGCTCGCCGCTGAACAGACGCGGCAGCAGCAAGTCCAGCGCACCGGGCTGACCAAACAGCTCGCACGACGCCAGGCCTAACACGGGTATGGATTCCAGCTCGCCAATCCAGCAAGCGGTGCCCGGCTCGGCCGGGATGCCGTACTGAATGACCTCGCCACCGGCCTGACGCAGGCCTTGAAACACCACGTCCAGCGGGTCAGTTCCAGATGCGCCCGCCGCGAGAATTAATTCGGCGCCGGCGTGACGCACCGTCTCGTAAGCAACGGCCATTGCCTCAACCGTGGCGTCGGTGCCAACGGACTGGTCAAGGCTGGCGCCATACCAGGCGATCGCCTCGGAAAGGGCCGTCTGGGCGCGCTCGAAGGCACCACCGCGCAAGCGCTCACTTGGCGCCACCAGCGCGACGCGCGTTCGTTCGAACTCGTGAACGTGCACCAGAGGACCGACCTGCTGAGCCGCCGCCAGAGTGGACTCGGGCAAGAAGAGTGGGGCGCACTTGACCACACCTATGGTGGTGTCGGCCTCTACCGGGCGGTCTGCCTCGGCGGTGAGAACCAGCACACCGTCGAGCGCATTGACGCGTTCGAGCCCTGAGCGGTCAACCCGCAGCATCCCTCGAGTCTGAACCGACAGCCCCACCTGGCCGTAGTGCGCCTGGCTGACGCAAATGCCTTCACCCGCCAGTGCTCGACCCAAACGGGCGGCCGCGGCGTCTTCGTCGAGATCACCGGGTTCGGGAACCGCCAGGTGCAGCTCCTGGACACCGCGCGCCAGCAAACTCGCCGCGCCGGCAGCATCGAGCCGCGAGCCTTTGCGCACCAGCACCTCATTGCGCTGCGCCGGATTGCGCACGTCGTGACACACGATCGCCTCATCGGGAAGCCCGGAGGCGGCACGGACATCCAGCATGCGCATACGCAGTCATTCTACGCGAACTGCCTTCGCCTACCGCAATGTACCAGGTACAAAGGTGCTTCTACGACACTCCGCGGAGTGCGTCGGCGAATTCGGCGGCCGTTGCAAATCGGCGGGATGGCTCTTTCTCCAACGCACGCGCCACCACGCCGCGTACTCCCTCAGGCACTTCGGGCGGCAGCGGTGGTCCGGCCTCCTCGCAGTGCGCCCGCAGCACCTGGAACGGCTCGCGGCCCGCGTACGGCACGTAGCCAGCCAGCATTTCGTAGAGCACGATCCCGAGCGCGTAGATGTCGGTGCGGCCGTCCACAGCCTGGCCCAGGATCGTTTCCGGAGCGAGATAGTCCGCCGTGCCCACCAGCGTTTCGGGCGGAGTCAGCCGGTGCTGGCTCATCTGCTCGACCAACGCAGCGGCGAGGCCGAAGTCGGTCAGGACCGGTTGACCATTGGCACGCAGCAGGATGTTGGAGGGTTTGACGTCACGGTGGACCAATCCCTGCGCGTGGACCGCGGCGAGCGCGTCGGCCACACCGCTCGCAATGCGCAGCGAATCCTCCAGCTCGAGGGTGCGCGGGAACCGCACCCGGATCAAGCGATCGAGCGCATCGGGCAGCCACTCCATGGCGATGTAGGTGCCACCACCCAACGTCCCGGACACGCTGCCGATGCGCACCACGCGAATAATGCCCGGGTGCTGCACCCTCTGAAGGACCGCTGCCTCGCGCTCCAGTCGCGCGCGCAATTGCGGAGCGTTGCCCCAGCTGGCCGGCAGCACCTTCAGCGCAACCGCCTGGCCGTCGTCTTCGCGCACCGCGCTGTAGACAACCGCCATGCCACCTGCGCCGAGTTGGGCAACGACGCGAAATGGACCAAAGCGCAATCCAGCGCCGCCGAAGCGCGTCTGGTCGATGACGGTGGTAGCCATCGCCAGCCGCTGCGCGAGCGATCGGTTCATCGCACGCAACAAAGGAATGCTCTGACTCAGCACCTGTTCGAATGCTGACTGCTCCAGCACCCACGTGGTGGTGTCTTCGATGGCGACCACGTCAGCCGAGCGTGGTTCGCCTGTGAGCAGGGCCATCTCCCCGAAGGCGTCCCCAGGGCCGAGCCGGTACAACGACGTGCCATCCGCTCCATGTCCAAGGCGGACCTCAACACTCCCAACCTTGACGATGTACATGCCAGCAGCACGTTCTCCGCGTTGGCAAATGAGGGCCCCCGTCGGAAACTGTATTTCTGAGAGTTGTTGCCACAACGCTTCCAGGTCAGCCGCCGGTGCGTCGCGGAAGAGGTCCACCTGGCGGAGACTGTGCGCCTGGCGCGCGGTGCGGCCGACGTACTCCACCACGTGCGCATCCAGGTACGCCTGTCCCAGCCGGCGTGCCATAGCCACGCGGTGGTGTCCGTCGAGCACGTAATACTCGCTCTGCGGTGGACCGCCCGCACGGCTGGACCGAAACTTGAGCTTGTACACGTCGATGGCCGGTAGCGGCTTACCTGCCAGCATGGCCGTGCCGACGCGATAGAACCGCTGCGTGATCGATTTGCCAGTGCGATACAGGAAATCGCTGCGCAGCGCCTGCCAACGCCCGATGCTGCCGACGATGGCATCCACCGGAATAGTCTGTATGCCCCGATCCACAGCACCGGCGGTCCCGCCAGCTTGCTCGAGCGCGTCGTGAAAGCTCAGCAACGGCCGGTGCTGGCGCCATAGGCGCCGCATCGCGGCTTGCCAGGCTTGTAGCGCGGACACGCTACATCAGTGCCGAGGCCTCATCCAGTCGGATCGCCAGTGAGTTGAGGAGGCGCAGAGCGACATCCGGGTGGCGACGAAGCTCGTCCAGGAACTCGAGCCGGTGCAGTGCCAGACAGTCGGTTGGTTCCACCGCGGTAATTGTCGCCGCACGCGGGCGATCGCTGAACAGGGCCATTTCGCCGAAAGCACCACCCGGACCAATCGTGCGGATCTCGCGCGGCTGGCCGTCACTGCCGCTGCGTGTGACCGAGACCTTGCCTGAGGTGATCACGAAAAACGCGATGCCACCCTGTCCCTCGCGCAGAATCGTGGCGCCCGCGTCGTAGTGGCGCTTATGGGCGACGCGCTCGAGGGGGGCCAGCTCCTGTGGCGTCAGGTCACGAAAAAGCTCCGCATTGGCGAAACCGGCGGAGGCGTTAGTTGAGGACATGCTGATCTCCCGTGTAGCTGTGCTGGGTCGGATCGGAGAGCGCCCCAAGCTGTTCGCGGCACTCCTCGATTTTGCGTCTGTCGCCAAGCTGCTCGTACACGCTCAGACTCTGCGCACAATACTCGCGCGCACGCGGCGTGTCACGCCGCGCCTCGGCTACCCGCGCCAAGGCCTTGAGCGCGCCGGCCTTGCCGCGCCGGTCGCGAAGCTGCTCGTGCTGCGCCAGCGCTTGCTGCAGCAGCGCGTCGGCCCGCTCGAGATCGTTTTCGTCGAGCGACAGCGCGCCCAGCTGCGTCAGACTGGCCGCGACGCCGCGCCGATCGCCCATCTGGCGCCGAACGGACAGGCTTTCTTCCCAGTAGCTGCGCGCGGCCTCGGCATCACCCTGTGCCAGCGCGACCTTGCCCAGGTTGCTCAACGCGGCCACCACCCCAGCGAGGTCGCCTCGCTCACGCCGCAACGTAAGCAGCTCTTCGTGGTATAGCCGCGCAGGCGCGTCCGATTGATTCTCAGCCAGCGTACCCAGGACATCCAACGCCGCATGAATGCCGGCCTGATCGCCAAGTTCGCGCCGCAAGGCGATGCTTTCGCACAGCAGCGTGGCGGCGCGATCGCGATGGCCTTCCTGGCGTTCCACGATCGCCAGATTGCCAAGCGCGGCGGCAACGCGACGTTTATCTCCCAGCTCCCGACGAATCGCCAGACTCTCATCGTAAAAAGTGCGCGCCGCCGAGAAATCGCCCTGTACGCGCGCAACATTGCCAAGATTGTTCAGCGAGCTCGCCACACCAGCCCTGTCACCCAGCTCTCGACGCAGCGCCAGGCTCTCCTCGTGAAGGCCTGCCGCCCGCCAGTAATCGCCCTGGTTGAGGACCACGTTGGCCAAATTGTTCAGCGAAAGCGCGATGCCGCGCTTGTCGCCGAGGCCGCGGCGTAACGCCAGACTCTGGCGGTGCAGGTCCGCCGCCCGATCGGACTCACCCCGCTCGCGCGCGACGTTGCCGAGGTTGTTGAGCGCAGCCGCGATCCCGCCCTGGTCATCAATCCTTCGGAAGAGCGCCAGGCCTTCCTCGCAGTAGTGCTGCGCAGCATCGGGCTGGCCTTGATAGAGCGCGATCAGCCCCAGGTTGTTCAGCGCTTCGGCTGTTCCATGCACGTCGCCGCGCTCCCGACAAACTGCCAGGCTGCGCTCGTGCAGGAGTTTTGCCCCGGCATAGTCGCCCTGTTCGCGCGCCAGGTTGGCCGCGCCATTCAGCGCACGGGCAAGCGCTGGGTGCTGCTCGGCGCCAGGCGCGCCGGTCGCCGCCTCCAGCCAGCGCAACCCCTCGCCGAGGTAGCCGCGTGTGGACCAGAACCGCCACAGCGAAGCCGCCAGACGCAACGCCAGGGCCGGATCGCCTGTTTCACACCACTGCAGCGCCGCGCGTACGTTGCCGTGTTCGTTCTCGATCCGATCCAGCCATTCGACCTGTTCGGGTCCGGTCAGCATCGGCTCCGCTTGTTCTGCGAGATCCGCCAGCTGCTCGGCCAGCAACCGGTGGGCGATATCGAACTCGCCGGCCGCCTGTAATTGCGCCAGTGCGTAAGCGCGGATGGTTTCGAGCATCCGGCAGCGCGCCTGGCCATCGCGTTCCTCGACCGGCCGCAACAAGCTTTTGTCGATCAGCGAGGCGATCCCGTCCAGGACCTGGTCGCGCAGCTCCGCATCCGCCGCGCACATGATTTCTGCCGCGGTGAGGGTGAAGCCACCGCTGAAGACGGAGAGCCAGCGGAACAGCCGTTGCTCCACCGGCCGCAGCAAGCCGTAACTCCAGTCGATCGCGCTGCTCAGCGCCTGATGCCGCACCGGTCGGTCGGATCCGCCGGTCGCTAGCAAGCTCTGGCGTTGCTGATACGTGAGACCAAGACGTTCCGCCAGTGCATCCGGTGGGAGCAGTTGTACTCGCGCCGCGGCGAGCTCGATCGCAAGCGGCAATCCATCCAGCTGCGCGCAAACTTCGATAATGGCTGGCGCATTCTGCGCCGTCATTGCGAAATTCGGTTTAACTGCCAGAGCACGTTCGACGAACAACCGGACCGCGTCAAACTTCTGGAGGTCGTCGGCCGATATCGCTCCGTGCAGATCCGGGACCTCCATCGGCGCAACGGCGAAGACGCGCTCGCCCGCGAGGTGCAGCACCTCGCGGCTGGTGACCAGGATCTTGAGCGACTCGCATTTTGAGAGCAGTTCGCTCAGCTGGCGCGATTGCTCCATGAGATGCTCGAAATTGTCCAGCACGAGCAACACTCCCTTGGACTGGAGTGCGTCGATGATCGTGCGGAGGAACGGCTGGCCGCCTACCTCACGCACGCCGATCGCTTCGCCGATGGTCGACGCCAGCAAGTTGCCATCCTTGAGCGGCGCAAGACCGACGAAATAGACCCCGCGTGGGAACTCTGCCAGCGAGTCTTCCGCCACGCGCAGCGCAAGCCGCGTTTTTCCCGTGCCGGCCGCACCGGTGAGCGTGAGTAGACGCACATCTTCGTCGAGCAGCAACTGCCTCAACGCTTCCAGTTCCTCGCTGCGTCCGACAAAGCTCGTCATCTGAATCGGCAGGTTGTGGGGCGACGCGCTCAACGTGCGCAGTGGTGGAAAGTCGGCCGGCAGGTCCGGGTGAAGCAGCTGGAGGATCTCGTCTGCATCGGGCAGGTCTCGTAGTCGGTGGCGCCCAAGGCTGCGCAATGTGACGCGATCTGGCAAACGGTCGCGTGCCAGGGCAGCGGTGATTCCCGATAGCACGATCTGGCCACCATGCGCGGCGTCGCGGAGTCGTGCGCAACGGTTGATGCTGGTTCCGTAATAGTCGCCGTCGCGCAGGTCCGCCTCACCGGTGTGCAGCGCAACGCGCACCTCCAGCGGCTCGGGCAGCGGCCAGGGCTCGGCGCGCAAGGCTCGCTGGATTCCGCTTGCGGCGCCAACCGCGTCGGAGGCACGCCGAAATACCGCGAAGCGGCTGTCGCCCTCACCTCGCGGGCGGACCAGGGTGCCATTGTGCTCGGCCACGATGGCTTCGATCAGCTCATCGTGGCGCACCATGCTCTGATGCATGAGGTCGGCATAGCGCTGCCAGAGCCGTGTGCTGCCGACAATGTCGGTCAGCATGAAGGTCACGGTGCCGACTGGTAGATCCAGCGTGGACGGTTCAGACGTCGAGATGCCCGACAGGGTAGCGCCCGGGAATGGACACGGACAGCAGCTCCAGCAGCCGGCGGCCCGCCGCCGAGATGTGGCGGCCGCGACGGCGCAGCCACACAATCTCGCGCTGCAGCGCGGGCCGCAGCGGCAGTGCCCGCACGTCGCGACGGCCGATCACGCTCATGCGCGGCGCCAGCGCCACTCCTCCACCAGCAGCGACCATCGCCAGCAACGCGGCTTCGCTGCGCACCTCCACCGTACTTTTGATGCCGACACCAAGCGGGCGCGCGGCCGCCTCCAAATTTGCCCGCAGGCCCATCCCGGGCATCGAGAGCAGCAGCCCCGCTTCCTCGACCAGCGCGGCGAGCTCCACATACTTGCGGTGCGCCCACGCGTGGTCCTTCGGCACCACGGCCAGTACCTCTTCGGCGAAGAGCTGACGGACCTCCAGCCGCGTGGTGCCCAGTGGCATCGGCGCAAGCCCAAAGTCGACTTCGTCCGCGGCGACGCTGGAGACCACCTCAGCGGTCCCAAGCATCTCGACGTGAATCGCGGCGCCTGGCATCTCTTTACGCAGTTGCACCAGTGGCTCGGGCAACAGCAGGTTCACCAACGTTTCGGTGGCGCAGATGCGCACACTCCCACCGACGGCCGAATTCGGTCCCGCCAGCGAGGCGGCGGTGGCGGCGAGATCATCCAGCACCCGTTCAGCGCAGTCCACCAGTTCGAAGGCCGCCTCGGTCGGTAAGACGCGTCGTCCGACGCGGTGGAACAACGGCACCCCCAGCTCCTGCTCCAGCAGATGGATCTGTTTGGAGATCGAAGGCTGGGTGACGTGTTCACGTGCGGCCGCGGCCGTGACGCTGCCATCGCGCAGGACCGCCCGCACGTACCGCAGCTGATGCAGTTCCATAACCCGAAGGCATGAATAGTATGCGATCTATGTCTTGGACGCGCCCAATGGTCGAGGTTAGGATGCTGGCAATGTCAGCCGTACCTGCCCACAGCTCCACCGACCTCGCCCGCGCACAGTTCGGCGCCGTGGCCGAGACCTACGCCACGAGCAGCTACCACGCCAGCGGTCCGGACCTGCAGGCCCTGGTTGAGGCCGCCGCGCCGACGCCCACGGACCAGGTGCTCGACCTCGGGTGCGGCGCGGGCCACACTGCCCTGGCGATTGCGCCGCGCGTGGCACACGTGACCGCGGTGGATGTGACGCCCGACATGCTTGCGACCGCGGCGCGCCTGGCGGAGCAGCGCCGCGTGTCCAACGTGACGTTTCAGCGGGCGGATGCGACTGAGCTGCCGTTCGGCGATGCCGAATTCGACCTGGTGACCAGCCGTGTTGCAGCGCACCATTTCGCCGATCCGGCGCGGGCGATGGCAGAGGTGTGGCGCGTGCTGCGGCCGGGCGGACGCATCGTGCTGGTGGACGCGATCTCGCCGGAGGATGCGCCGCAAGACACGTTTTTGAATTGCGTCGAGATTCTGCGGGATGCCTCGCACGTCCGCGATTGGCGCATCTCGGAGTGGCAGCGCATGTTCTCCGAAGCCGGATTCAGGATGCCAACGCTGCTGAACACGTTCGGCATCTGGTTGGACGGAGACGAATGGGTGCAGCGCATGCGCACGCCTGAGACCAAGGTGGCGATGATCCGTCAGTTGTTTGCTGAAGCCAGTCCCGCCCAACGTAGGGCATTCGACCTTCGAACCGACGACGGTTGGGGCTTCAGGCTGGGCCTGGCGCTGCTGCGCGCGGAGCGCTAACCGTCTCGACCGCGATCACACCCTCTCTGAGCAGCTCCTGCAGGTCGGCTTCGCGGCCGATGTCGCGGAGGATGTCCGCGGCGTCGGCGCCGGGGCTGGGCGCGGGTCGCCCGGGTTGGACCGGCGTCCGCGACAGCCGCGCTGGCGGACCGACGCAGGTGATGCTCTCGCCCATGTCATTGACGCGCGTGAGACTCAAACCATGACGACTGACCCAGTCGTCCCGCATGAGCGTTTCAACGGGCACGAGCGCATGTGCGCTGGCACCGTCGTGTGAGAGGCGCTCCATGGTGTCTGCAACTGTCACTGAGTGGAACTCGTCCTCAGTCACTTCGGAGTTCGCCACGAACAGCCATCCGTCCCTGGCGCGATGCAGCCGGTGAGATGCGCTCCAGCCGAGAGCGCCGTCCCGCGACGTGAGGTCGGTGTGAAGTGTGGCTGATTGCAAGATGGTTGCGGTATACGCAAGGGCCACTTCCACAGCTTGCCCCGAGCCAGTGCGCAATCGCTGAAAGAGCGCGAGACCGACGGCGAAGGCGCCGAGCAAGCCGGTGCCGTAGTCGTTGACCGCGAATGGTTGGCCCGGCGGCCGACCGGTGCGCGCGTAGCGGAGTCCGCTGGCCGCTTGCGCCTGGACCTCGTAGCCGGGCCAGCCGGTCCACGGACCAGGTCCGCCGAAAGCGCTGACGGTCAGATAGACGATGTTTGGCTGTAGTGCGCGAATGTCCTGGTACCTGACGCGGAGACGTTCGGCAGCCTCAGGCCGGAAGTTCTGGAGCACCACATCGGAGCGCGCGACGAGGTCGTGCAGAATGGTCTGGCCCGGTGCGGACTTCAGGTCCAGGAGCAGCGAGCGCTTTCCAGGATTGACGTCGGTGTGATAGCGATGCCGACTGAAGTGGATGCCGGCGCCCTCTTCGTGTGGATTGTTGATCTTGATGACGTCGGCGCCGTATTCCGCGAGCGTGCGGCCCGCCGTGGGACCAGCCAAAACTTGCGTGAGATCCAGCACCCGTACACCAGCGAGCGCGGTCTCCCCCTGCGCGCTGGGCCGCGTCGCCGGCGCATCAGATGTGATGCCATCTTTGCGCATTGGCGTTCCGGTGTGCAGCGGGACATCTCCCATTCGGATTGGCGTTCCAGGCTGGAGGGCGCCGTCGCGCTCGAGGACGATGCCAGCGCTCCGCGCGTGCGGCGTGCCGATCCACTCGGACGTGGTGCGGCAGACCGCAATCGGCACGCCGATGCGGCCGCCCAGATCCTCCCACTCCTGCGCCGAGCGGCTCGCGAACAGCGCGCTCTGTCGCTGACGCAGGTCCGCCCGAAGCTGTGCGTCGGCGCTGAGGCGGTCCAGGTCCATGAGCCAGTCGTCCAGGTTCAGGGCGGCCGTGAAAACCGTGCGAAAACGCGGTGTCGCGAGACTCACCTGGATCCAGCGCCCGTCGCCGCATTCGAACAGTCCGGTCCAGAAGTCGTCCGGGCGAATGCCACCTGGGCCGCCATCCACGAACAGGCCGTGGGCACCGATGGCAGCGAAGGTAGCATCGAAGAGCGGCACCTCGATGCGCTGGCCATATCCGTCGCGCTCGCGGGCGATCAAGGCCATCGTGATGGCGAGCGCGGCGTGAATCGCGGCGAAATGCGAGCTGATCGGAATCGGCGTAAACACAGGTGGCTCACCGCGATAGGTGTCAGTCGCCGCGGCAATCACACCTTCCCACCCGGCGAGTTGTGCCCGCGGATCATCCGCGGCAAACCCGGGAAGTGAGCAGTACACCAACCGGGGATTGGACTCCGCACAGATGGAATGCCCCAGTCCGAGACGGTCCATCACCCCCGGGCGGAAGTTTTCGATGACCACGTCTGATGCAGCCACCAGTTCACGGGCGGACTCAACGCCTGAAGCCGAACGGAGGTCCAGCTCCATAAGGCGCTTGCCGCGGTTCCACGTCTGGTTCGCCGGCGTCCGCCAGCGCGGTCCGCCGGGTGGATCGATATGGGTGACCTCAGCTCCCTGATCGGCCAGCAACATGGCGGCCAATGGCCCGGCGATGTACTGGCCGAAATCCACCACATGGATTCCACGGAGCGGCTGTTGCGTCACGTTGCATACAACTCCTGGAGCGGGATATGGCACAGGATCCCGCCACCGTTGGGGCTCTGGCGCCACGGCGGCGCCTCCGTTTCGCAAACCGTGCCGAGCTTCCTCGGACAAACCCGTTGAAATGGACAACCGGCCACGGGTCTCGGCTGCTGCGAAGCATTCTGCTCCTGCAGGGGTATTGCTGACAGCAGAACGGTGGTGTACGGGTGGTGCGGTCCGTTGAAGACCTCAGTCGCTGGACCCAACTGCATCAACTGGCCGAGATACATCACTCCGACGACGTCGGCGAGGTAACGCACCACGCCGATGTCGTGCGAAATGAACAGGTAGGCGCTGCCTTCCTCCAATTGGAGGCGCGCCAGCAAGTTGAGAATCGTCGCCTGGACCGACGCATCCAGCGCAGAGGTTGGTTCGTCGCAGAGAACCAGCGCCGGTGCGCCGGCGAATGCGCGAGCGATCGCCACGCGCTGGCGTTGTCCGCCGCTCAGCTCGGACGGTCGCGCCTCCAGGTAGCGCGGCTCCATATCCACAGCTGCGAGGAGCTCGGCAGCGCGTTTTCGGCGCGCGGCTGCGGACAGGTTCGTCAGACGTCGGATGGAACGCTCCAGCAACGTGCGGACAGTCTGGCGGGGGTTGAGCGTAGAGTCCGGATCCTGGAACACCATCTGCAGCTCGCGCAAGACGCCGCGTGACCGCTTCTGCACCGATCCTGGCAGTGCCCGGTCCCGCCACTCCAGGGTGCCACGGTCCAGTGGCTCCAGGCCGGCGATGATCCGCGCAAGTGTCGACTTGCCACTGCCCGACTCGCCAACGAGGCCGACGGTGGTGCCCGCGGGAACGCGCAGACTCACACCGTTTACCGCGACGACTTTTCCGCCCTGGACATTGAACGTCTTGTGGACGTCCGCGACATTCAGGAGTGGTTTGCCAGTCGGCAGCGGGACGTACTCGTCGTCCTCCAGTGGAGGTACCACGGCCGGACTGGTCAGCACCTCGTGGGCAAAGAAGCAACGGCTCGCCCGGGCGTGTGTAACGTCCACGAGTTCAGGCTCGACGCTGGTGCAGCGCGCGCGTGCGAATTCGCAGCGCGGCGCGAACACACAGCCGGTCACGTGCGCGGCGGCGGACAGAGGCGTGCCAGGAATCGGCTGGAGTGGCCGGCTGCCCTTGCGCGATTGCCCGTCAGGGAGGCTCGCGATGAGGCCGCGCGTATACGGGTGAGCCGGCGATGCAAACGTCTCCGCAACCGGTCCCTGCTCCACCAAGCGACCGGCATAGAGCACACCCACGCGGTCGCACACCCGCGAGACCACACCGAGGTTGTGGCTGATCAGCAGCACCGTCAGGTGCAGGTCGCGGCGGAGGTCCGCGATGAGTCGCAAGATGGCAGCCTCGACGGTCGCATCGAGACCAGTCGTCGGCTCATCCAGAATAAGCAGGTCCGGTTGGCCTGCCAGCGCTATCGCAATGACAACACGCTGCTGCATGCCACCACTCAGTTGGTGGGGATACCGCTGATACACACTGCGCGGGTCCGCCAGTTGCACGCGTGCAAATGCCTCCAGCGTGCGCGCCCGGGCATCATTGGCCGACAGGCGTTCGTGGCTCGTAAAGGCCTCCTCCACCTGGTCGCCAACGCGCATCGAGGGGTCCAGCGCGCTTGCCGGATTCTGGTACACGACGGCTGCGCGAGCCCCGCGAAACGCCCGGAGTGCGGCTGCGTCAAACTGAAGCACGTCCTCGCCGTCGAAGCAGATGCGACCGGATGTCGTGCGGCCGCTGCCCGGCAAGTAGCGCACCAGCGCCATCGCCAGTGAGGTTTTGCCGCTCCCCGACTCACCTACCAGGCCATAGGCCTCACCGCGCTGGACTTGGAACGACACATCACGTACCGCCGGTACGTCTCCGTACGCAACTGAGAGGTTTTCCACTTGCAACAGGGGGCCACTCATGATTGCTGAAGTCCGTCCGACAAGAGGTTCACTCCTACGACCAGTGAGGCGATCGCAAGTGCTGGAAACAGCACGGTCCATGGTGCGGATTGCAGAAAGGTGCGCGCGTCGGCGATCTGCAAGCCCCAATCCGCCGCCGGCGGCGGAATCCCCAGTCCGAGAAAGCTCAGCGTGGCACTGGCAAAGACCGCATAACCGACGCGAACGGTGGCCTCGACGATGATCGGCGCGGTAATCGTCGGCAGGATCTCGCCGAAGAGGATGTAGAGGTCCGACTCGCCGCGCAGTCGGGCCGCGGCAACATAATTGAGGTCCCGCACTGACAACGCTGATGCATAGACAACGCGCGCGACGCGCGGGGTGAACACCAGTCCGATCACCATGATCACGTTGATCACCGAGGGGCCGAGCATTGCCACTACCAGCAGACTCAGCGTTACCACCGGAAACGCCATGACCGCATCCATGACGCGCAAAACGGCTTCGCCAATTACGCCCCGGTAGTAGCCCGCGGCCAGTCCGAGGCAGGTGCCGCAGGCGATGCCGAGAAGTGTTGCAAGCGGCGCGATGATCAAGATGTCGCGACTTCCGGCGAGCACGCGGCTGAACACGTCCCGACCGAACTGATCGGTGCCAAACCAGAACTGTGGCGACGGCGGCTGGAGCCGCGCACTGGTGTGAAACTGATTAGGATCGTATGGCGCCAGGATCGGCCAGGCGATCGCGCAGACGATCCATACCACCAGAAGCGCCAGTCCGACCATCGCCGTGGGCGACTGGCGGACTCCGCGCACGAGCGACGCGACACCTGTCGAGCCATGGATCTGGAGAAAGCCTTCGGAAACGGACGGCACGTCGACGACGGTGTCGCCACGGAGTTCGGCCGAAGCGTGGGCGACCAGTGAGCTACGCATAGCGGATGCGTGGGTTCAGCACGCCGAATAGCAGCTCGGTTCCGAGATTTGCGAGCATGTACACGCTGGCAACCACCATCACACACGCTTCGAGCAGCGGAATGTCTTTGTTCAGTGCTGCGAACAGCAGCAGATCGCCGAGCCCGGGATACCCGAACAGGTGCTCCACCACCACCAGACCCCCCACCAGCCAACCGATCTGCGCACCGATAACCGTGATGGTGGGCAGCAGCGCGTTTCGCAAGACATGCCGAGTAATGACGTGCACGAGAGGCAGGCCTTTGAGGACTGCCGCACGGACGTAGTCACTGGTCAGGACTTCTGCCGCCGAGGCCCGCGTCATCCGCGAAATGTACGCAAACAACGTCAATGCCAACGTCAAGGCTGGCAGGATCAACGCAGGCAACACCGACAATGGCGATGCGCCGGTGGGTATCTGTGCAGACGCTGGCGCCACTCGCAGCGACAAGCTGAACAACAGGATCAGCAACACCCCACTCACGAATTCTGGTAGTGCCAGGCCCGAAAGGCCGACAAGACTGATGATGCGATCGATCGCACGCCCCTGGTTCAGGGCCGCGACAAGCCCCAGGCCGATCGAGGCGGGCACTGTGATGAGCAGGGCTAATCCGGCGAGGACGAACGAGTTGGCCATGCGCGAGAGCACCAGGTCCGTAATCGGCACTTGCAACGCGAGCGAACTGCCCCAGTCACCACGTATGAAACCAAACAGCCAGTTGACGTAGCGCTCTGGGGCTGGCTCGTTCAGCCCCAGGTGCGCGCGCAAGACTGCGAGGGTTTCGGGAGTGGCTTGCTGGCCAAGAATAAAGATGGCTACATCACCCGGAAGCAGCTCCGAGACGGCGAACACGCCGAGCGACACAAGCCACAGCGTCAGCACCACGAGCGCGACGCGGCGCGCCAGAAAGCGTTGCAGATTGAACCTCTACGCAGTCAGGTAGACGCCGCGCAGATCCAGGTAGCGGTTCGGGTCCTGCGACATGCCCTGCACACGTTTGCTGAGCCCGCGCGGTGAGGATCGAGCGTACGTAATGATCGCCGGCACCTCATCGGACAGGGCTTTTTCAAGCGTGAGCATGAGCTCCTTACGCTTGTTCAGGTCCACCGTCGCATCCAACTGATCGAGCGCGCTGTCGAAGGCGGTATTGCTCCAGTGCGCCGAATTCCAGTTGACGCCGGTGCGATACGCCGAGTTGAGAATTTCACTGGCGGTGGATCGACTGGCCCACTCTGTCACACCGGTTGTCACGGTGGTCCAGTGCGTGTAATAAACCTGCGAGGTTTCGACCACCAGGTTGGCTTTGACGCCAAGTGGTGCAAAGGCCTGCTGGAGCGTCAGCGCCCAGCTCTTGAGCCACTCCGCGCCGTTGTGCGTTGGCAGGTCAAATTCGAATCCGTTGGGGTGGCCGGCCTCCGCCAGGAGTTGTTTGGCCTGATTGATGTCCTGCGACTTCATGCCCACGTCGACGTGGTCGCGTAGGATCGGCGCAACGGGTTGATCGTTGGCGAGGTCGCCACCGTCTTGCCCGAGCACGATATTCAGCACGTCCTGACGGTTGAGCGCTAGCGCCAACGCCTGGCGGACCTTGGGATTGTCGAATGGCGCAGTGTCAACGCGCATGTGCATGGCGTCGTATGACGCCGATCGGCTGCTTTGCACCTGGAGGTTCGGGTTCTTGCGAATGTCGTCGAGCGCGTCGTACGGCGTCAGGGCCATCATGTCCGAAGCGCCGCTCTGCAGCGCGGTGAGCTCGCCCGATGGATCCTGCCAGATTTTGATGTCGATTCCATCCAGATAGGGCAGGCCGGTTTCCCAGTACGACTCGTTGCGGACGTACGTCGAGCCCTGGCCGGCGTTGTAGCCGGTCATCTTGAATGGGCCAGTCCCAATTGGACTTGTCGCCCAGTCGCCGGACCAGTTTGCTGGCAAGATGCCAGCTTGATAAATGTAGGTGTAATACGGAAAGTCCGCCTGCGCGCGCGACAGGTGGAAGACGACGGTGTAGTCGTCGACTTTCTCGATGCCATCCGGTGGCAGAAAGTTCAACGTGCTGGCGGCTGTTGAACCGGTGCTTTTGTCGGCCAGGCGGCGGTAGGTCGCTACTACGGCGTCGGCATTGAAGGCGCTGCCGTCGTGGAATTTGACACCCTGGCGGAGTTGAAAGGTCCAGGTCTTGGTATCCGCGGATGGCGTCCACGAGGTCGCCAGCTCGGGCTGCGGCACACCATCCGCGCTGACCCGTGCGAGGAAGTTCAGGCACGGAAAGGTGGTGATGATGCCGCCGTTGGAGGTCAGTTTGTGTGGATTGATTTCGACGGCTGGCGAGCCGGTTACGCGAATGGTGCCACCACGCACGGGCTGCGCCTGGGCGGTGGGTTGCGTTTGCGCTGCTGGCGTCGCGACCGCTGTGATTGGCGGTACTGCGGCTGGCGCTGTTGTCGTTGGGCTGGTCGCTGCCGGAGCGGGCGCGCAACTGGCAAGCACCGCACTGATCGCGGGCGCGGACAGCCCCAATGTGGCAGCCCACCGAATGAATGTGCGACGGCCCACCCGCCCCGACCGATACTCATCGGCGAGGTGCCCCAGGTACTCGTGCATGGGTTTCTAAACTCCTTGGCCGTTCGAGTGTACCCGCGCTAACAGACCTCCGCTGGAATTTCGCGTTCTGTTTCTCTTCTACTGGAAGGATTTCTCTACGGAAGGACTTCTCTAGGGAGGATCGTTGTGTCACTGCGTTGGAGCGCTCGTCACTGTACGCCCAGATGCT
The DNA here is from genome assembly GCA_019239775.1 of Chloroflexota bacterium. Lineage (GTDB taxonomy): Bacteria > Chloroflexota > UBA6077 > UBA6077 > CF-72 > CF-72. The sequence goes on from JAFAZN010000368.1 coordinate 17,019, forward strand.
CAAACCCAGTAGGAAGTCAACACTAAGACAAGGTCTGATGGGTCAGCTTGACAGAACGTCGGCCAGGTCGTATTTCACTGGCTCTTCGAGCTGCTCGTAGGTGCACGAACGCGGCTCCCGATCCGGCCGCCACCTGACGAACTGCGCCGTGTGGCGGAAGCGAATGCCCTCCATGTGCTCGTAGCGCACTTCAACCACACGTTCCGGCCGCAGCGGCACGAACGAAAGGTCCTTATTGTTGGCCCAACGGCTGCCCTCGTACGAACGCGGCGTCCGCGTCCCAATCTCCTGGTTGGCCCAATCCCACGGATGGTTTTCGAACGTCGTCACCAGCGACTGCATCTCGACGTACAGCTCCTTGCGCATGGCCGCGGGGAATGCCCCGATGACTCCAACCGACATCAGCTCGCCTTTGTCGGTGTAGAGGCCAAGCAAGAGTGAGCCGATGCTCTCCGGCTCCTTGATGTGCACGCGGTAGCCTGCCACCACGCAGTCGGCGGTGCGCTCGTGCTTGATCTTGAACATGACGCGTTTGTTCGGCTCGTAGATGCCGTCCAGGGGTTTTGCCACCACCCCGTCCAGTCCGGCGCCCTCGAACTGCTGGAACCACTGCTCGGCGAGCGCGTGGTCGGTCGTGGCAGGCGTGAGATGAATGGGCGCCTGCGCTGTACTCAGCACTTGGCTCAGCCGCGCGCGCCGGTCGGCGAACGGTTGCTGCATGAGGTCTTCGTCGCCGAGGGCCAGCAGGTCAAACGCAATGAACGTGGCGGGCGTCTCCTGCGCCAATCGATTGACGCGGCTTGCGGCCGGATGAATGCGTTGCTGCAGCACCTCGAACTCGAGGCGATCACCGACGACCACCACGATCTCGCCGTCCACGACGCAGCGTTCGGGCAGGTTCGCCTTGACCGCTGCCACGATTTCAGGAAAGTAGCGAGTCATCGGCTTTTCGTTGCGCGAGCCAATTTCGACCTCGTCGCCGTCGCGAAAGATGATCGACCGAAAGCCATCCCATTTGGGTTCGAAGCTGAGTTGGCCCTGCGGAACGCGTGGCACGGACTTGGCCAGCATCGGCGACACCGGGGGCATCACAGGTAGTTGCAAGTGGCCCCATTGTCACGCACCAGCGGGGGCGCTTGCTACGTACCATGGGGCTGGTAGATAGATAGATAGATAGATGCAGCTTGCGCGCATTCAAACCGCCTCTGGGTCGGCGGAGCTCGCCCTTCTCGCAGATGGCCGCATGGCCGCCCGCCTCGACGGCGTCGATTCTCTGGCCTCGCTGCTGCGACTGCCGCTGCGGGACCTGCGCGCACTGCTAGAGGCCGCGCAGCCCGCAACTCAGGCCGCTGGGCGGCTTCTGGCCCCAATCGATGGCGAAACCGAGGTCTGGGCCGCCGGCGTGACCTACAAACGCTCCGAGGAGGCCCGCGTCGAAGAGAGCGCTACGCCCGACATCTACAGCAAGGTGTATCGCGCCGAACGGCCTGAGCTGTTCTTCAAGGCCACCCGCCGCCGCGTCGCTGGCCCAGAAGAAACGGTGGTCGTCCGCGCCGATTCGACCTGGGATGTTCCCGAACCCGAGTTGGCCCTGGTCATCAACGCCCATGCCGAGATCGTTGGCTACACCGTCGGCAACGACGTGAGCTCGCGCAGCATCGAGGGTGAAAATCCGCTGTACCTGCCGCAGGCCAAGGTCTATGCTGGCTCGTTCGCGGCCGGTCCCGCGATCACCCCTGCCTGGGAGGTTCCGGACCCCTACGCGCTGGGCATTCGCATGCGCATTGTTCGCGGCGGTGCCGTCCACTGGAGTGGCGAAACGAGCATGCGCGAGTTCGCCAGGCGCCTGGAGGACCTGGTCAGTTACCTGTTCCGAGAGGACACGTTCCCCGATGGCGCGATCCTCTCCACCGGCACCGCGCTCGTGCCCGAGAGCCCATTCAACCTGGAGTCCGGCGACGTGGTGGAAATCGAAGTCGACGGTCTCGGCATGCTGCGCAACCCGGTCAGACGCGGGCAGCTGTCCAAACAGGTCCGGTAGGAAACGCGTAGTCCGCCAGCGACTCCGGCCGCATGGTAGCGCTGTACCCAGGTGCGGTCGGCGGCAGGTAGCGCCCGTTGCGCAACACCACCGGGTCCACGAAATGCTCGTGGAGGTGATCGACATATTCGATAACGCGGTCATCCATTGAGGCGCTGATGCGCAAATAGTCCACCATCGACAGGTGCTGGACGTATTCGCACAATCCCACGCCGCCGGCGTGCGGGCACACCGGCACGCCAAATTTATGTGCCATGAGCAGCACTGCAAGAACTTCGTTCACGCCGCCAAGCCGAGCCGCGTCGACCTGGCAGATACCAATTGCGTTGGCCTGGAGGAGTTGCTTGAACATCACTCGGTTCTGGCAATGTTCGCCGGTGGCAACCTTGATTGGCGAAACTGCACGCGCAACGGCAGCGTGCCCCAGCACGTCGTCTGGACTGGTTGGCTCCTCGATCCACCACGGCTCGAACGGCGCCAGCTCCCGCATCCACGCAATCGCCTGACCGACGTCCCACACCTGGTTCGCATCCAGCATGAGCCGTCGGTCGGGACCAATCTCTTCACGTACGATGCGGGACCGCCGAATGTCGTCCTGGAGATCACGACCAACCTTCAGCTTGAAGTGGCTCCAACCCTGGGCGACGCCCTCGCGGCACAGCTGGCGTATCTGTTCGTCGGGGTAACCGAGCCATCCCGCCGAAGTCGTATACGCCGGATACCCGTGGTCATCCAGGTACGCCGCGCGATCGTTTACCGTCGATTGATTGCGCTGCAGCAGCTCGAGCGCTTCGTCGGGCGTGATGGCGTCCGTGATGTAGCGAAACGGCACACACCGCACGAATTCCTCAGGGCTGAGGTCCGCGAGTAATTTCCACAACGGTTTCCCCATCGACTTCGTCCACAGGTCCCACAATGCGTTGACCAGCGCCGCTGTCGCGAGGTGAATGATGCCTTTTTCGGGACCAGTCCAGCGGAGCTGGCTGTCTCCGGTGAGCATGGACCAGAAGGCACCTGGATCGGCAGCGAACGCCTCCAGGGTTTGGCCGCGCACCAGGTAGGCCAGCGATTCGATGGCCGCCGTGCACAATTCGTTGCCGCGTCCAATGGTGAAGGTGAACCCATGGCCTTCGAGCCCGCGTGGATGATCGGTGCGCAAAATCGCATACGCGGCGGAATAGTCTGGCTCCGGATTCATCGCGTCCGAGCCAGCCAGCGTGCGTGAGGTCGGGAAGCGGATGTCGTGTGCGGTGACGTCCAAGATACGGGTTGGCATGAATTTCAGGTTGCCGTCCAGGCGCCATCAATAACGACGGCAGAACCGGTCATGAAACCGGCTTCGTCCGAGGCCAGATAGACCGTCAGGTCGGCGATCTCGTCGGGGCGTCCCATCCGCCCAATTGGTTGCCGCGCATGGAGCTCGGCGATGGTCTGCTCGCGGGTGTCGTGGTGAAACCGTTCGACGTAGCCTTCCACAAATGGGCTGTACACCGTTCCCGGACAAATCGCGTTGCAGCGAATGCCCTCTTTCACGTAGTCAACCGCGAGCTGGCGTGTCATCGCGATGACTGCGCCTTTGGTGGCGCAATACGCAAACCTGCGCGGAACGCCAATCTGTCCCGCCACAGACGCGATGTTGATGATGACCCCGCCTTTCGGGTCCTGCGCGAGCATCTGATCGACGGCCGCGCGCGAGCCGTGATACACGCCGCGGACATTCACCGCCATCAGTCGGTCGAAATCCGCCGGCTCAGTTTCCTGCACTGAGCCGACATGTCCGATACCTGCGCAATTGACGAGCACATCGAGACGTCCAAATCGTTGCGCGGCGATTGCTACCGCGTTCTGTACGCTTGCGAGGTCCGTCACGTCGGTTTGCTGGAACATGGCGGTGTCTCCCAGATCCGCGACGACCTGCCGACCGCGATTGGCATCGAGCTCCGCCACGACGACGCGTGCTCCCTGTTCCGCCGTCGCGCGACAGATCGCCGCGCCGATACCGCTGCCACCACCCGTGACCAGCACTATCTTCTCGTTCAGCTGAAAACGTGCCATCGCCTGACTATGGACTCTCGGCGAGATCGAACACGCGCTCCATCGGCGCCCACCACTCGTCGGAATTCGCCTCGGGCGCGCGTTCCTGGAGTGTTGCCATCAACGCGTTCCAGCGGGCTGAGACGGGGTCCTCATTGATGCGCGCGAAGTCGCGCACCGGCTCGAAGTCATCTTCCGTCTGCAGGTACATGAACATACGCCTGCCGCGCAGGAAAATCTGCATCTGCTGGACGCCACACTCCCGCAGCCGCGCGCTGACCTCAGGCCACACTGCCTGGTGGTAGCGACGGTACTCGCTGATCTTGACCGGATCATCCTGCAAACACAGCGTGAGCCCAAACGCTCTCACCACGGGGTCAGTTTATCGGGAGTATGATGGGGCGTGCCGCGGTCGCGTCTCGGCATCCCTCTCGAGCGGGTCGACTCGCTAACGGTTACCACGCTGGTCGACAACGTCTTCGACGTGTTCATGCCCGACCAGGGCCCAGCCCACCGTCTGTCACCGGCAAGCCCGGGCAAGACGCAGCCGTCGGCAACGATGGTCGACGGCCGCGCGCCAGACCAGCCGATCGCCGAGCACGGCCTCTCCCTGTTATTGACCACCACCAAAGGCGAGGCCAGTCACATGCTGCTTTTCGACACCGGCGTCAGCCCCAACGGCATGATCGGCAACATGGATCGGCTCCAGGTGGAGCCCAAGAACATCGAAGCGATCGTCTGTAGCCACGGCCATTTCGATCACACCGGCGGCCTCGACGGACTCATCCGCCGAGTTGGAACAACCAACCTGCCGGTGCTGATCCACCCGGACTTCTGGAATCGACGTCGGGTGCAGCTACCCGGCGGAGTGGTGCGCGAGATCCCCACCACCAGCAAGTCCGCGCTGCGCGGCGTGGGGTTCGAAATCATCGAAGAGCGGCAACCCAGCTTTCTGTTCGACAACTCCGTGCTGGTGACCGGCGAGGTGGACCGCACCACCGACTATGAGCCCGGCTTTCCGGTCCAGGAAGCGTGGCACAACGACCATTGGGAGCCGGATCCGTTGGTGCTGGACGACCAGGCCATCGTCGTGAACGTGCGCGATCGGGGTTTGGTGATCTTCACCGGGTGTGGCCACGCCGGCATCGTCAATATCGCGCGCTACACGCTGGCGCTGACTGGCGAATCAACGGTGTACGGCGTGTTCGGTGGCTTCCACCTGAACGGACCGCTGTACGAGCCGCTGATCGACCGCGTGTGCGCCGACCTTGGCGCCATGCAACCGCGGCTGGTCGTGCCTGCGCACTGCACTGGTTGGCGCGCCCAGCATGCCCTCGCGCGTGCCTTCAACGATGCTTACGTGCCCGACTGCGTAGGCACCCGTTTCGAGTTGTAACGCAGTCCGGGCAATGTGCCCAAATCGCACGCCGCAGTTTAGGACGACCTGTCCAACGAAGCGGGCCTGCCTGACAGCCTAGACTGATTGCAGCGCTCTCGTTCCCGGCGCACCTATCGATGTTGCTAGGTGGCCCGTTCCGCTCCGGCCTACGTGCGTAGCAGGCTGGAGCGAAGCGGGCCTTTTTTGTGTTCGTCAACGAGCAGGCAAACGCACGACTGGAGGTCGATCAAACAGTCGCATGTTCGAGCAGTCCATTCAGGCCGCTTCCGCGGCGGCCGCCCGCAAAGTAGAAGCCCTCGATCGGTCCTTACCCCGCTATTTCGTGATGGCGATGCTGGCTGGCGCGTACGTCGGACTGGGGATTGCCCTGATTTTCGCGATCGGCGCGCCACTGGCCGCCAGCGGCTCCCCGTTCACCAAGGTGGTGATGGGCGCATCCTTCGGCGTCGCACTCAGCCTCGTCATCCTCGGTGGTGGGGAGTTGTTCACGGGCAACGCGATGGTGCTTCCGTTGGGTCGGTTTGCCGGGGGGACGTCCTGGCTGCAGCTCGGCCGTTTATGGGGGTGGTCCTTCGTGGGCAACCTGGTCGGCTCGATCGCGCTGGCAGCGCTGCTCGCGGCCTCCGGCTCATTCGCCAGCGACCCCCAGCGGTCGTTCATCGAGTCCACCGCGCAAGCCAAGATGAACCTCCCGTTCGTCGTCGCCTTCGCGCGCGGCATCCTCGCCAACTGGCTGGTATGCCTGGCGGTGTGGTGTACGTTCCGCACCACCAGTGACATGGCCAAGCTGGTCATGGTGTTCTGGTGCTTGTTCGCGTTCATTGGAGCGGGTTTCGAACACAGCGTCGCGAACATGACCTTGTTGGCGTTGGCACTGTTCCAGCCGCATGCGGAGTCGCTTACCTGGCTGGGGTACGTCAACAACCTGGTTCCCGTAACTCTGGGCAACATCGTGGGGGGTGCGATCTTTGTCGCCGCGGCGTACTGGTTCGCATCACCCTCCCCAGCCACCGAGAAACCAACCGAAACCGAGACCGAACCGGTCCTGGCGCATCCAACGGCCGTCGCGGCCACGACCACGCTATGAACAAGTTCGAAGAGATCAAGGCCGAGCGCGACGGCCTGGACGTTTTGCCCGACATTCTCCGCTATGCGCAATCCGGTTGGGAATCGATTACGGACGACGACAAGGTCCGTTTGAAGTGGTACGGGCTGTTCTATCGAAAACATACGCCCGGCCATTTCATGCTGCGCCTGCGCATTCCCAATGGGATTGCAACCTCCAACCAGATGCGAGTGCTGGCCGGCATCGCGCGCGAGTTCGGTCGCGAAGAGTTGGACGTCACCACCCGCCAGCAGATCCAGTTGCGCTGGTTCCGCATCGAGGATGTCCCGGAGATCTTCGCGCGTTTGGCAGATGCTGGACTGGAACACCGCCAGACCGGCATGGACAACATTCGTGGCGTCATGGGTTGTGCACTGGCGGGCATGACGTTGCAGGAGGTGATCGACGCCTCGCCCATCGTTCGATCGCTAAGTCGCCGCCTGTCCGGTGACCGGGCGTTTTCTAATCTGCCGCGCAAATTCAACATCAGCATCACGGGTTGCACCGAAAACTGTGTGCCGGCTGCCTCGCAAGACCTGGCGCTGGTGCCCGCAGTCCGTGAGGCTCTGCACGGGACGCAAGTCGGTTTCAACGTACTGGTGGGCGGCAAGATGGGCTCCGGCGGTTTCACACCTGCCCGGTCGCTGAACGTGTTCGTGCGGCCGGAGGATGCCGAAGAGCTGTGCGTCCAGATGATTTTCCTGTTCCGCGATCATGGTTCTCGTGAGACGCGGGCCAAGGCACGCCTGGCATTCCTCGTAGAGGCCTGGGGGTTGGAACGTCTGCGCGCTGAGCTGGAGCAACGCCTTGGGCGGTGCCTCGAGCCCGCCGGTCACGATCTGCGGCGAACCTACGAGTCCGACCACATCGGTGTTGTGCAACTGCGCCAACAGGACAGGTACGCGGTCGGACTGGCAGTTCCCGTCGGCCGCCTCCGTGCAGCCCAGGTCGAGCAAGCCTCCGATCTCGCCGACGCGTACGGCGACGGTACCGTCCGACTCACGTCAGGTCAGAATCTGCTGTTCAGTGGTATCGCAGGTGGTCGGCTGTCGTCACTATTGAGTGAGCCGTTGCTGCAGACCCTCCGCCACGACCCTGCGCCGGCGGTTCGCGGAACCATCGCTTGTACGGGTATTGGACTGTGCGACCTCGCGCTGACCGACACTAAGAACGATGCGTTGGCGATCGCACGTCAGCTCGCACAGCAATTGCCACCGTGTCACCGGCCGCTGTCGATCAACTGGTCCGGTTGTCCAGCCGGATGTGGCAACCACCATGCCGCGGACATCGGGTTGCAGGGCGGCAAAGCCCGCATTGGCGACACCGTCCAGGAGGTGTACCAGGTGTTCGTGGGCGGTCGCGCGGGAGTCCATGCGCGTCCGGCGCAGCCACTTGTCGCGCAGGTTCCTGCCGATCAAATCGGGAGTGTGGTTGCACGTCTGGCGGAGGCCCACGCCGCGGGTGCGGACCTGTTGGAGGTCGGTGCGTCCGTGCTCGGACTGGAGTCGGAGACGAAGACCGCGGAGCAGGCGGCTTAACCTTGGCGAACCTGGGAGGGCGGGTGATCGCCTGTCTCGAGGCGCGTTATGCCTCGGAACTGGCGGACCTGGTGACGCGCCATGGCGGCATCACGTATCAGGCGCCCTGTCTGCGTGAGGTCCATCTACCAGACGCAGCAGAAACGCGGCTTGCGGTGGATCTGATTTGCTCGCAAGCGGTCGACGTCGCCATATTCCTCACGGGCGTGGGTGTCCAAACCATGGTGGAGGGTGCCCGACGTAGCGATCGGGAAGCGGAGCTCCTGCACGCACTCGCCGAGATTCAGGTTGCGGCGCGCGGTCCGAAGGCGCAAAACGCGCTGCGCCGCCTGGGTGTGCGTGTGGACCTCATCGCGCCGGAGCCATTTACGAGCGCCGCCTTGCTGGAGCGCATCCAGCGGGAGTGGACGCTCGTGGGTTCTCGTGTACTGGTGCAGCTGTACGGCGCGCCAGTGCCCGCGTTCACCGGCGGGTTGCGCCAGCTCGGGGCGGAGGTTACCGAGGTTTCTCCCTATCGCTGGGAACGTCCCGAGGACGAGGAGCCCGTCGTTCGATTGATCGAGGACCTGGCAGCCGGCTGGATCGACGTGCTGGCGGCGACAAGCGCCGCGCAAGTGGACCACCTTTTCGCCATCGCCCAGCAGCGAGGGCACGAAGAGACGTTGCGGCAGGCGCTCGGCCGACCCGAACTCCATGTGGCGGCGCAGGGAATCGTGTGCGCATCGGCCTTCGAGCGCCGCGGTGTGGAGGTGGATTTGATTCCGCGCCACGCGTCCATGGGCGCGCTCGTCGTCGAAATCGCGAACACTCCGGGGAATTGCCCGATTTCATCCTCCGCCACTGCTCCAGGTGATGGCACCGTCGCGGTGGTCGCCGGACGCGATGTTGAACGCGACTGTATTGCGCGTGCACTTGCCGGGTTCGGTCCGCGCACGACCGTGGCAGTCGTTGCCGGCCGGTCGCCACTGGTACAACAAGTCGCCATCGAACACGGTCTGGCCGTGCAGTGTTTTCCGTCCGATCGCACCGACGCCATGATTCAACGCGCAACCTCCGTCCTGGTCCTGAACGGCGCCCGCCGCAACCTGCAAGCAGGGCGCGTGCTGAAGCTTGCTGGGCGCTACGCCAAACCAGTCCAGATCATCGAGCCGCCGCACACCCCATAATCAGAGGCGGTGAGCCGCGAGCCCGTTCGAGTTCTCGTCGTCGACGACGACGAAAAGATCGCTGCGGCACTTCGTCGCGCGCTGATTTACGAGGGCTACACCGTCACCGTCGCGGGTGATGGTCACGCTGCACTCGCTCGGCTACGGGATGAGACGCCTGACCTGGTGATCCTCGATCTGATGCTCCCGGGCGTCGACGGCATCGAGGTATGCCGACGCCTCCGCGCCGACGATGCCAACGGCGTACCGGTGCTGATGTTGACCGCGCGCGACACCACCGCCGACCGCGTCACCGGCCTGGACATCGGCGCCGACGATTACCTGGCCAAGCCATTTGCCTATGAGGAGCTGCTTGCGCGGGTCCGAGCGCTCCTTCGCCGCGCGCGACCTGCACCATCAACGGATGCCGACACGCTCACTTATGCTGATCTGCACGTGGACCTCAAGACCCGAGATGTACGGAGGGCAGATCGAGCCGTTCAGCTCACGGCGCAGGAATTCAACCTGTTGAGCTATTTCTTGCGTCATCCCCGCCAGGTGCTTAGCCGAGACCAACTGCTCGAGCATGTCTGGGGTTTCGGCCAGGGGGTCACCAGCAACGTTGTGGACGTGTACGTTGGGTACGTGCGCCAGAAATTGGAATCCAACGGGGAGCCGCGTCTGCTGCACACGATGCGGGGCGTCGGTTACGTACTCCGCTCCGACTGACTCGCCGTGAGCTTCCGAGTCCAGATCGCTGTCTACGGAGCCGCGGTGGTCGGCGTGGCGCTGATCGTCTTCAGTGCGCTGGTCTACGGACTCGCCGCCGGCGCATTGACGATGACACAGGATCGCGATCTTACACAGCGTGGCGAACGTTTGCTCGGCTCACTCACGGTGGCGGGCCAGGAAGCGTTCACTCCGCAGCACTTGTTTACGGCATCGGAGCTGTCGGACAGCAACGATATCTTCGTAGAGCTCCTGGATTCCAACGGCAACGTGCTCTGGACCACGGGTACGTTGAATGGTGCTCCACCGGTCGCCGGTGAGACAGTGGTGTCGCTGGCGTCTGGTGCGCCGAAACTCGCCACGCTGGACACGTTGCGGGTGTATGTGCGCCAGTGGTCGCGTCCGGACCTCGGCGGCTCCGGCTACCTGGTGGTTGGCCAGCCAGTACGGGGGCTCCAATCCACGCAGGCCGGCATTCGCGGATTCCTGTGGCTTTCGGGCACCTTCACCTTCATCGCCGCACTGATCGCCATCTGGCTGGTGGCTGGCCGCGCACTCCGGCCGCTGCTGCAGGTGGCGACCACTGCCGAGGACATTCGCGTCACCGGTGATTTGCGTCGACGGTTACCGGAGTCTCCGGGTTGGGTGGAGTTGAACCGCCTGGCGCGAGCGTTCAACGGCATGCTCCAGCGGCTCGAGCTTGCCCAGGAGCGCTTGGCCAGCGCGCTCGAGGCGCAGCGGCGGTTCGTGGCGGATGCTTCGCATGAGCTGCGCACGCCGCTCACCACGATCCAGAGTAACGCGGGGCTCCTGTTGAATCGGCCAGACGTTTCGGCGGAGGATCGCCACGCGGCGCTGGGAGATATCGCCAGCGAAGCGGAGCGGATGCGTCGGCTGATCCACGATCTGCTGACATTGGCGCGAGCGGACGCCGGGCAGCGGCTGGAGCGCGCTCCGTTGGACCTCGGCGCGATTGTCGCCGAGGTGGGCCGCCAGGCTCGCGCGCTGTACGCCGACCGCATTGTTTCGGTTGACTGTTCGCCGGTTGCTGTCGTCGGTAACGCGGATGCACTGAAGCAGCTCCAGTGGATCCTGCTCGACAACGCCGCGCGGTTCTCCGGCCCCGGCGGTCACATCGGCCTCGCGTTGAGTGCCTCCAACGGCTGCGCCCGCCTCGCCGTCAGCGACGACGGCCCAGGCGTGCCACCCAGCGAACGCGAGCGCATCTTCGAGCGTTTCTTTCAGGCGGACCTCGCCCGCGCCAGCGGCGGCGCCGGCCTGGGCCTGAGCATAGCCCGCTGGATCGCCGCCGAACACCACGCCACCCTGCACGTAGAAGACCCCCCCACCGGCCAAGGCGCCGTCTTCATCACCAACCTGCCGCTAGCTCCAACTGCCTCCCCCTAGGGGTTTTACACTCCCGTGGGTACGCACTCCCGCGGGCTTGCACTCCGGTGGGTATGCACTCTCGTGGGGGTATGCACTCGCGTGGGTTTGCACTCCGTCGGCTGTGCACGTCGTGGTGGTTTGCACTCCCGTGGGTGATTGCACTCCCGTGGGGTTTGCACTCCGTGAGGTGGACCTCGGTAAGGCCCGTTACTGCGTAGCCTCATCACTCCGTCGTTTGCACTCCGTGGGTCAGTACTCCCTGAGGGACATCACTCCGTGGGATGCACCGTCCCTGGGATTGCACGTCGTGAGGCACCTACCTTGGTGAGACCCCACCGGCTGTGCGTGGGCGCATCACTCCGTGGGGTTGCACTCCGTGGGGTTGCACTCCGTGCGGGACATCACTCCGTCGGGATGCACCTCCGTGGGTTTGCTCCTTCGTGAGGTGGCGGCACCGTGCGTCTCCACCGTAATGGCTGACTTGCGCTCTTAGTGAATTCTTAGAGTCCTCTCAACCAAGCCTCATGCCTGCGCATCACCATCTGAGGTATGAACGAGGATCGCCGCGGCATCGCCGCGCTCCTACTGATCACCCAGGCCGGGCTCGCCCTGCTGGCAGCCCTCGGCATGTACTCCTACGTCAAACTGAGCAACGCGGGCGCGCTGCTGGCAATCCCAGAGCTGGTCGCCTTCGCCGGCCCACTCCTTCTAGTCCTGCTCGCAATCGGCGCCGTCAGGAACTCCAGAGCCGCACGCCTGACCATCTACGCCTGGGAAACGCTCACCATCCTAGGCACGCTCTTCAGCCTGCTCGCCAGCGGTGGCAACAGCCTGCTGTTGACCTCCGGCCTGACCGGCCTGGTGCTCCCAGCCACCATCATGTATTGCCTCACCAGGCACACCATCAGCCAGAGAAACCTCACCACCAGTCTGCTTCTGGCGACGGCGCTCGTCCACCTCACTCTGGTCCCCGAGCACCTCGCGGAGGATCCCACGCTCGGCCGCCTCTTCCTGCTGGATGCCATCGGCTTCCTGGCGATGGCTTACCTCAGCCGAAAACAGGCCAACTGGTGGCGAGCACCAGCCGCCGCGCTGCTTGTCGCCACCATCCTGGCCTACCTGGTGGTGGTGCTCAAACGCCAGGAAGCCGTCGACGACCTCGGCATCGCCACGAAGTTCGTCGAGCTCCTGGCTCTAGGCATGGTCCTCTGGCCGCGCGGTGCACCCGCCGTCCGCTGGCGCTGGCTGCTCGCTGGCACAACGCTCGTTGGCTCCATTGTCACCTCGGGCGGTCTCGCCTGGGCAGCCACGCTGCTGCCTGGCAGTGAGGTCGGCCACACCCACTCGCATGTCCTGGAGGGCAAGTCGTTGATTGCCGAAGCCGCGCCCTCCGATGCGCAGAAGTCCGCGGCCGCGAGGCTGGTGGATGACACCCGCGGCGGCATCGCTCGCTTCGCGGACCTGAGCGTTGCCCGAGCCGACGGTTACGTGGCAACTACCCCAACTCAGGCGCCGACGGTGCACTATCTCAATCCGAAATACGTGCACAGCGGCGTTGTCGATCCGCAGCACCCGCAGGCGCTCGTGTATGCCAACACGCCGACCGGGCCACTCCTGCTCGGCGCAATGTACATGATGCCGAAGGCCAACCAACTGCCACCGGATATCGGCGGCTCCATTACGGAGTGGCACACCCACAACAATTTGTGTTTCCTGCTGCCGAATTTCGCGATCGATGGGTTGGAGTCTCCATTTGGAACCTGCCCCGTCGGCTCGATCAATGGTCCGACGCCAGCGATGCTTCACGTCTGGACGGTGCCGAATCCAGCCGGACCTTTTGCCGACCTGACGCCGGCGTATGTCGCCCGACTGACCGGAGGCGCCGCGTGAGCCGCCTTCCACTCCTGCTCGTTGCGTTGCTCGCGGCTGCCGGCGTGGTTGGGTGCCGCGCTCCAATCGCCCGCGCGGCGGACAACCCCACCACGATTGAAACCATCCAGGTGGACGGTGTTACACGCACCTACCGGCTCCACCTGCCTGCAAATTCTGTTGCAGATCAACCGCTGCCACTGGTATTCGACTTCCACGGCTATGGCGGTACCGGATTCGACCAGGAAATCATCAGCGGCATGAGCCCCGCGGCCGACCGGCTCGGCTACGCGGTGGTCTACCCGGACGGCATCGACAAGCACTGGCATTACGTTTCCACCGAGGTGGATGACGTCGCCTTTGTGAATGCGATTATCGACCACCTGGCGCAGTCCGCGAACGTGGACGCCGATCGTGTGTACGCGACGGGACTCTCCGATGGCGGCTTCTTCTCTATTTATCTTGGCTGCTTGCCGCAAACCCGAATGGCGGCGATTGCGCCCGTCGCTGCCTCGCTCACCGGACTGCAAGCACTGGGCTGCGCCTTCGCCCCCCGCATCCCCGTGCTGATGACTTTCGGTACGGCCGACCCGATCGTTCCCTTTACGGGCTTGACCTCCTTTTACGGTGAACGGTTGTTGTCCGTCCCCGAATCGGTCGCCGCCTTTGCACGACACCTGGACCTTTCTCCCACGCCAACCGTCGACGAATGGCTTCCCGATCGAGACCCCGCCGACGGCACCACCGTCCACCACACCGCCTACGGCAACGGCGAGCTCCAACTCTACGCCATCACCGGCGGAGGCCACACCTGGCCTGGCGGCCTCCAATACCTGCCAGTCGCCCTGGTAGGCAAAACAAACAACGACTACAACGCTAGCGAGACAATCCTAACGTTCTTTGCTGCGCACGAGTTTTGATTTGGAAGTCGAAAGTCTGCGGACTTTCTCCCCAGGGCTACTCGCCCTGGACCGGTACAGACCGAGGACATGGGTGA
>JAFAZN010000026.1 GCA_019239775.1 Chloroflexota bacterium
CTTGCGATCGGTGTCGCGCCCGAGACCATCGCTAACGCCATGAGGAAGGCTATGGCCGAGTTCCAGCCGATTGCAGGACAGCTCGTGCGACTGAGCGTGTTTGCCGTGACGCTTCGGAGATGTGCGATGAGTTTCAGCTCGGGGCGAGGTGAGTCGCGTGAGTTTGAGCTTCGCGCCAGGTGAGTTCTGCAGGCCGATCCATTGCCGAGCGCAGACTGGCGCGGGTTTGCCTGTCGCCAGCAGTAGGCGGGCAAAGCGAAGACCTGAGTGTTGCGCGCTGCAAGGCGAATGACCGGCTTCGTGAAAGGTCCAAGGGCGATCGCTAACTCTACGGTGCCAGTGCAGCAGTGGCTGAATACCGGGTGCGGCGTGAGAGTTACGCGCTGCAAGACGAATCACCGGCTTCGTGAAACGTCCAAGCACGATGGCTGTCGCTACGGTGCCAGTGCAGCAGTGGCTCAATACCGGGTACGGGTAACGTAACGGCGTGCCGCGGGCGAACTTTGGAACGGCTCTTACTTGCATCGACGGACGCGTGCATCTGCCGGTCATCTCCTGGATGCGTGACATGCTTCTGGTCGACTACGTCGACCTCGTGACTTACCCTGGCGCGGACGGCCTGTTGGCCGGTGACGCCGAGCGGGCGACTCGATTGTTGAAAGGCAGCGTCGACATCTCCGTTCAACGGCACGCTTCGCCGGTGCTGGCGCTGGTCGCACACCACGATTGCGCGGCAAATCCAGGCACCGCGGAAGCGCATCGCGACCAGCTCTTGCGCGGACTGCGCACATTGCAGGGTTGGAATCTCGGCGTGAAGCTCATCGCCTTGTGGCTCACTGAGCAGTGGCAGATCGACGTGGTCCGCACGCGCGGCGCGGACGCTGTTGTCCGGTAGCCTGGCGTTCGGCGATTGACATTGTGTGAGGTGCAGAAGAAGGTGCGGACCGTGTGGCTGAGGCGCCTGCCGCTGGTGCTGGCGCTGTTGCTGGGACTGTGGGGCGGGACGGCGCTGGCGCAGTCGGATACCGACGCCTCAGACGGGCCCACCCTCTATCTCGACGTGGGTAATCCGTCGCCGGGCGACGCCGTTCACGTGGGCGCATTTACCGTCCAGGGCATCGCCTTTGACAGCGCCTCAGAGGATGGTCCAGGCATCGACCATGTCGACATCTTTCTAGACGATCGCGACGCCGGGGGCACGCTGGTCGGACGTGCGGAGCTGGGCGCAGCGGCGATGCACCCGGATGATCCGAGTCTGGCGGGAGCTGGTTGGATTGCACGTGTCGTGATCCCCACCAAGCTGACCGGAGCGCACTCGCTGTTTGTGTACGCGCTCTCCGGGGTCACGGGCGAGGAGATGACGGTCGCTATTCCGGTGCAGGTAATGCGCTAAAAGCACGCCTGCCGAACACGATATGGTCGCCAAATGGCTGACGCAAACGGATCCGCTTGGACCCGCCGGGGCGGGGATGGACGGGCTATTTCGTCCGAGTCCCCTGTTGTTTGCTACACGAGGTCCAGCTCGTCGGCGTGCTGCTCGTCTGCCATTTCGGCGTATGGCGGGCGCACCAGTTCGCCGGCGAACGGCTCGCGGACCGTGGCGCCTTCGGGCACCACCAGCACCTGGTCCAGAATGACGAACACCGCGGCGCCGCGCTTTTCAATCGCCTTCACCTCGAACACGGCGTTGGCCGGATACAGGACTTCGCGTTCGGACGCAAGGGTCTCCTGGTATGGCCCCAGGTCGCGGCCGCTGGCGCCGGTGACCTGGAAGTACGCCTTGCCTGCCTGCTTGCCCCAGGTGCTGCCGCCCGCGGCGCCCCCTCCACCTCGCAGCATGCTGGTCGCAAAGAAGCCAGGCGACTGAATGAAGTCGCCGACTTTGATCGTGCCGCCGTAGACACTCGCGTCCTTGGGTGTTGCCTGGCGGTACGTGCGCCCTCCGTATTTCGGGAGTTTCGTGAGCGCGGCCTGGAGTCCAGTCACACGCGCCTGAAGATTCATTTGCCACTGGTTATTCTCGACACGCGCTCGCGCTTCCCCGGCGGGCGGCAGCGGCTGATCGAGGACCATCTGGCGCGCCTGGCGGTCGTCTTCCTTTTCGATGCCAAACATGAAGCGGTTCAGTGTTGACCAGCCGCCGCCGACCCAGTTCTGGATCTCGCGGACGTCGGACTGGGTGACCGATGGATTGCGCCGATTACTCCGCGAGTCAACCTCGCCGAGCTCCGACTGGCTCGAGGTGGATGCCAGCGCGGTCAGTTCCGCCCGATGGATATTTGCTGCGAGTGTCGCACGGAACTTCTCGTGTTCAATGGCGAAGGTGCGGTCGATTTCAGTGATGGTTTGCAACGCGCTCGCGGCACCGGGTTGTTCGGCGGACCGCCCCTGCATAGCGGTGCTGATCTCCTGCGCACGGCCGCGGATCTTCGCGAAGGCCTCCACCAGCTCCTGTCGGAGCGCATCGATGGTCAAGCGCTGGCCCTTCGTCTCGGCCGCCTGCTCCTGCTCGATAAGCTCGCCCAAACGCCCCGCCGCGTCGGCCGCGGTCCGCTCGAGCTGGACTGCTTCGCGCTCGTAGTTCGGCAGCCGCGGGCGTCAGGACCTGCGTCTGACGACCGCCGACCGCGCCCTCCTCATCTTCGTCGTCCTGGCGCTGCACCACCGTGTGTCCAAGTCCACTCGATTGGGACGCGACCAGTTGGCCGACCGCGCGATTGCCCAGGGTGCGCTGCAGACGCACCAGGTCTGACTCCGGCCGCGTGCCAATTGTGGGATCCTGCTGTGCGCGCGACGGACGATGGACGTGGACGTGCTCTTCAGCGGGCATAGGCCGTCAAATGTGAGACTATGGCGTGAAGGTTTCAGCCCGGTTTCACCGGCGGACCGTCACATGCGCGACGACACGTGACGATCCACCTGAACCAGCGGTAGGCCCGCGTCCTGGCGGACCTCGTTGATCATTTCCAGCACGCGTTCTTCAAAGAGTGGCAGTGGGTAATCGTATTCGTCCACCCAGCGGGTGTTGTCCATGTAATAAATCGGTGAGCTGTCACGGCCGCCAACTTCTTCTTTGAAGGTGATCTGCGCATCCGGTAGAAATTGCTTCACCAGTTGTGCCAGGTCGCCCAGACTCTGGCCGTAACCGCCAGTGTTGTAGACGGCGTGTTTGCTCGATTTGTCTTCGACAAGGCGCGTGAACATCTCGGCGACATCCGCCACGTGCACTGGTAGCCGCATTGCGTCGCGGAATGCGAACTCCACGGGCAAGCCGCGCGCAGGCTCGGTGATGCATTTGACATGATCGGTCGAGCCGCGCACTTTATCCCAACCGGTCACATGCGCCGGACGCAAACCAGTGATCTGCATTCCATATGCGGTGCTGTACCACTCCGCCTGGTGCTCGTTGTAAATCTTGGATGCTGCGTACAGACCGCTGCCATGACGAAAGTCTGTTTCGACCACCGGTCGCTCGCCAAAGTTCCGCTGCTCGCCGTACACCGTGAGCGAGCTGGCGTAGACGACACGTTTGATCCCACACAAGCGCGCGGCTTCGAAGCAATTGTCCATGCCTAGGACGTTGAGTCGCACGCCGGTGTGTGGGTCGCCGCCGCCCATCAGGTAGGCGAGGTTCAGCACGTGGTCGGGTTTGACCGCCAGCATCGCTTCGACAACGTCGTCCATCAGGGTAATGTCGCCCCGTAGCACCTGGACCTTGCCCACGAGGTCGGCATCGTAGGCCGGGAGGTTGGGATTGATATCGAACGCGGCGACCTCGTGTCCCTTGTCCAAGAGCTTGCGCAGGACGCGATTGCCGATGAATCCGGTTCCGCCGAAGACGAGAAACTTCACGGGATCTGTTGTACCTGGCGCACGCGCTGCAGAAACGGTGTGATCGCCTCCAGGGTCTCTTTGGGATGCGAGCCGTGCAGTGGATGCCCAATCCCGGCCACGCGCACGAGCTGCGCCTCGGGCAGGAGGGCAAGCGCAAGCTGGATCTCGTCCTCCTGGAGGATCCCTCCGTGCCGCGGATCGGCGGCCAGCAGCAAGACCGGGCAGGTGATGGCCGGCAGCATCTGCGTCGGCTCGTAGTCGCCAAGCATCAACGACGGGCCTTCCAGCACGGCGCGCAGCATGGTGGGGTCCAACTGGTGCAAGCTCAACGCCTGGTGCGCAAACCGGCGATGGTCGTCGCCGAGGACATCACGCGCAGGCCGCGACGGTGCATCGACCGTGGTGCGCACGAGCATGTCCTGGAGCGCGGGCACGATCTCGTCGACGGATTTACCAGCCAATCGAAGCCAGAGTTCGTTTTGCGCGCGGTGCGTCGGTTCTTCGGTCGCTAGATTGTGGATCGAGAGTGGCGCGTCGCCGACGATCAATGCGCGGAAGAGGTCGGGTCGGAGGCTGGCTGTTTTCACGGCGACCTCGCCACCGAGCGAGTGGCCGTACACCGTCGCCGAATGCCCTATGGCGCCCTCGAGAAATGCGGTGGTGTCGCGCACGTAGTCCGCCAAGCGGTAGCCGGACTGTCCACGGCTGGACTTACCGTGTCCGCGGAAGTCTGGCGCAAACACGTGCCAATCGGGACTGAGCAGCTGGAGGAACTCCTCGCTGTACTGCCAGCGGCCGGAGCCACCATGCAGGACCACAAGTGGGGGTCCATTGTCCGGTCCTTCAGTGTAGTTGAGCACAACCTCACCGGTCGCAAACGACTGTTCGCGTAGCTCCATAAGCTTGGTGATCCTCCCGGGCACGCTAGCTTTGGAACGCGGCGGAAACCCCGCTGATATGGTCATTACTCGCCTGCCGCGTTCCAGGGCGCAATGTACGCTCGCGGGTGGCGAGACGGAATCGGACATATGGCACACCGAAGGTCGGCGCGTATGGTCGTTCCCGGATCTGGCGATCAGTGAGATACTGGATGTACAGGGGAAATTCAGCGAGGAAGGTCAAACCGGTACGATCTTCCGGGCTCAGTGACGGACGGCGGCGCGGTTTCGGGTGTGTACGGCATCGTGCCGAATGCGTTCGATTGGCTCATCCCCGAGCGGTTGGCGGCGTGCGTCAATCCTGGCGTTGGCCAGCAGGCGGCGCGCAGGCTGGCGGTCGAGGGCGTCACGCTCATCGTCAATCTCTACGAGAAGGCTGATGAGCCGGACTTGCTGGAGCGCTTGGGTGCTGTCTCGATGCATCTGCCGGTGCCCGGGTCTTGCGCACCCACGCTTCTCCAGTTGGACGTGGGGGTTCACGCCATTGCGCAGGCGCTGGAGCGTGGTCAACGCGTCGCCGTGCACTGTGGCGCGGGGCTCGGGCGCGCGGGCACGCTGTTGGCGGCATACCTGGTGACGCAGGGCTGCGGCGCAGACGAGGCTATTGCGCGCGTCCGCGCTTGCCGGCCTGGATCGGTGGAGACGTTGGAGCAAGAGCAAGCAGTGCGCGAGTTCGCGCACGCCCGCGCCGCGGACGCGCGAGTCGGCGACGGTGAGCCGCCCGCGCCACGGGCGTAATGCCCCACGACGGAGGTGATGCCCACCGAGGTGATGCCGCCCACGGAGGTGATGCCGCCCACGGAGGTGATGCCGCCACGGAGTGATGTCCGACACTCGGACCTGGTGTCTCTCACGAAGTGGTATTTCACACGGAGTGATGCAATCTCCCGGGTGTTGTTCCCTCAGGGAGTGCGCCCACCCCAGGGAGGTGTTGTCCTACGGAGTGATGGCCCGACCGGAGTGACGCCACCCAGCGAGGTGATGTCGACCTACGGAGTGATGGCCCGACCGGAGTGACGCCACCCAGGGCGGTGATTCCAGACATGGAGGTGATGCCGCCCACAGGACTCAGGCGCGATGCTGTCGTGCTGACGGAGCAAGGCTCAGGCGGCGCGAGGGTTGTTGTCGGCTGGGTCCACCGGCGGATCCTCTTCGACGGGGGTTTGCGGCAGCAGCACCTGCTGGAGCACTTCGGTTGGCCGGCCGTCCACCGGCTCAGGCTCACCCAGTGAGTGAGCCATCTCGCGCGCGGCGGCCGCCTCTTGGCGGCGTCGGTCGGCCCACTGCAG
>JAFAZN010000150.1 GCA_019239775.1 Chloroflexota bacterium
CGGCCGATGGTAATCGATTGCATGGCGCGCGCCTGGCTACAAACACGCCACGACCTGCATCACCGCCACGACCGCATCGCGCCGCGACCGGCATCACGCCCACCGACCGCATCACCGCCACGCACGAGCGCATTACCGCCCCGAGCCCCGCCGATCCCGAGACCGCATCACCACCCGAGTGCCGCGAGTCCCCCGCCTCTGCGAGTTCTTGATAGATATAATCGCACTTATGTCGGTCAAAATGTCCTGGTTTCCCAGTAGCCGCGGGGCCGCCAACGCCCTCGTGCGCAAACACACGGTTACGCGGGAAGGTAGCGAACGTTCGGGCGTAACCAGCGTTCGGACGTAACTAACGTGGGGAGGAAAACTCCCGTTGGCAGGTAACCAGCGCCGCGAGGTAACTCCCGGTTTTGCGCAGAGGGCCTCGCACTTGGGCCTACCTGCGCCGACTTTGGGCCTGCCTGCGCCGACCAGCGAACTCACGAACCTTCCGACGACACGACCGCTGCAATGGTGGTCGTCAGTGGCTACTGGGAGGCCGACTCGTCGAGCACCAGGCCGCGGGCGGCGATCTGCTCGCGGAATGCGGCGATCACGGCGTCCTTGTGCAGCAGAAACTGCGACGGGCGGAACGCCCACAGCCAGTTGTTCTTGCCCAGGTACCTGGCGCGGCGTTCGGCCGCGGCGGCGTCCTCGCCGTAGACCCGGGCGTCGTAGCGCCGCAGGTGCGCCGCCAGCAGCCCACGCAGTGGCCACAGCGGCCAGGGCAGGTCAACGCTGACATCGACGGTGCGGTGCACGCCGCCGTCGGCGCGTTCTGTAAAGCGCGTGTGGGTATAGATCGGAAACGGCTTGTCGGACGACATGCGAAATTCGCTGGGCGGAAGATACTCGCGAAAGTGATGCTGCTTGAAGGTGATGCCCAGGTATTTGCTGTGCTGAATGATGCGCGAGGTAGTTGGGCCGTCTTCGAGGATCTCGTAGTGACTGTAGTTCCGCGCGTGGAGCCAGGCGTAATGCTCGCAGTCGAGATAGGCCGTCACCGCGGTCAATACGTCATAGTCGTACTCGTCTTCGGTCAGGCGAAAGCGGTAAATCACAGGCAAACCATGCCGTCTTTGATCTCGAACGGCAGCAGGTTTAATTTGAATGTTGGCTGGGCGGGTCGATAGCTGGCATAGGCCGTTTGCAAGCGCTTTTGAACGAAGCGCTCGTTCGGGTTTTCGAGGACCGCGCCGGAAGCTGTGTCGTATTTGTAGCCATGCCACGGGCAGCGCAGCGCACAGCCGTCGTCTTCCAGCCGCGCTTCGCCGAGCGGCCCGCCGATATGCGGGCAAATCTCCGAGGCCACCACCAGTCGGTCGCGCGCCCAAAAGACGATGATCGGCCGACCGCGGACTTCAAACGTATGTATCCGCCCACGACGGATCGAGCTCAAAGGCACCTGCACTGCGACTAGGTGGATCGTACACGCTGGTAGAGCCAACTCACCGGCACTGACGTTATGTCGAGTAACGGACCGAGATTCACGCAACATGCGGCGCCAGCGTCCAGGTCCATAACGCGCTGACCGCAGTAAGGCGCGGTCGAGCCGTACGCAGCCGCAGGAAGCGCTGACCCAGGACGCGCTGGCACGCGGCGGCGTGCAACTTCGCGCGGGCCATCCAGCGTAGGTGCGGGTTGAACTGCTGCGCGCCGGGGACCGATGAGTTTTGGCGTCATGGCGGTCTAAGTGGGCATGTTCGAAACTGCTATCGCTCTCTCGCGTGACGGGACTCGCATTGCCTTCGATCGCCGCGGCAGCGGCTCGCCGATCATTTTCGTCGTCGGCGCCTTCAACGAGCGGCCCACCGCGGCGCCGCTCGCCGAAAGCCTGGCCGATCGATTCTCCACCTTCACGTATGACCGGCGTGGGCGCGGCGAAAGTGGCGACACACCGCCGTACGCCGTCGAGCGCGAAATCGAAGACCTGACCGCGCTGATCGAGGTCGCCGGTGGCTCGGCGAGCGTATTCGGCTATTCGTCGGGTGCGATGCTCGCGCTGCAGTCAGCAGCCGCAGGGCTGCCCATCTCCCGACTCGTGCTCTACGATCCGCCGTATCTAGCGAACGCGCACGATGTCGACCACACCGAGCAGCTCGCGCAACTGATCGCACATGGGAAGCGCGGAGAGGCAGTTGAGTATTTTCAGTCGAAGCTGGTCGGTATCCCGGACGCGGTGATCGCCCAGCTGCGCCAGGCGCCGTTTCGGCCTGCGCTAGAACGGATGGCGCACACACTGGTGTATGAGTCGATGCTGCTGCGCGACCGTGCGCTGCCGCCAGCCGAAGTGGCCTCGAGGGTGGTCATGCCAACCCTGGCGCTAGCGGGAGGCGCCGGCTCACCGATTCTGCCCGCGGCGGCAACGGCTCTGGCGCGACGTTTGCCGAACGCGAAGCCGCAGATTCTCCCGGACGTTGGCCACGATCTGGATACAGCCGTGCTGGGGCCAGTCCTGGCGCGGTTCTTTGGCGCCGAAACCGAAGAAATCAGGTAGAGAGGAAGCCGCTGGCGTACTGGCGGCACCAGGCCGAACGCAAAGCGCAGCATCATGGGCGGCGCCGCCAAGTTGCCCAGATAGATGGATCGTAAACTTAGCGACCCGCATGGTTGCTGCGCCCGCGCTGCCCGCGCGCCGCTTCGCCTGGCTGCGCATGCGCCGAAAGCTCGATCGCCTCGCGCGCATCGCGTCCTCGGTGTGCATGATCGGCCTGGTGCTCCTCACGTTCAACCAGGCATTTCAGGGCATCACGCCTGAGCTTGCGCTATGGCGCGACTTCGGCCAGGACTACTTGCTGGGCCGAGCCCTGGTCGACGGCATCGATCCATATGTGCCGGTCCGCGAGCTGGCACAGCGTTATGTCGAGCCGACCGGTTTTCTCGCCCGTACCACACCGGCGCCGCATCCACCGTCGATGGCTGTGCTCGTACTGCCGCTCTTGCTGCTGGACTACACCAACGCCGTACGCGCCTGGTTCGTCCTGCAGATCGGCGCGCTCCTGATTGGGGTGTGTCTGACCCTGCGTAGCGTCGGTGCACGTTGGGCTGTTGCCGCCCAGGTCGCGCCAGCGGCGACGTTGCTGCTCTTTCTCTGGCCGGCGATCGGGCTCGACGTCGGTCTAGGCCAATCGACCACGCTGCTGCTGGCCTTGCTCGCGGGTGCACAGTGCGCGCTTGGCAGCGGGCGCTCGCGCCTCGCCGGGGTGTTGCTGGGCGTCTCGATGCTCGTGAAGCCGCTGGCCTGGCC
Organism: Chloroflexota bacterium; assembly: GCA_019239775.1. Classification (GTDB taxonomy): domain Bacteria; phylum Chloroflexota; class UBA6077; order UBA6077; family CF-72; genus CF-72. The sequence continues at coordinate 3,287 of JAFAZN010000150.1, forward strand.
ATGGCTGCTGGTGTTCGCGGCCCGCCGAATGTGGTCGGCGAGCGTGGCCACGCTTGCGATCGCGCTGATCGGCTGGACGATGCCCGCGCTGCGCATCGGCATCGGGCCGATCGTCGGGTACTTCGTGCACACCCTGCCAGCGGTCTCGGCCACGTATGCCACTGAGGTCACGAACTTCTCCTGGTGGACGATCGGGCCGCGCCTCTTCGACGGCACCTCCGCCTTTGGAACCACGGTGCCACCGCTGCTCGATGCACCCACAGTCGCGGGTGTGGTTGGCGTTGCTTTGCCAGGTCTCGTGCTCGCGCTGGCGGTGACCTGGCTGATGACGGTGCGGCCTCGGTCGCTGGCGGCCTTTGGGGTCATGACGGCGGTGGCACTTCTGATCAATCCGATCAGCTGGGGCTACTACTTCGTGCTGATGCTGCTGCCGATTGCCGCACTTGCTGCAGCGCTGCTGCATTCCAGGTGGCCTGCGGGGCATGTGATCGTCGCGCTTGGCTGCATCGGCCTGCTCATTCCGATCGAGGGGCAACTGGTGGATCTCGCGCGACAGCTCAGTCCGGATCGCGCACTGGCGCCGCTGCCAACGCTGATCACACTTGCGCCAAGCCTCGGCGTCGCGGGCATTGGTGTGCTTCTGGCTCGCCATGCGGTTTCTCAGGCAAATCTCAGGAATCGGACCTAGGCTGGAGAAGCCATGCAAGAAGAACCCATCGCCGAACGAAGCTCGCCCGCTGGCCGGCCTATCCGAGTGCGCACTGCCGCGCGCACGCCGCCGACATGGGTCGCACGTCGTCGCCGTGCCTACGCGTTGATCGACGGCGTGGCTGAAGGCGCCATGTACGTCGTGCGACGCTGGTTGCTGCCTCGACCGCCCAACGCGGGTCGAAACGCGGCGTAAAGGGCGGCGAAACGACATGTTCGCGCGTGACTGCCGCGTTTCGAGGCGCAGTTTGTTGGAGAGAAGTTCGGCGCAGGGCCGAACTTCAAGCCGCTTGCAACCGATGTAGCTGCGTACACTGGAGCCGGTGACCGACTATCCGTCGCTCCCGCTGCCGAAGTTTTTCGGGATACGCCAGCAGTTGCCGACGGATCACCTGCACGACGTCGAGGCCCGCGTCGCCGCTGAGCTGCAGCGGATCGGCCTGGCAGAACGCCTGCATCCCGGCGCGTCGGTGGCCATCACCGCGGGCAGCCGCGGGATCGCCGATATTGCGCGGGTGTTACGGACGGTCGCTGAGTACGTACGAAGCCACGGTGGCCAGCCGTTCATCGTTCCCGCGATGGGGAGCCACGGCGGCGCGACCGTCGAAGGACAGCGCCATGTTCTCGCCGAATATGGCATCACCGAAACGAGCGTGGGCGCGCCGATTCGCGCCACGATGGAGACGGTCGAGCTGGGCACGCTGCCAAGCGGCGCGCGTGTGTTCATGGACGCTTTTGCCGCGGCGGCGGATGCCTCGATTGTTGTCAATCGCGTCAAAGCGCACACCGCGTTTCGTGGGCCGATCGAGAGCGGGCTCTGCAAGATGACCTGCATCGGCCTGGGCAAGGCCGAAGGCGCCGAGCAAACGCACGCGTACGGGCTGCGCCAGACCATCCCGCAAGCCGCCTCTCTTGCACTTGAGTCAGCCAACGTCGTGGCGGGGCTGGCGCTGGTCGAAAACGCCGCGCATCAACTGGCCATCATCCAGGCCGCGCGGCCCGCCGAGTTTCTGGATACCGACCGAGAGCTGCTGAAGCGAGCCAACACATACTTGCCACGCGTGCCCTTCGATCACCTCCACGTGCTGGTTGTGGCTCGACTGGGCAAGAACATCTCGGGCAGCGGCATGGACTACAACGTCGTCGGCATGTGGCGGCGGATCGGCGGCGAGCGCGTTCCCGACTTCGAGCGCATCGTCGTTCTTGATCTGACCGAAGAATCCGATGGCAACGGCCTGGGCGTGGGCATCGCCGACTTCACCACACGCCGGCTCTACGCCAAGCTCGACCTGCCCAAGATGTACTTGAACGGGCTTACTTCACAGGCTGTCGATGCGCTGAAAATTCCGATCGTGCTCGAATCGGACCGCCAGGCGCTCGAGGTTGCCTTGCATGCCGTTGGCCATTCGGCGGATGCCCGCGTCGCCATCATTCGGAGCACGCTCGACCTGGACGAGCTATTTGTCAGCCAGGCACTGCACGACGAAGTCGCCGCGAACCCGCGGTTGGAGGTCGTCGGTCCGACTGCGGACCTCGAGTTCGACGCGGATGGTGGCCTGATCGCGTTCGAGTCCAAGGAGGTGAGGTCGATTCCATGACGATGACAATGAATACGCGCGAGTTTGGTCGGACCGGCGTCCATGTCACGCCGATCACCCTTGGCAGTTGGCCGATGAGCGGCGACCGCTACGGTCGCATCGACGACAGCGAGGCGGTGCGGACAATCCACGCGGCGCTCGAGCGCGGCATCACCAGCTTCGATACAGCGCCCGGGTATGGCTCGGGGCACGCCGAGGAAACACTCGGCGCGGCCCTCGTCGGTCGTCGCGACCAGGCGATCATCACCACCAAGTGCGGCATCGTGCCGGCCGCGCATGCGACCGGCCAGCCCGGCCGCGACGCGAGCCGCGCCTCGATCCTGCGCGAAATCGACGACAGCCTGCGCCGCCTGCGAACGGACCACGTCGATGTCTACCTGGTGCACTGGCCCGATCCGAACACGCCGCTCGAGGAAACCATGGCCGTGATGGACGAGATCCAGCGCGCGGGCAAGACGCGCCTGGTTGGCGTCTCGAACTTCGACGTCGACCTGCTCGAACAGGCGCGCGGGCTTCGCGATATAGACGTCCTGCAGGTTGGCTACAACCTGTTCGATCGGCGCCAGGAGACTGAGGTCTTCTCGTACTGCCAACGCAACGGCATCGGCGTGATGGCATATGGCTCGCTTGCGTACGGGCTGCTCACGGGCGCGTTCACCGAAGATACGACGTTCGAGCCGACCGACTGGCGCTCCAATGGCGTCGCCTTCGGCCAGCCGATCCTCGGCGGCGACAATTTCCGTCACAACGTCGGGCTGGTGCAACGGCTTCGGGACGAGGTGGCCGTGCCACTTGGACTGACGGTGGCTCAGCTGGCATTGGCGTGGGTGGTGCGCAATCCGATTGTCACCACGGCCATGGTTGGTGCGCGCGTGCCCGCCGAGATCGAGGAGAACGTGCAGGCCGCCAACGTGCAGTTGTCTGATGCCGATGTCGCCCGGATAGAGGCGATCATGGATCAGGCCCGCGGCCGAGTGAACGTGTTCCGACCCTTCGGCTGGGCGATGCAGGTCTGGAACTAGGCCGATAACGCGTGGACGAGCCGGCTGACGGGTTCGACGCCCACGTCCGAGTCTTTTTGGGCTCGTTAGGCGGCAAGTCTCCCCGCACCTACGCGACCTACCAGACTGGGCTGGCTCGGTTTCGCGAGTACCTGGAATCTGGCGGCAGACTCGAGAGCTGGCAACCGGGCGACCTTGGACCAGCCACGCTCGAGGACTTTTACGGCTGGCTGGTGCGCCGCCACGGTCGTGAACGCCGCGCCACCGTGGCGACCTACTCGGCCGGGCTTCGGGCCTTCGTGCGGTACCTCGCCCGTCGCGCGCTCCTGCGGCCTGGCGTCACCTATGAGCAAATGCGCGCGAACGCCCAGCAGGTCATGGGCCGCTCGACGTACCGCACGCCGCGCATCGACCAGGGCTTGCCGTTGCTGGTGACCCACGTCTTGGAGCAACCCGAGCCGCCGCCGAGCGAGCGAGGCGGCGTCAAACGCCTGGAGCTCCTGCGCGATCGCGCGCTGCTGCTCACCTTGTTCTGCACCGGCATGCGTCGCGAGGAGGTTGCTCGGCTGGATCGCGTCGATCTGCAGGACGGGTGGGCCGATCGCGCGCTCATCACGGGCAAAGGCGAAAAAGAGCGCGTGGTGTTCTTTGACGACCTCACACTCGGGGCCATCCGCGAGTACCTATCGGCGCGCAACGATTCGCTCGCGCCGGTGTTTTTGCGCCACGACAACCATCGCGGACGCTCGGCCGGCCACGGCGGCGAGCGCTGGCGCCTGGCGCCGCAGTCGGTCTGGGCGATCGTGAAACGGTACGCACGAGCAGTCGGAGTACCGGCTACGACGCACCACTTCCGCCACTCCAAGGCCAGCGTGCTACTCAATCGCGGCGCGAGCCTGTCCGAGGTCCAGGACATCCTGGGCCACGCCTCGCCCGAGACCACCAAGCGCATCTACGCCCACTACGAGACCCGGCGTCTGCGAGAGGCGTTCGATCGCTACAGCGCCTCGGCCGAGGAGCTGGTTTCGGAGTTGCCAGCCAGCCGCCGAGCCAAGTGATCGCTGCGTCCACGCTCGATGCTGGATCCGCGCGCGTGGCGCACCGTCGATTGCTGGTGCAGGGAGAGTCCTTTCGGCCGTTGGCTGGCAGCGACTTGTTTGCGCAGATCGGCGGTCGCGAGACCGTCGAGGCGCTGATCGACGGGCTCTACGATCGCATCGAGGCAGACTCAGCCCTGCGGCCGCTTTTCGGTCACAACCTGATCCACGAGCGCGCGGGCCAGACGCGATTTTTCATGGAATGGCTCGGCGGGGGCGCAACGTACAGCGAGACGGCGTATATGCCGTTGAAGCACCGCCACGATCTCCTGCCGATCACGCAAGCGCTCGCTGAGAAGTGGCTCGAACACTTCCGTGCGTCTTTGGAATGCGCGGTCGCCGATGCGGGAGCGCGCGACGCGATTTATGCGGGCGTGCAGGGTTTGGCCACGGCGCTCGTCAACAGCGGCGCGCAGGCGGCATCGATTCGCGCGGCGTCGCACGGGACGTGCTTGCGGTACAAGCCGGCCATCACCTCACTTGGCCTGGCCAGCCGAGGCGAGACGCCAGCCTTGCGCGAATTGCTTCGCGCGGCGCCCGATGTGCTCGCTTCCGAGTTGCACGCGGCGCAACTCCTGCACCTGGCAGCCCTCAACGGTCGGGTCGCTGTTGTCGAGCTGCTGCTCGAGCTCGGCGTTGATGTGAATGCGCCTTCCCCGATCGAGGCCCTGATCATGGTGACGCCGTTGTGCGCGGCACGACTCAGGCGGCGCAAAGACGTCGAAGCGCTACTGCTCGAACGCGGCGCTGTCGACGATGTTTTCTCAAACGCCTTTCTGGGGGACGTATCTGCGCTCCGGGTCGACCTTGAGCGCGATCCTTCATTGGCGCAGATTAGCGATCCTGCCGTCGATGCGCTCGAGATCACGCCGGTGCACCACGCCGTAGCAGGCGGCCACGTCGAGGCGCTGCGCCTGTTGTTGGCCCGCGGTGTTGGGCCAGTTTTGAATCCAACCCGCGCCCTTCGGCATGCGGTGGCGCGAGAGAACGTCGCGATGGTTCGGCTGCTGCTCGACCGCGGCGCGGATGCGAGCTCAATCGGCGCAGGTCGCTGGGTCTGCCACGCGGATCTTGCACCGCTGCTCTCACGCGCCGGCGCGCGCGTTGATCGCTCTGGTGGCTGGATCGGCCTCGCGTGCACGGGCAACCAGGGTCGCAAGGACGATCCCGAGTTCGTCGCGGCGCTGCTGCAGCATGGCGCCCGGGCTGACGACCGGAGGCTGGTCGGCCAGGACAACGATGGTGGCCGCGCAACGGCGCTGCACTACGCGGCCAAAGCTGGTTTTTTGGGGACGATACGCGTGCTGCTGGCGGATGGAGCTGATCCATCAGCGAAAGACGACAATGGGCTCACGCCGCTGGATTGGCTCGAACGATCGGCAAAGTCCGTAGATCGCACGAAGGTTCGCGAACTGCTGCAGCGCGGCACGTAGGTCTGTGCGCCTTTGTCCGCGGGAGTTCTTTGGAGGGATGCGACGTTGGAGCGCTCGGCACGCCCGCTTCGCGCGGCGAAGGCCCGAGAGCGCGAGCATGTTCACTACTGGCGGAGGAAGCAGTTACCACTGGAGGTGACCCCCGTTACTGGTGGAGGTGACGGTTATCGGTGGAGTGACGCCCGTTACCAGTAGGGTGGTCCCGTTTACTGGTGGAGGTGACCGTCACCGATGGAGTGACGCCATTACCCGTAGAGACGTTCCCCTAAATGGTGGAGGTGATGCCCTTCACGGGTGGAGGTGACCGTCACCAGCGGAGTGACGCCGTTCCGGTGGACCCGACCCGTATTGGTGGAGGTGACGGTTACCGGTGAGTGACGCC
>JAFAZN010000156.1 GCA_019239775.1 Chloroflexota bacterium
GCAGTATCGGAGTCGTGACCTCTCTCGTCTCGCTCGGCAAAAGCTGGAGTGATACTCGGTGCGATGGCGATGGTCAGCATGAGTAAGACCGCTGCCATCTTTCGGCATCGAGCAAGGGCTTGATTCGACATCCTTGAGCTCCTTTGCAGAGGGCTCGCCGGCAAACGCACTGCCTGTCGAGGATCCGGCCGAACCTGTGTCGGACCTCGCTCAGGAATCGTAGGTGGGCACGCGATGCCCGAACACGGGGGAGTGCGTTAAGGCACGGTGAAATATGTGTGAAGGCTTTGCTAACAGGTCATTTCAGAACCGCTGACGAGGCGGCCTGAGCGGCTGAGAGGAAGCGGAAGCAGATGAGGGCGCATGCGAGGTCGAGGAGCGCCCAGGCGTGGCGGCCCTGCCGCTCGTAGCGGACCTGCAAGCGACGGAAGCCGTGTAGCCAACTCACCGAACGCTCGACGACCCAGCGATAGCGCCCCAGCTTCTCGCGCGACTCGATGCCCTTGCGCGCTGTCAATACGCGGCTGAGGTGCACAACGCGGTCGCGAGACTGCGTAATTGACGTTGGCTCGGACGCCAGGACCGGTAGAGTTCGGGGCGCTCAGCCGTGCTGGCTGCTTCTGGAAGCTCCTTGGACTCCTCATCCCAGCCATCGATCACCCACGTGCCGTGTACCGTGCGACGGGTACGCTGGAGCTTGCCGGTCCTGCGGTGCGACCGTTGCCAGCAGCCCGCTCGGCGCGTCTGGGATGTGACCCGCACCGCGATCGACATCGACCTGGACCAGCCCGTGCTCTTGGCGGTCGTGGTCAGTGTCCACCGCTGCCGAGCTTGCCGGTGCTACTTCCGCGCCCAGCCGCCCTTCCTGCGGCCCGACGCCATCTACACCAACCGCGTGGTCGCCAAGGCCGTCGAAGCTGTCTACCAGGACGGGCTCGCCTTCCGGTGCGTGGCCGCGCGGTTGGCCCGCGACTTCTGGGTGCGACCGAGCGAGGCGATGATCCGACGCTGGTGCCGGGCCTATGCCGCGGGCTGGGACTTCGATCGCGACTACCTGCCCTGGGTGGTCGAGACGTTCTCGGGGGTGCTGTGCCTCGACGAGGTCTACCAGGGCCAGCTCGCCCTGCTCCTCGCCGTGGACCCGGCCGGTGCCGATGGCGATCGCTTGGTCGGCTATCAGCTGGTCCAGGGCAGTGTCGACCAAGCCAGCATGGACGGCTTTCTGTGCCGCTTGCGGGCGGCCGGCATCCGTCCAGCCCAGGTGATCACCGACGGGGCTGCCCTCTACCCCAGCCTGCTGGCCGAGGTCTGGCCGACAGCGGCCCAGCAACTCTGCCTGTTCCACGAGAGCCGTCGCGTCACGACGGCGGTCAACGACGTGCTCAAGGCGGTGCGCCGCCGGCTGCCGACACCGCCACCAGCCACGCGGGCCACCCTGGGCGGGCGGCCACGCCTGGTGACCCCGGCCGCGGACGCCACCGACCATGCGACCACGCGCTGGCGGTGGCGTGAGGCGAGCCGCGCCGCGGCACTGGCACGCGTGCATGAGCTGCGGCGCCGAGGGCTGTCCTTGCGGGCGATCACCCAGCAGACCGGGCTCAATCGGCGCACCGTCACCAAGTGGCTGCGCTACGAAACGCCACCCCATGATGGCGCTGCCCAAACCTTCCTACCGAGCCCGAGTCCGTTCGTTGAGGCGCTGCCGCCGGCGCCGTGGACGAGCTGGCACCAGGTGCGCCAGGTGCGCGACCAGTTGAAACGCACTCGGTCACTGCTGCCGCGGCGTCCTGACCATCTCACCGCCGACGAGCACGCCCACCTGCAGGTCCTGCTGGACAGCCCCCTCGGGGCTGAGCTGCGTGTGGCCCGCGCCTTCCTGGTTGACTGGTATGCCATCTGGCGCGATGACATAGGTCAACGGCGTCCGCTCAGCGACGCTCAGCAGCACTATGCGTGCTGGCAGGCGAACACCGAGTACCGACGGCTGCCCGCGTTACGGCGGGTGCAGGAGAGCGTCGACCGGGCGCGGTTCGAGCGGCTGAGCTGCTTTCTGCGGGACCCGAGCTGGGAAGCGACAAGCAACGCGGCCGAGCGCATGGGGCGGACGTTTCGCCATCGACAAGGTCCGCACTTCAACCTGCGCACCCCCGCTTCCATCGCGGCCGCTCTGACGGTGCGTGCCTGCCTGCAGAAGCAGGCTGCCACCTCGCCCGTCATGCTGTTCGATAACCGCTGCCGACGAGGCGACAAGCCCTCGAGGCGGCCAACGGTCCGCGCCGCCTAATGCGAGCCATCAGGTGGTCCGTGCTCTGGATGAGTTCGAGACGGAGGAGGCCCCATGCCACAGCCACCCCTCGATGAAGAGCGTGAGCAGCGCATCGAAATGGAGATCATTGTCGACGCCAATGGACCTGAAGAGCAGGCGCTCGGTTGGTACAACTACCTCGAGGAGAATCTGGAGTTTCCCTTCCTGACGCGGTGCATCCGCGAACGGGCCATTTCACCACTTCGTGTCGGTGACGAGGTGGAGGTGATAGGACTGGGACCCCAGGAGGAGTGCGCGCACGAGATGTTCGTGCTGACTCGCTGGGACCGACCCGATGGTTTGGCCGTCCCCCTCTCGCAACTGGAGGTCACCGTCGCGGACGAGCAGACGACCCAGGCTGTGGAGGACTGGCATTACTGGGTCGAGCAGGGTTACGAGCTCTGACCTGCCGGCTGGTCCACAACGCCTCGATTGCCCATTCCTGGCGTCCGGGCCAACGTCAATTACGCAGTCTCGCGACCACGTGGCGCGCTCACGGCCGCGTATTGACACCAGGTCCGCCCGTCCACGCGGGCGCCGGTTTCGTCCGCGCCGATGACGGGACTGCCACGCACCTGCTGGCGGCTGGTGTCAGCCGTCGGGGCCAGCGCGCCAGCGGTCCGCCGGCGGTGCCAGCGTGAATCACACCGCCGATGCACTCCCACGCCGGGGGTCCGCGTTAGGAGGTCCGGTGCGGTTCCCGATTCTGGAGTGTCAGCGCATCCACGTGCGGCAGTTCGCCGCCACCGGGGACCAACAATGGCACGCAGCTCGCCGAGCGCCAGCGGCTCACCGCAACCTGAACACGTCGGGACGACCTGAACCACCTGCCCGCAGCGGTTGTGCACGTATTCCACCGGAGGGCCCTCTGGCGCCGCCCAGCGGTCGCCCCACTGACGCAGCGCCGCAAGCACCGGCCATAGGTCCTTGCCTTTGGCGGTCAGCTTGTGGTCGTAGCGCGGCGGGTGATGGCCGTACGCCACTCGCCGGAAAGTGCCCGCCTCGACCAGCCCAGTGAGCCGCTCGTTAAGCGTGTTGCTGCAATACCGAGCCGCTCGCGGAACTCGTCGAAGCGGCTCACTCCCAGGAATGCGTCGCGCAAGATCAAGAAAGTCCACCACTCGCCGACCAGCTCCAGGCACTGAGCGATGGAGCAGTTGAAGCCTTTGAAGCTGGCGCGCTGCACGCCCACATGATCGAAGCATGACGGACAGCGGTTGGAGTCCGGGTTGCCTCAACGCGCCGACGTCTTCCTGGTGCCAGACACGCGGCAGCGTTAACGGTCGACCTTTGGAACGTAAACACTCCAGTACGGGATGGTCCAACACGTATCAACCGAACAATTTGCGACCAACTAGCTGGCCTATAATCGATCGCCACGTAGATCCCCGGACACGAAGGAGTACGTGATGGTGCGACCCCTGTATGCGCGCGCCGCGGCCCGATTGATCTTCACCTTGACGCTGGTGATCGGCGGGCTCGGGTTATCGACTGGATCGATCGGCGCCCAACCGCCCAGCGTAGCCTCCGACAGTACTTGCGATCTGGGCGCCGCCCCCGGCCAGATCAAGCATGTCATCGAAATCCAGTTCGACAATGTGCACTTCCGGCGTGATGATCCGAACGTCCCGTCAGACCTCGAGCAGATGCCGAATCTCTATAGCTTTCTCAAGGGAAACGGCGCGATCCTCGGCAACCATCACACACCACTCCTCTCGCACACCGGCGACGACATCATTACAACGCTCACCGGACTTTACGGAGACGACCACGGCCAACCGGTAGCCAACACTTTTATCTTCTACACGCCCGACGGCAACACGCATCAGGCGCTTACATTCGCCTACTGGACTGACCTGGCGCAGGGGTTCGATGGCGTGCTTGACGCCGGACGCTTCAACCTGCTGGATCAGCAGCAGAAGGGCGTACCCGCGCCATGGGTCGCCTTCACGCGCGCCGGCTGCAACGTGGCCGGCATCGGCACCGCGAACATCGAACTCGAACGAGTGGCCAACGTCGCCACCGTCTATGGCGCGAATTCGCCCGAAGCGCAAGAAGCGGCCGACCTGAGCGACGCCGGTCAGACGCGGACTACGGCGGATTTCATTGGCATCGCCGTGCACTGCGCGCAATCGTCCTCAATGTGCGCGACCAGCAACCACGGCCAACCCGATCTGCTCCCGGATGAGCCCGGCGGCTACCAGGGCTTTATGGGGCTGTTCGGGCACAAATACGTCGCTCCACAAAAAAGCCCTAACGGCCCGCTGACAGACCTTGACGGCAACGTCATAAAGAGCGGCCCGTATGTCGGCTTTCCGGGCTTCAATGGCACGCTCGCTACCGTATCGCTGTCGTACGTCGCCACGATGCAGGAGCACAATGTGCCGGTTACGTACGCTTACATCTCCGCCGCGCATGAGCAGGCTGATACCGGCCTGGGTCCAGGCGACCCCATCTACCAACAGAACCTGCGTAGTTACGATGCAGCATTCGGCAAGTTCTTCAGCAGACTGGCCAAGGACGGCATCAATCGAGACAACACACTTTTCGTCGTCGCCTCTGACGAGAACGACTTCTTCGCCGGCACGCCGCCGCTGAACAGGCCGTGCGACGGAGTCACCAAGACCTGCGCATATGATGCAAACCAACTCGGTAGCGTTGAGGTCGGCCTCGATGTTGCGCTGGCCCAGAAAGGCATCAAAACTCCGTTCGACATCCACTCCGACAGCGCTGTCGGCTTTTATCTGACGGGCAATCCCGGCCAGATGGCTACCTCGACACGTCAGTTCGAGCGGGCGGTGAGTCAGATAGAAGTAAACAATCCGCTCACCAAGCGAAATGAAAAGATCACTTCGTTGCTGGCGGACCGCGCCCAGATGCGAATCCTGCACATGGTGACGGGTGACCCGAACCGCCAGGCAACGTTTTTCGACTTTCTGAACCTCGGGTTTCAGGGATTGATCGGCGGCCTCGATTGCTCCAACGATCCAAACACGCTCGTCATGCAATGTCCGGGCGTCGAGACCTGGTTGCACGGCGACATCCAACCGGTGATCTCTACTACCTGGGCGGCCATGGTCGGCCCCGGAGTCGAGCCGCGCGGTATTGTGGATAACGTGTGGTCGGATCATACGGACATCCGTCCGACCGTTCTGGCCGCGCTCGGCCTGCGTTACCGATACGCGCACGATGGACGAGTCCTGACCGAAATCCTCTCGATTGGCCACGACCGCGACGATGACAAAACGCTGGCTGAACTCCAGCAGGTCTTCAAAAAGATCAATGCACCGGTTGGTCGACTCGCGCTTTCGACAATTCATGCAACCACGCGTGCGGTGGAAAGTGGCAGCACGGGCGATGATAATCAATACGCCCGAGTCAATCGCCAGATCCAATCGCTTGGCGACGAACGGAACGAGATAGCGTCGCAGATCCGGAATGTTCTCGAAGAAGTGGCTTTCGGCAGCCACGACTTCGACAGAGGCCAGGCGCGGCAACTGATCGAGCGGGCCAACGACCTCCTGGAGCGTGCTGACGAGCTGGGATCTGGCGAGTAGTCCGTTCGATCGATCTTCAAACCCCTAACCACGAAGGGAGCCCAACACTTCCGTGCACCAATCTTTGATTCGAGTCCTGACGTCTGTTGCAGCCGCCAGTTTCACAGCAATGGGAGTCGTAGCTGCCCCCAGCATCGCCGCGGCTGACGCCGATCACGGCCAATCGATGGGCTTGACCACCACCGTGTTCGCAGCCGGCGGAATCATTCCGGGTGGCAAGGTCATAAGTAAGCCCGACGACATCACGTCGATGGATGGATCGATCTTCGTCTCGTGGCAGAATGGCGTCGGGCCGAATGGTGAGCCAGCCGGCAGCGTCACCGAAAGCACCGTCGTGCAGTACGCGACCAGCGGTCGCATTCTCAAGAGCTGGCAGCTGACGGGCCGGTGTGACGGATTGACGGCCGATCCGCAGCACGATCGGCTCATCGCCACCGTCAACGAGGACAGCAATTCGAGTCTGTATGTCATCCGGCCTGAAGCTGAGCGTGGCTCGCAACTCATTCACTACACCTACATCCCGAACCCACCGGTGCACGGCGGAGGTACCGACGCAGCGCACATCTACCGTGGACAGATCTTCATCAGCGCCTCCAATCCGAGCGACACGAGCCAGCCCGCGGTCTATCGCGCCACGCTGTCGGCTACGACTGCGACGCTCACGCCGGTCTTCTTCGACAATTCGACGGCGACCGTGGCGAACAAGAATTCCTCAGCGTATGGAACTCGCGTCGCTCTTGGTCTGACTGACCCGGACTCTAACTTCGTGGTGCCCCCATCATCTCCGCGGTTCGCCGGTGACTTCATCCTGGACAGCCAGGGCGATGGGCAGCAGATCTACGCCCATGACGCCGGCACTGCGAGCCAGAGGTTGTTTGTGTTGAATCTCTCGTCCGAGGCCGGTCCAGCGGGAGCGAGCACGTCAGTGGACGACACAGTGTGGGCAACATCGCGCCGCGGAACGCTGTACGCCACGGACGGGAGCACCGACGTTTTTGCTATCCGTGGCAGGTTTGATCCGGGAACTGCCTTCTCCGCCGTTTCGCCGTCCAATGCGAACACGCCCTCCACTCAGCCCAACTGGCTGGGCACGCTGGACCTCAACAGCGGAGTGATCACCCGGGTACCGGGCGTCACCATTCAACCGAAAGGCCTGGTGTTCGTGCCCGGTTCCGACGAGGACCAGCAGGGGGACAGCGATAACAGCCAATAGGCCGCCGCACTACCAGATGGCAACTCGCCCCTGGCGGTCCACCAGTCGGATTCGATGTGCACCTCCGCCGTCGCCTTTGGCAGGCACGGTCTGGTGGTACCGGTCGAAACCCCGCGGGTCGAACGGTGTCGATGGAGTAACGCCTAGCTCAACGCCAGCTGCCGACAACGAGTCTCCGCATTGTCCGCGGAAGCGTCAGTCCCATAGCTGTGCGTCGTCCATGGTGATGAACCCGTCATGATCAGTGTCGTAGCGGTCGAACTGGTCGCGGATCAGGACCGGCGCTTCTTCGCGGGAGAGCTTCCCGTGTCCGTCAGCATCGAAGTCGGCCAGGACCTTCCTGAAGTTGGCGATCATCGCATCACGCTCGTCGGCGCTGTCTGCCTTGATATGCGCAAACGGATCCGGATCCTTGCTGGCAGCGGCGGGCGTCGCCGGCGTCAGCAGCCCATCCAGGGTCACGACTGATTGTGGGGAGAGGCGCTCGTGCACGCGGCGACACAACTGCTCCTCGTGCTTGGCCAGCGCCGAGCGGACCAGGCGGTCGAGACGGTCTGGGCTGGGCGGCTCCAGGCGCTGCTCGCGACAGCGGGCGTACGCCGCGGCGCGGACGCGGTCCAGGGCCCAGTCGTGCGGCAGCACGGCCTGCAGGAGCCACTCGACCAGCTCCTCGGCATCCTGAACCGCCGTCTCGCGGAAGCCCAGCGCCGCACGGATCTGAGCCCGGTGGTACTTGATGGCGCGGCCGCGCCAATCGTAGGCGACGTAGGTCTCAGCCGGGACGCCGACCTGCTTGGCCAGATGGGCGACGACGGCAGCCGGGACCTCGTGCTTGCTGCTGGGGAAGCGGCCTTCGTGGCGGAAGAAGGCCAGCAACGCGGCGAACCCGAGGCGAGTGGGTCCCGCTTTGTTGGCCAGCAGCGTCAGGTCGTCGGATCCCAGGGTCCATTCGGCGACCAGCTCATCGGCTTCCCACAGGCGCTTCATGCGCAACCTCCACGGACGAGACTCGGCCACCTCGGCAGGGACGATCCTGGCCGAGCTGACGTGGCCGACGGCGATTGTGCAGGCCAGTGGGCCACGTCGGGCCGGGTGTGGCGAGTTTGACCGAAGGGGCGGACGGTTAAACTGGCCGCCCATGAGCAGCCCCGCTGGGCGGCCGGTGAACACGGCGCTCATGCCGGCCCGCGAGCGTGAACTGTTAAGCTCGGCGGCCCGACGGCGTTCTGTTAAACCCGCGGCCAAGCGCTGGCAGCCACCCGAGGGCCTGACGCCTGAGGATGTCCAGGCCGTGATTGCCGCGGCCGTCAGCGAGCGGGATCGACTGCTGCTCACGACCCTCTGGGCCACGGGGGCCCGCGTCAGTGAGGTCCTGGCACTGCGACCCAAGGACGTCCGTCGGCAAGGCCTCGTGCTGCCCAACCTGAAGAACCCGAGCCGCCTGGTCAAAACGGCGCAGCTCGCAGCCGCCTATGCCAGCCTGCCAGGCGAGCTGCTGCTCTGGGCGCGCGAGCACGACCTCGAGGATGACGAGCCCCTCTTCTTCTCCCGCCAGCGTGGCGCCGCTGGTCGGCGCCGAGCGATTGACCGCGTCCGCGCCTGGCAGATCGTCAAGGCTGCTTCCGAGCGAGCCAACGTCCGGGTGCTGGCCGTGCGCGCCTCGGGTCATGGGCGGGTCGGTGAGCCGGCGCCTGTGCATCCGCACCTGTTCCGCCACGCACGGGTCCGCCAGATCGTGCGCCATACCAAGAGCCTGGCCCTGGCGCAGAAGCAGGCCGGCTGGGCGCGGCTGCACACCGAGTACCTGACGCTCAGCGACGACGAGGCCCACCGGCTCATGCAGGACGTCCCGACCTGAAGCAGCGGCCATTCCTCAGGGAGGTGCTGTATGCCGCGCGCGCGAGTTCGTCAGTCCGATCCCACCCCAGCGCCCCAGCGCGGACCCGGCCAGGTCGAGGAGCGGCCGGCGCTTGAGGCGCGCCTGGCCCACCTGGATCGTGGGCAGCTCCAGCTCCTCCTTCAGCACCTGGCGGCTCGCCAGCCCGCGTTGGCGGAGGTGCTCGACGAGTTGATCACGGCCCTGCGCGACCCGTCGACGCCGTCGCCAGCGGCCGGACGCTCGGCCACCCACCAACGTCGGACCACTACGGTCGCCGCGACGTCAATACGTCGCCAGGTCCGCGGGATCTTGCACTCGCTCGACCGCCTGCGCGCCTCGGAGGCGTACTGGTACGTGGGTGGGGTGGCGGAGAGCGTCCGCGAGCTCGCCGACCAGGCCCGCCCCCACCTCGAGGCTGGCGACGGACGAAGCGCCCTCGCCATCCTGGAGGTGATCACCGACGAGTACGTCCAGGGGTGGACGGAACTGGATGACTCCGACGGTGAGTTGGGCGCCGTCTTTGATAACCTTGGCGCGCTCTGGGCCGAAGCCATCCTGACGGCCGACCTCACGCCAGCGGAGCGGCAGACCTGGGCGGAGCGCTTGGCCGACTGGCAGGCTGAAACCGCCGACTACGGCATCGAGACGGCCTTCGACGCCGCTCAGCTGGCGGCGGTGCAAGGGTGGGACGATGCCGAGCTGCAACGGATGCTGCGGGGGGAGGCGGCTTCGCCCCAGAGCGAGGGAGCCTGGGCCGAGCCCACGCTCGCGCTTGCCCGGCTGAACGTGCTGGAGCGCCAGGGGCGCCTGGAGGAGGCGCTCCACCTGGCCGACGCCACGCGCCAGGTCGACCGCTACGTCGCGCTGCTGGTCCGGCTGGGCCGTCTGGCGGAAGCGCGTCGGTACGGCCTCGAGCAGCTCACCCAGGCCCACGAGGCGCTGGTGTTGGCGCGGGTACTGCTCGAGCATGGCGCCGCCCAGGACGCGCTCCAGATCGCCGAGCATGGGTTGACCCTGGCCGGCGAAGTGTGGACGCTTGCGCGCTGGTTACGGGACACGGCCGCCGCCGCTGGCGATGCTGATCGTGCCACACGGGGTGCCCTCGTCGCGCTCCAGGCGTCGCACGCGCTGGACGATTATCAAGCCCTCCAGACCGTCGCTGGTGATCGCTGGCCGACCGTGCGCGATGAGGTGCTGCCTGAGTTGCGGCGGGCCGCCGCCCGCTCTCCCAGCGGGATTGGCGAGATCTTCGTGCATGAAGGTCTGCTGGACGATGCGATCGCCGTGGCCGACAGTGCCCCCTACGACTACGCCATGGTCGAACAGGTCGCCGATGCGGCCATCCAGACGCATCCCGAGTGGGTCATCCGCATGGGCCGCCAACAGGCGGAACGCATCATGGATGCCGGGCAGTCGCGCTACTACCACCACGCGCTAGCGTGGTTGAAACGGAGCCGCGCGGCGGCGCTCGGTGCCGGGCGGCAGGACGACTGGCGCCAGTACCTTGACAGCCTCCTCGTGCGGCATGCCCGCAAATACTCCTTGGTTCCGCAGCTCAAGCAACTTCGTGCGTAACGGCAGGTCTTCACCGTCCACGCTGACGCCGCCCGCCAGCTCCGGCCTACTTTGCCCTTCATGACGTGGATGTTGGGATTGGGCCTACTTGAGTGCACCGTCGCAACTGCCGATGCTGGCCTCGACCGACGGCGGCGCGTCCTGGCTTACCCTCGATCCACCCGGCGAGCCGGGCTTCACGTCGTACGACCTGGACCACGAATTGCTGCGACAGGCGCTGGTGCCCGGCGCCGTGCTGCGGGGTACCCGGCGCGGCGACCTGTGGGCGTACGGCTTGTTCCCGCCGTGCGCCATCCAGCCGGTGCTGGGCTTCGGCCGGGTCTGGGCACAGCATCCGGAGCTACGGCAGGCAGCCGGCTGTCCGCTTGGACCAGAGCAGGCGGTGGCACTCGAGACGCGCCACGTCGACACGCCGAGCGAACACTACGACCTGTACTGGGCCGCCGACGCCACGGTGCCGTGCGTTCAGGTCTTCGATCATGGCGACGGCCAGCTCACGGGCGGCCCGGTGGAGCCGTTCGAGGCCGCCGGCTGCAATGGTTCAGCCGAGCAGCCGCGCAGCGGGTCGCTGCTGTCGTTCCCGAACGGCCAGTTCTGGCTGTTCATCGCCGACCCGAACGGTCGCGGGCTCGTGGTCACCTCACTGGGCTCGGCCTGGACGCAGCCCGTGATCCACCTGTAGACCGGCGGGCGCTCGCCAGGGGCGTCCGTACAATCCGCGGGCGTGGCCGGTTATCGAACCGTCGGGGTTGTCGACCTGGACCTGCGGACGGTCGAGTCCGACGGGGGCGCCGGAGCTGCCGCAGCATTCCGGGCGCCCAACTGGTGGTGCTGCCTGGCGTGGGCCACTTCGCCGCGCTCCAACCACCGGATCGCTTCAGCGCGGCGATCCTCTTCGAGGTCCTGGCGCGCGTGTCTCCTGGCGGACGTTAGCCGCCACCGCCAGTGATGACCGACGGCAGCGGGCGGCCGGTGACGAGCGGTTGGTCAAAGTAGTGGATCAGCGTGTCGTACAACGACTTATACTGCGGGTCCAGCGCACCGTTGCTCTGGGTCATCACGCTCTGCACGTTGTCGCCGGTGGCCAGCTGCGGCAACAGGGCCCGTGTCGGGGGTACCTTCTGACCCGACAGGATCTTCTCCACGTCGCTCTGCAAGGCGGCGGCGCTGTAGCCGAAGAAGAACGCCGCGGTGGCTTGCTGGGTGGAGGAGCCCGAGGCGATGTTCTGCAGCGCTGAGTTGTTGCCGTCGACGCCGCCGATCCAGAATTGGGTCGGATCGGCGATACCCTGCTGCCCCAGCGCCGTCGCCACCGCGGTCGCCGTGTCGTCGTTGTAGCAGAACAGGATGTTGATGTCGGGGTGGGCGTTGAGCAGGTTCTGCGCGGCCGCGGCACTCGCGTTCGGGTTGTTCAGCGGCACCGCCACGTCCTCATAGAACGTGACCTGTGGCATCAGGCTCGACAGGCTGCGCTTGAACGTGTCGGTCCGCAGCTTGAGCGGCACGCTGTTCAGGATCGCCAGGGTTGCCGCCACGGGCGTGACCCCATTGGCATTGGCCCAGCTGGCCGCTGCCTGGGCGTTGAGATTGCCGGCCTGGGCGTGGTCGATGACGACGTTCTGGGTGGCCCCCGTCAACGCGTCCGGGCTGTGGTTCATGGTCAGCACGCCCGCCGCGCTGGCTTGCTGGATGACCTGGTCCCAGCCGGCGGCTGTGCCGGTGTTGATGTAGATCGCGCTGTAGCCCTGGGTGATGAAGTTGATCGCGTTCTGCACCTGCTTGGATTGGTCCGCACCGGCATCCACGTTGGCGAACTGCATGTGCGTGTTGTCGGCAGCGCCGGTCTTCATGATCATCTGCCAGAGCGAGTCGTTGACCTCGTCGTGCTCCAGGCTGGGCCAGCCCTCCTTCTTGCCCGTCAGGTCGTTGAAGGTGCCGAAGTAGCCGGTCACCTGGCCACTGCCCTGGGCGAAGGCGGCCTGGCCGGGCCAGCCACCCACCAGCGCGACCGCGCCGGTGGCGACCAGGCCGCGGCGGAGCAGCTGGCGCCGGCTCAGGCGCGCGCTTCGCACCGACTCGCCAGACGATAGTAGACGCATCCGTGTGCTCATCCGTTCACCTCCCGAAGTGTGCGACTACCGGTCAGCAGGAGCGACGAGATCCAGCCGGGCCTCATCCTCCGGTGCCCCCAACTGCGCCTCCTCACGCATCGCCAGCAGACGGCGGTGCCGCTCCCGCTGCTCGAGGACCAGCTGATCCAGGCCGACCGCGACGATCAGTGCACCGCCTTTGACAATGTCACCGTAGTAGGCGTTGATGCCGAGCACCACCAGGCCACTATTGACAATGGTGATGAAGGCCACACCCAGCAGCGCGCCGCCGATTGAGCCTTCACCGCCGCTGAAGGCCACGCCACCCAGGATCACCGCCGTCAGCACGTCCAGCTCGAACATGACGCCGTACGACGGGTCGGCGGCGGCAAACCGGCTCGCCGTCAGCACCCCGGCCAGGCCAACGATCGCGCCGTTGAACAGGAACGCGCCCAGCACCAGCGGCCGCACCGGCAGGCCGACCATCTCCGCCGCCTCGCGATGGCCACCGATGGCGTACAGGTAGCGGCCGATGGTCGTCTTGCTGAGCACGATCCCGGTCAGGATGGCGCCGACCGCCAGAATGTAGATCGACGACGGAATGTCCAGCGGGCGCGCCTGGCCAAGCCCGCCGAACGCACGCGGCACGTCGGCCACGGCCTCACCTTGCGTGAGCAGCAGCACGACGGCGCGCAGCAGGGTCAGGCTGCCTAGGGTCACGATGATGGGTGAGATCCGGATCCGCCAGACCAGCAGCCCGTTGGTCAGTCCGACCGCACCCGCCAGCAGCACACCCATGGCAATGGCCAACTGGGGGTTGATGGTGCGCGACAGCATCGCCGCCACCACCGCGGCCAGACCGAAGAGCGAGCCGATGCTCAGGTCCACGTAGCCAGCGACGATGAGCAGGGTTGTCCCCAACGCGGCGATCCCGACGGGCGTCATCTGTTGCAGCAGGTTCGTGATGTTCTGGCGGGTCCAGTAGTGGCTGTTCTGAGTGCTCAGGAACACGACCATCACCAGGATCGCACCCAGCAGGGACGAGCTCCGTCCATTCAGGAACCGACCGGGCAGAACCAGCGAGCGACGCCAGGCGGCTCGGCTGCCGGCGAGCGTCGTCATCCGCCCACCTGGATGCCGGTGTCGGGCGGCAATACCGCAGCCGTTCTCAGGCGGCGCGCTCGTAGACGTGATGCAGCCCGTTCAGAACCGGCCGTGAGCAGATCGGACCGATCATCGAGCGTGACCGCGGCTCGGGCATGTGGAGTCCGAGCGTGCGATGCGGTCGGTCGTGGTTATAGTAGGCCACAAACTCGGCGAGCACCGCTGCCAGGTGCTGCTCGTCGAGCACGATCAGGTGGTCCAGGCATTCTCGGCGGAGCGTCCCGATGACTCGTTCAACGATGGCGTTTGCCTTTGGTGAGTGAATCGGCGTCCTGATACCGTCGATACCGATGCGCTGGGCGCGCCGGCGGAAGTCACGGCCATAGATGGCATCCCGATCGTGCAGCAAGTGCCGAGGTTTGTTGCCCCAGGGCGTCGCCTCGATCACCTGGCGCCAGACCCAGGCGGCGGTCGGGTTCGAGGTGACGTTCACGTGCACCAGTTCACGGCGGCCGTGGGCGATGAACACGAGCACGTACAGCGTCTTGAACGTCAGCGTGGGCACGGTGAACAGATCGGCGGCCCAGAGGTGGTGACAGGGTCGAAGGGCGGCGCGTTACGGCATTACTGCCGCACGTCTCCGCCCAGCGCCCTCAGAACTGGGCAGGCAACTCGTCGCTGCACCCAGCTCGCCAGTAACGTGCTGTCTCCGTGTTGGCTTTCCCCGCCATCCGTCAGGATGATGGTGCTGGTGGCATTCCAGGCACAGCAGCTTCACCTGCTGCTGCTGCCCGGATGCGATCACGTTCGCTGGGCCACGCTTGCGCTTCCTTCTCTGTCCAAGTCGGTTCGGATGATGCACCACGAGCCGCAGGCCGGTTCGTCCGCAGCACTGGCATTGGTGGCCGGTGGCTGTGGACAGCTCCTGCCGTTGCTCGTAGCTCCGTCCCTGAGCCCAACTCATGAGCGGGAGTGGTTGGATGTCCTTGGCGTTGACCACCTTGCTGAGCACGGAGCACCACTGCGGTGGCTTGTTCCAGATGAACACCCGTTGACCCCTGCTGCCGGTGACGTATACGGCCTGCTTCCCACTCTTCGGGTCCACCCCGTAGTGCGTACGCATCACGCGCCGTAGAGAACGGCGGTGTTTGCGTCCCAAATAATGGGCCGTCAGCCAGTAAACGACACCGGTCAGATAGGTGAAGCGTTGTGTCGCGTTATGGGCATAGCGAAAGTACTGCGTCCAGCCACGCATTTGGGCATTCACGCTCAGGAACAGATCGAGCTCCGGGATTTGCGTGTAGCTGCACCAGCGCTTGATCTTCTTCTTGAGCTCGCGCTCCTTCTCTGGCGGGATGCTCAGTCGCAGCCAACGCGTCCCATTTAGGTTGCGCTGACCACGCAGGTCATACCCCAGAAATCGAAAGCGCTTATCCCAGTGCGTGATGCGCGTCTTCAGCGGATGCTGAGTGAGGCCCAGGTGCCGCTGCAACCAGTCGGCCATGGTGGTTTTGAGGTGCTGCGCCTCCCGTTTGGAATACTGGCACAGCACCGCCACATAGTCGTCGGCGTAGCGGCCGTAGGCGATCAGCCGTCGGGGCAAAACCGACGGGATGCATTTCCTGGCCTTGAGCGCCGCCTGGATGTTGGTCCGCAGGACCTCGGGCGTGTGACGTCCCAGGGGAATGCGGCCGGCCAGTTGGGCGCGCCAGCGCGCCAGCTTCCGGTTATGACGCGCATACTCTGGATTGACTCTGGCGTTCTGCTGCCGCGCGGTCAGCGGCGGCGGATTGGCGTGCCACTGGTCCTCCATCCAGCAGTCAAACTCGTGCAGCACGACGTTGCTGAGTATCGGCGAGGCCAAGCCACCCTGCGGCGTCCCGGAATAGGTGCGCGTATAGCTCCCCTCTTCGATGACGCCGGCTTGCAGCATCTGGCGGATGAGGTCGATGAATCGCTCATCCTTGATGCGTTTGCGCAGGCAGGTCAAGATTACTCCATGCGGCATGGAGTCGAAGCACTTGACCAGATCGCCTTCGATAATCCACGTGGCTCCAGCGCGGTACGTTCGAGCCACATGGCGGAGGCACTCGATGGTGCTTCGTCCCGGTCGGAAGCCGGTGGAACAGGTCCGAAAGATCGGTTCATAGATGGCTTCCAACACCTGCGCGACCGCTGCCTGGACAATCCGGTCACGGATGGTCGGGATGCCTAAAGCGCGCCGACCCGTCTTCCCTTTCGGAATGTAGGCGCGGCGGACCGCTTTGGCTCGATAGCGGCCATGCGCCAGATCAGTGGCCAGGTCCGTCAGCATCTCTGTACTGATCTGCCGACGCGTCTGTCCGTCGATGCCGGCCGTACGCCCGCCCGTGTTCTGCCGAACATGCTCGGCTGCTGCCGCGAGTAGCCCAGCCTGGCGGACCAGGCGGTACAACCGCCCGAACCGCTTCCGGGGATCGGCCGCAGCCAGTTTCGAGAGATGTTCGGGTTCGCGGAAGGGGTCAGCCATTGAGGTCTACCACCTCTGTACCCCGCCACGTTCGAACGACGTTACCTGTGGCCCTTCGCCCTGCGAACGGTGCTGCCGTCTCCCTGGTGGGGCGTCACGCCCACGACTACTATGGCCACTCTGCGCTGGCTGCTCTCGCTCACCGTCCAAGCCGGTCATCCTGGTCGATGCGCGCCATCGCACAGGAAGAGAACAGCCAGGTCCCTGGTAGCTACGAAGGTACGCTGACCAGCGTGGGTAGACTTCCGAGCGCGTTCCCGCGTACGCGGGCCTGAAGACCGGAGCAAGCTGGTAGCAGGCCATCTCGCTCAACCCACACTCACTGGTTTGTCCACACCCGAGTATTCGGGCCTGGGCACAGTCTTCCACACCGTGTATCCGCCGCTCCCGATGTGTTGCCATTGGTCACGTCTCGTCTTCGCCAATGACCGGCTTACCCTTCTGGTCCTATCCAACATGCCCGCCTCTTGCAGGTCGGCGTCCCACGCACGGGTCACGCTGTCCTCTGGAAGCTGACCATCAGCCGTGGGCTTGACCATGGCTAACGCCAGAGTGAGGACGTGAACTCCCACCAGCTCACGGTAACATCGAAGCTACAGTACCTCCGTACCCGAACAGGCGCCGCGCGTGGTTGGCCAGGAACGTCCGCCAGGTCTGGCTCGACGGGCGCCGCGGCCCACGCCAGCGGTAGCGTCGAATCGAGCGGTTGCTCACGACAATGCCCAGCTTGAGGAGCTCCCCTCTGATCCGCTCGGTGCCCCAGAGCGGGTTCTCGCCAGACATGGTCGCGATCAACTCCCGCACCTCGGCGCTGAGGTGTGGCCGGCCACCTCGGGAGCGGGACTTCCAGCGCCAGAACAGCCGCCAGCCTTGCCGATGCCAGCGCACCACCGTGCCCGGCGTGACGATCGACAAGTGCTCGCGCCAGGCAGCGCACAACCGGCGAGCCACGATCCACAGGAGCTTGTCCCAGACCCCAAGCTGAGCGCGTGGTCGCCTACGAGTCGGGCGAGTCAGGACAGCGAGTTGATGGCGCAGCAGGAGGTTCTCAGCCACGAGATCTTGGCGCGGGCGTAGCCAGGCCAAGACGCCCGCGAGCACGAGCCAGAGCAGTTCAAGCACGCCCTCAGCATCGCCGATTTACATCGGCCGAGGTATTGCCGTCCGACAACCTCGTGCCGCTGATGCAGCGGATGAGCGCCAACTATGCCAGCAAAGGCATTGACCCAGAACCGATCCTCGCCAACCTCCACTTGCGGGAGACGTACCTGACCGCGCTGCTCACCGTGCTGGACGACGAGTTCGGCGGTATCGGTGGCTATCTCTCCTCGATCGGCGTCAGCCAGGCGGAGCTGGACGCATTCCACGCCTGGTTCATCGAAGCGGTCTGATTGTGCGACAGCGCGTGCGGTGGCGCACGTGAGCACAGCGCTGCCGATCGGCCAGCGCGTGCGGCCGAGGGCCTTGATGCGTGCGTTGCCGAGCCCACGGTTGGCCCTCCGGGCGCGTCACCCGCGCACGACCGACGCCCTGTCGCCGCCCAGATGCACCGCGAGACGGTGGTCGCGGCTTCGCCATTGCGCCGCGTGCCAGCAGCGCCAGTTAACCGGCGGTAAGCAGATCGTGAGCGTTGGCCGCGCGGCGAGGAACCGGACATCGGCCATGCTAGGCTCTTGCTGAGGGGCCGCCGACTCGCGATGCCAGCCGTAGGAACTGTCCGCACCGGTGGTCCTCGGCTGGCCCCCATCCGACGCGTCTGCGTCTTTGCCGGCGCGCGCCCAGGCGTCCGATCGGTCTACCTCGAGATAGCGCAGGCGTTCGGCCATCTTCTGGTGCGGTGCGGACTCGGACTCGTCTACGGCGGCTCCGGTCGCGGGCTGATGGGTGCTGTCGCCTCGGCCGTCCGTCTCGGCGGTGGCCAGGTCATCGGCATCATGCCCGAGTGCCTGCGCGAGCGCGAGGCCGCCAACCCGCATACGGCTGAGCTGCGCATCGTGGGCTCGCTGCACGAGCGGAAAGCGCACATGGCCGAGCTCGCGGATGCCGTCGTCGCACTGCCCGGCGGCTTCGGGACGCTGGATGAGCTCTTCGAGGCGCTGACCTGGGTGCAGCTTGGCCGGCACGCGACCAGGCGCGTCGGCCTGCTCAACGTCGACGGCTACTTCGACCCGCTGCTGGCGTTCGTCAGGCACGCCGTTGCCGAGGGGTTCGTGCCGTCGAGCGACGCTGATCTGCTGATCGCTCGTCCGGACCCGGCGGCGTTGCTGGCCGAGCTGGTGGTGGATGGCCTGCCGACCGTGGCCAGTGTGAGCAGGTCGTGAACGTGTTGGTCGTGTCGAACTGAGCGCGTGGGTGTCTGCTTGTCCGCGGTGCTGGGGCCTACTGGTGGCCGAGCAAGCTCCAGGCGCCGGCGAGGACCAGGCCGAGGCTGGCACCGCTGACGATGAGCATCCCGAGTTGGATCTCGCGGGCCCTGAATGGGAACTGCCAGACCCGCTGCTGCCAGCTCAGGAGGCTCAGCGTCAGCGGCCGGCGGGCGACGACGGCGTACACTCCGGCGGCGACTTCGAGCAGCCCGAGCAGTGGGCTGGTTGGCATGACCAGGTACACCACCTGCGCGACCAGCAGTAGGATGGGGATGGGCAGCAGCCACCGACGGTCGGTGTGATCGGTCAATCCCGGCATCGGCCCGCGTGTTCGCCTCCCGGTCAGCCTAGGCGCGGGACCGCTGTGCGTCGATGATCGGTCGGTGATCGGCGTGTTAAGACTCGCCAGTGGAGGCGGACGCACAACGAGCGCCCACGGCGCGATCGTGAGCGGCACCGCGTCGATGACGTCCAGCCGCTAGCCCGACCGGGTGGGATCACTCCTTGGCACGCCGCTGCAGGGTGTATGGGCGGGCAGGCAGGACCTGATCAATGCCGTGCAGGACACCGTTGGCGCCGACCAGATCCGGCCGAACCAGCACGGCGCCGCCGATCACCAGGAGCTCGCCGAGCGCGTCGACCGGCAGCCGCACGCCGCTGAGCGTCTCCAGCCAGCCGCAGCCGACGAGGTCGGCGGTCTGAAACGCACCCCGCACCACGTGCGATCGGACCAGGCTGGCCAGATCAGCCGAGCGGCGGTCGACCAGGTGTGCCAGCACCGCGTCGCTGACCCCGCCGAACGCGGCGTCCGTCGGTGCCAGGACCGTGAGCGAGCGATCTTCAGCGAGCAGGCAGTCGAGCCGGGTGGCCTCGAGCGCCGCGACGAACAGATCAAACTCGCCACTGGCGCTGGCGAGCTCGAAGAGGTTGGTCATGGTCACACCCGGACACCGTAGCCACGGATGGCGCAGCAGCGTGGGTTTCGGCCGAAGTGCTTAAGCGCCGCTAACCTCGTGCTAACCCATCCCTGGCTGCGACTACTCCTCGGGCGTTGCTGCCGGTGTCCCTGGCCCAGGCAGGGTGGCATTGACGAACAGACTGACGCGCGTGCGGAGCTCATCCCGAACACGCCGGAACGCCTGCACCTGCTGCGCGCCGTCGATGCTGGCGGGATCGTCGAACGACCAGGAGGCGACCTCGCGGGCACCATCGATGTGGGGGCTCTCGGCTCCGTCACGCGGCGCCAGGACAATGACCAGATCGTAGTCCGCGCCGCGCAGATCCGCGCTCGAGCGCGGTCGTGCGCCGGACAGGTCGATCCCCACCTCGTCCATGACCGCCACCGCGACCGGGTGTGGCAGCGGAGCGGGCTGGGTGCCGGCACTGTCGACGTCGAAGTGCTCACCGCCCACCTGGCGCAGCCAGGCGGCGGCCATGAGCGAACGCGCCGCAGCAGCACCGCCAACGGCTCGACCTCGAGCGTGTTCACCACCACCCTCGCTGATCAGGGCCTCATGCTACGCTATCCACACCCAGCAGAGGCGTCAGCGGCTGCTAGATCGCGACCGGCAGTGCCAGCAGCCCACGCAGGCCGAAGGTCGGTTGCCAGGCCACGGCCTCGCTCAGTGGGTGCAGGCTGGGGAACCGGTGCAGCAGCCTCGGCAGCGCAAGCTGCGCCTCCAGCCGCGCCAGGGGTGCGCCCACACAATAGTGGATGCCGCTGCCAAAGCTGACGTGGCGGCCAGCGTTGGCGCGACCCAGGTCCAGCTGATCCGGCTGCGCGAACTGCACTGGGTCGCGGTTGGCCGCGCCGAGCAGGAGGGTGATGCGATCGCCGGCGCGGATGAGCTGCCCATCGCTCAGCTCGACATCGACCAGCGCGACCCGCCCGGTGCGCTGGACCGGGCTATCGAAGCGCAGCAGTTCCTCGACCGCTGAGCTGGCCAAGGTCGACTCCACACGCAGCCGCTCGAGCTGGTCAGGGTTGCGGAACAGGGCCAGCAGCCCATTGCCGATCAGGTTGACGGTCGTTTCGTGCCCAGCCACCAGCAACATCACACACGTGGCGAGCAGCTCGTCTTCGCTCAAGCCATCACCCTGCTGCTCGGCCCAGACGAGGCGACTGAGCAGGTCATCGGCCGGGGCGCGACGGCGTGGCGCAACCAGCTCGCGGAAGAAGGCCGTCAAGCCCGACGCCGCGGCGTCGGCGCGGGCCAGCACCTCCGGTTGCTGTCGGATCACGCTGTCCACGCCGCGCGCCACCGCCGCTGACCACGCGCCGAAGCGCGCGCGGTCGGCGGCCGGCACGCCCAGCAGCTCGCAGATGACGACCATGGGCAGGGGGTAGGCGAACTCGGCCATCACATCGAACGCCGTGCGACCGCTGAGCGCATCGAGTAGCGCGTCGACCAGGGTGAGGATCTGATCTTGCAGCCGCTCGACGGAGCGCGGCGTGAACGCCTGGCTCACCAGGCCACGCAGGCGCGTGTGATCAGGCGGGTCCTGGAAGACCATCCAGTCGGCGAACGAGCGGCCAAGTGGCCCATCGCCGAGTCCGGTCCGCAACGCATCGCCGAAGCCCGCCCGCCCGAAGCGCGGGTCGCGCAAGGCCAGCTGGACATCGGCGTAGCGACTCAGCACGGGAAACCGGCGCTGGCCGCTGGCCGACCGGAAGTAGACCTGCGGCTCGGCCCGCAGCCGGGCGTACGTCGGATAGGGA